>NZ_JBDLLG010000006.1:0-184852 GCF_039822625.1 Marinimicrobium locisalis
TTCCCTATCTTGGCACATCGCGATGCCGGTTAAAGAGGGGAGGAGACCATCTCATCGCCCTACATCTCGCTCGGTACCGGTATGGCAGTGGGTGCGCTTTGCCTAACCCCCACATGCCGAAGTGTAGGGCGGATAAGCCGGAAGGCGCATCCGCCATATCCCCGAGTCACTCCATCCGGAAGAAGTGCTCCCGATAGTGCTTTAACTCCTCGATTGAATCCTTGATGTCATCCAGGGCCAAGTGCGCCCCACTCTTTTTCACCCCCTCCACAACATCCGGCCGCCAGCGGCGAGCCAGCTCCTTTACCGTGGAGACATCCAGGTTCCGATAGTGGAAGAACCGCTCCAGCTTTGGCATGCCCCGCACCAGGAAGCGACGGTCCTGGCAAATGGAGTTGCCGCACATGGGGGACTTGCCCGGCAGTACCAGCTTTTCCAGAAAGGCGATGGTTTCTGCTTCGGCTTGCTCCAGGGTGACGTTGCTCTCGCTCACTCGCTGAGTCAGACCGGACTGGCCGTGCTGGCGGGTATTCCACTCATCCATGCGTGACATCACCTCGCCGGGCTGATGGATGGCATGCACCGGCCCCTCCCCCAGAATGTTCAGATTGGCGTCAGTCACGATGGTGGCGATTTCAATAATCACGTCCCGATCCGGGTCCAGACCGGTCATTTCAAGGTCAATCCAGACCAGATTGGTTTCATTGGTCATAAATTCGATTCCCTACAGACTTTTTCCGAAAGGATCAGGCACAATAAGTGCCTGAGACAGACGCACAAGACTAACCCGCCGACCCAATGGGAACAACCGGCGACCACGGGAGAGACATCACCTATCCATGAGTAAGCGCAAACTGACCCGCCGCCAGGCCTGGCGCATTCAGAAAATTCAGCAGGAGCGCAGCGAGCGTGCCCAGCGCCGACGGGAGCCGGCCGCCGAACTGGATGAGAGCAATCTCGGCCCGGAACAAGAGGGGTTAGTGGTGACTCACTTCGGAACACTGGTACTGGTGGAGTCGCTGGCGGAGCAGCATGAGCGCAAACGCTGCCATTTCCGCAGCAATTTGGGCTCACTGGTCACCGGTGACCGGGTGGTCTGGCGCGACGGTTCGCCCTACGGCGTGGTGGAAGCGGTAATGCCGCGCCGCTCGGAGCTGTGCCGGCCCGACCCTTACGGCGACCTGAAAACCGTAGCGGCCAATGTCGACCGCGCTCTGATTGTGGTTGCCCCCTACCCCGAGCCACACTACAGCCTGATTGACCGCTACCTGGTGGCGGCCGAAGCCAGCGACATCACCCCGGCGCTGATCATCAACAAATGCGACGCGGTGGATGATCGAATCCGCGACAAAATCGAACAAATGGAGCAGCTCTATCGCGGCCTGGGCTACCATGTGCAGCGGGTCTCCGCCAGCACCGGAGAGGGCATGCGCGAGCTTGCCGACTACCTAAAAGACTTTACCTGCGTATTTGTCGGCCAATCCGGCGTCGGTAAGTCCTCACTGACCAACTGGCTGCTGCCCCAGGCGGAGCTCAGAATCGGCGAGCTGTCTGAGCGACAGACCGGCAACCATACCACCACCAATGCCGAACTCTTTCACTTTCCCGGTGGGGGCCAATTGATCGACTCCCCCGGCGTGCGGGAGTTTGGCTTGTGGCATATGAGCCAGGACCAGGTGCTGGAGAACTTTGTCGAGTTTCGCCCCCACCTGGGGCACTGCAAGTTCCGCGATTGCGCCCACCGGGGCGAACCGGGCTGCGCGCTGCAAAAGGCCCTTGAAGCCGGCGAGATCAGCCGCCAGAGAATGAACAGTTGCGAACAAATTCTCGACAGCTTGCACTCGCCTCGCTAGCGAACCATGGTTACCGCCGCAGCGGTTTTTTAACGGCCTGCCGGCAGTGTGCGGCAGTTCCGCTTGAGTCCGGCGCAATCAACGCTATGCTAGTGAGCCATGCCATCACCGCAGTATTTAGGAAGGACACAGACTATGGCCGATCTGCCACTTATACTCGAACCGGCCGCGCTGGCCGAAATATTGGAACACCCCCCCGAGACGCTTCGCATTGTGGATTTGTGCAGCGAGCAAAGCTATCAAATGGGGCACATCGAGGGAGCCCTGCACATCCCCCCTCAAATGCTGCTGAGCAACATCCCCCCCGCGCCCGGGCGCATTGGCACGGTGGAGCAGTTGAACCGGCTGTTCTCGTTTCTGGGGGCCACGCCCGATACTCATTTTGTGGTCTATGACGACGAAGGCGGCGGCTGGGCCGGACGCTTTATTTGGACGCTGGACGCCATCGGCCATCGCCACTACTCCTACCTCAACGGTGGCCTCCAGGCCTGGAAAAACGAACAGCGGCCGCTCAGTCGGGAGATCCCGCAGGTACCGCCCACCGAGGCCAGGGTCAGCCTGGACCCGAGTGTCGTGGTGGAAATTCCAGATATTCTGGAAGCCCTCGAAGATCCGGATTTCGTTGTATGGGACGCCCGCGGCCCCTCGGAGTACCGGGGCGAGAAGGTACTGGCACAAAAAGGCGGACACATTCCGGGCGCCGTGAATGTGGAGTGGACCCAACTGATGGACCACCAGAACGGCTTGCGCATTCGTCCCGACGCCGAGGCCTTCCTCGCCGAGCGCGGCCTAACCAAGGACAAGCGCATAGTGACCCACTGCCAGAGCCACCACCGCAGTGGCTTTACCTATTTGGTGGGCAAAAGCCTGGGGTTTGATATCAAGGGGTACCACGGCTCCTGGTCCGAGTGGGGCAATCACCCTGATACCCCCGTGGAAACCGATTAGAAGCCGCCCGAAGGCGGCCCTGAGGAAAGAACCTGAATGTCCCGACTTTTTATCGTGGTGGAGTCCGCCCAGGACTGGGCACCCTATTTCCCCAGCGAGCAAGTCATCACCTTCGATGACTACCTGCAGCTGCCCAGCGCCAAGGCCAACCGGACGCGGGTAATCAACCTGTGCCGAAAGTTCAGTTACCTGAGCAAGGGGTATTACTGCTCGCTGTTGGCCGAGGCGCGAGGGCATTCGGTTATTCCGTCGGTGAAAACCCTGAATGACCTGCGTGACCGAAACAGCTTTTCGGTCATTTCCGAGCACTTGCACAACCAGTCGGAAAAATTTCTGAACAAGCTGGCCAACCGGGAGGAAAAGACCTATAGCTTCTGGATTTTCTTCGGCGAAAGCAGCGTGCCGGAGCTGAAGAAACTCTCCCGGGAACTGTTTGAGCACCAACCCTGCCCGATTCTACGCGCGGAGCTCAGCTGGGAGGGAGGCTGGCGTATCAGCCGCCTAAAGGTGGCGCCGGTGCACACCCTGAACGACAAGGAGCAGGAAGCCTTTGCCAACGCGCTGGACCGCTTCAGCGCGCAACTCTGGCGCAAGGCGAAAACCCGAACCATTAGCCGCTACGAAATGGCCCTTCTGGTCAACCCGGATGAAAAGCTCCCCCCCAGCGACGAGAAGGCCTTAAAGAAATTTGTGAAGGCCGGGAACCGGCTGGGCATCAACGTCGATTTTATCGGCCCCAAGGATATTCGCAAACTTCCTGAATACGACATGTTGTTCATTCGGGAAACCACGAACATCGACCACCACACCTTTCAGTTCGCCTGCCGCGCGGAAGCCGAAGGTTTGGCGGTCATCGACGACCCGCAATCCATTATCCGCTGCACCAACAAGGTGTACCTGGCCGACCTTTTTGCCGCCCGAAAGATTGATACGCCCAATACCCGCCTGATTTCCACCAACGGCAAGGCCTCTCTGGACAAAGTCGCGGACGAGCTGGGCTTTCCCATGATTGTGAAAATCCCGGACGGTTCTTTTTCAAGGGGCATGATCAAGGTGGAAGACCGCCAGGCGTTGGACAGCGCTGCCACGGAGCTTCTGAAAAAGTCCGCGCTGCTACTCGCCCAGGAGTTTATGTACACAGACTACGACTGGCGAGTCGGGGTGCTGAACGGCAAGCCACTCTATGCCTGCAAATATTTTATGGCGGGCGGTCACTGGCAGATTTACGATCACAACAATGTCGCCGACCCCTCCGGCGGCTACCAAACCATGCCCACCTACGAGGTCCCGCGCAAGGTGATCGACACCGCCATTAAAGCCGCCGGACTGATCGGCAAGGGACTTTACGGGGTGGACCTGAAGCAGAGCGGCAAGCGGGTGGTGGTGATCGAGGTGAACGACAACCCCAGCATCGACGCCGGCGTGGAAGATGAGTTCATCGGGGATGAACTCTACACGCTGATCATGCAGGAGTTTATCAACCGCGTGCAGACAATCCGGCGGCTGCGGGAAGCGCTTTAAGGCGCTCCCATCCCTTCATTCCCCAGGAGGCAGAATCAGGTTCAGGGTTTCATCGGCGATCAGCTGGCCTTCAATGGCCAGGGTAATGCGCCAGGGGCCCTGTTTGTTCTCGACGGGTTTCCAGATGGTGTCGCCGATGAAGAAGTCCCAGTCATTCTGTTTGATGTAGACTTCGCCGTCAAACGGGGGCAATGGGTTGCCGTCTTCGTCGGGGATGTCTGGGTGGTAGATGCAATATTGCAGTTTTTTGTTTTTGGCTTTTTTGATGTTGACGATGTAGCCAAATTCGATATCAAGCTCGCAGGGGATGTCCCGCGTCATTTTGATCAGCTGAGGGAGGTCTTTGGATTTTGGGTCGAGCGGGGTGTAGATGCCCCAGCTATGGAGTTTGACTTCGGGTTTCTTTTTGGCCATGGCGCCTGGGTTTCGATCGTTGCAAAACCGTCATTGTACCATGGAGGCTATTCGGTTTTTGATCCGCTGTGGCATCACGTCCGGGCGGGAGCGGGTGTACCAACCTGTGTGCCTGCATCACGCCCGGTCAAGTGAGGGAATGCCCTTCCAAGACACGCCGTGAACCCATGACGTGAAGGGATTCACTAATGCCGCGATGGCATGGATGCCATAGAGCGGCCCCTGGGGGCTCGAATCGCGAGTCCCTCGCTCCACGGTCTTGGAAGGGCATTCCCTCACTTGACCTCATTGGTACCGTTCACCTGCTCGGGCTTCTATGAGCACGTAGGGCACGGTAAGGCGTTAGCCGCCACCTGCCAAAAACCGCGACAAAAGGAAAAGTTGTGGTGGTGGAAGGTGGCGGCTAACGCCTTACCTGCCCTACGTACTTGAAAATCTAAGGTGCTATCTCTCCGGACGCCACGCTGACACTGCGGAGGCTGAATATACCCTTGGGAGACCGTGGAGCGCGGGACTCGCGATTCGAGCCCCCAGGGATGGGTTTACGGCGTGTCTCCCAAGGGTATATTCAGGCGGAGCACTCCAATACGAAGCTCCAAAAAACACCCTCTACTTAAGCACCAAAAGCCGATCTCCCGCATTCACAGACTGTCCCTCTTCGCGAGAAAGAGAATCCACCACACCATCCTCCGGCGCCGTCACCTCGATCTCCATCTTCATCGACTCCAGAATACAGACCGTATCCCCCGCCTTCACCCGGTCACCCGGCTTCACCATAAACTGCCAGATGTTCCCCGCCACATGACTCTCCACCGCCGTGGCTCCCTCCGGCAAGGCATCCACCTGCTCCGCCGCCGCTTCCTGACCGGAACTGTCAAAGTTCATCTGACCGTTATCGATCCAGCGTTGAAGTTCTTCATTGAAAGCTTTATTTCGATGCTCAACGAACGCATCGATTTCAGACTGATGCTTCTCAATGAACGCCTCATAATCCGAGAGTTTGAACGTCGTCTCCTCGATCTTCAGCGGATACTGACCCTTGGGGAAATCCCGGCGGATGGTCTGCAGTTCATCGTGACTCACCTCATAGAAACAAATCTGATCGAAAAAACGCAGCAGCCAGGGCTGGGTGAATTCACGGGTTTTCCGGTAGCGGTTCCACATCTGCAAGGTACGGCCGACAAACTGGTAACCGCCGGGCCCTTCCATGCCGTACACGCACAGGTAAGAGCCGCCGATACCCACGGAGTTTTCCGCGGTCCAGGTGCGGGCCGGGTTGTATTTGGTGGTGACCAATCGGTGGCGCGGATCCAGCGGTGTGGCTACCGGTGCACCCAGGTACACGTCTCCCAATCCCATGACCACATAGCTGGCCTCGAACAGGATTTTCTTCACCTCGTCGATTGAATCCAGGCCGTTGATTCGACGGATGAATTCGATGTTGTCCGGGCACCAGGGCGCGTCTTTGCGGACCGACTGCATGTACTTTTCCGCCGCCTTTCGGCAGGCGGGGTCGTCCCAGCTCAGGGGCAGATGCACGATGCGCGAGGGCACTTCCAGTTCGTCGATGTTCTGCAGCTTCAGCTCCGCCGCTTCCAGCAGCCCCAGCAACTGATCGGTAGAAATGACCTGGCTATCGTAATGCAGCTGCAAAGAGCGAATGCCCGGGGTCATTTCCAGAATGCCGTCGATGCCCTGCTCCTGCAGGTACAGCATCAGCGCATGGGCACGGAAGCGCAGGCGGATATCCAACTGCAGCGGGCCGTACTCCACCAGCAAGTACTTGTCGCCCGAGGGGCGATAGACCACCGGAACACCGGTGTCGTCGCCCGACAGGGTTTTCAGAATGGGCGTTGCGCGAATCAGCTGGTCGATCTGCGGCGGTTCAATGTCCGGCCCGGGTATATCGGTCAGGGTTTCCAGCGCTTTGAGTTGCTGACGCTCGAGCGCATTCGCCTCCGCCAAGGTCACCGGGGTGAACTGCACCCGATCGCCGGCCTTGAGCTGCCCGAGTTTCCAGAGGTCCGCTGCCACCACTGTCACCGGACAGACAAAACCACCCAAAGAGGGTCCATCGGGACCGAGGATGACCGGCATGTCGCCTGTGAAGTCGACCGTGCCGATGGCGTAGGCATTGTCGTGAATGTTCGATGGGTGCAGCCCGGCTTCGCCGCCGTCGCGGCGGGCCCACTCGGGCTTCGGACCAATCAGCCGAATGCCGGTGCGGCTGGAGTTGTAGTGCACTTCCCATCGGTGCTCGAAAAAGGTGTGCATGTCCTGCTCGGTAAAAAAGTCCGGCGCGCCGTGCGGCCCGTAAATCACGCGCAACTGCCAGTTGCCATCGACGCGAGGACGCAGGGACTCGGGTACTTCCAGAGATTGCGTCGCCACAGGGCGAGGGCCCAGATGAAGCACATCCCCGGTACGCAGCGCGCGGCCGGCAAAGCCGCCGAACTGGCCGAGCGTAAAGGTGGACCTGGAGCCGAGGTAGTCCGAACACTGGATGCCTCCGGCTACCAACAGGTAGGCGCGGGCACCGTTGCCGGTGGTTTTCCCGAGCTTCAGAACCTGACCGGCACTCGCCCGCACCCGCTGCCAGAACGGCACGGCGTCGCCTTCCAGGCTCGCCTCCAGCGTTGCACCGGCCAAGACGAAATCGGTGTCGACATTGAACTTGAGCGTGGGCCCGTTCAGCGTCAGCTCCAGCCCGGCGGCGCCCTCGGCGTTACCGAGAACCCGGTTGCCCAGGCGCAGGGCGTAATCGTCAAACGGGCCCGAAGGGGGCACGCCGATATCCCAGTAACCGACCCGCCCCGGATAGTCCTGCACGGTGGTCATGGTGCCGGCCGACAGCACATCGATAGTGGCCGGCGTGTAGGGCAAGGTATTCAGAAAACGGGTATGAATTTCACCAGCATGGAATTCAGGGGTTTCCAGAATGCGCCGGACATAATCCGCATTGACTTCAATCCCTTCGATCACGGTGTCGGCCAGCGCCGCGTCCAGCGCTTCGATGGCAGTCGCGCGATCCGACCGCCAGACAATGACTTTGGCCAGCATTGGATCAAAGTACGGAGAGACCGTCAGGCCCGCCTCCACCCAGGTATCGATCCGCATTGACCGACCATCGCTTTCGGGAAACTCCACCGCGCTCAGCAGGCCGGCACTGGGCTGGAAGTTTTTGTTGGCGTCTTCCGCGTAGATCCGGGCCTGAACGGCGTGGCCGGAGGGGGTAAGCGCCGTAAACGCGCTTTTCAGATCGCCCAGTTCGCCAGCGGCCTGCTTGAGCATCCATTCGACCAGGTCCACGCCGTACACCTGTTCGGTAACGCCGTGCTCGACCTGAAGCCGGGTATTCACTTCCAGGAAGTAAAAGCGGTTTTCTGCTGCGTCGTAAATGAACTCCACGGTACCGGCGTTGCGGTAGTGGACCGCTTCGGCCAGCCGGACGGCGGTGCGGTGCAACTCTGACCGGACGGTCTCGGGCATATTGGGCGCGGGACACTCTTCAACGACTTTCTGGTTGCGACGCTGGGAGGAGCAGTCCCGCTCGCCCAGGGCCACCGCGGTGCCCTGACCGTCGCCAAAGACCTGGACTTCGATGTGGCGGGCGCGCTCAATGTATTTTTCGACAAACAGGCCATCGTTGGAGAAGTTGTTGGCGCTGAGCCGTTTGACGCTGTCGAAGGCTTTAAGAAGGTCGGTCTCGGAGTAGCAGGTCTGCATGCCGATGCCGCCACCCCCGGCGGTGCTTTTGAGGATGATCGGGTAGCCGATGCCGGCGGCGGCCACGACGGCCTCTTGGACGTCCTTCAGCAGGTCGGTGCCCGGTAGTAGGGGCACGTCGTTTTCTTCGGCCAGGGCGCGGGCCGTGTGCTTCAGACCAAAGGCATTCATCTGGTCGGGGGTGGGGCCGATGAAGGCGACGCCGCGTTGTTCGCAGGCATTGACGAAGTCGGGGTTTTCGCTCAAAAAGCCGTAGCCGGGGTGGACGGCGTCGATGTGGTATTGTTCGATGAGGTTGAACAGTTTTTCCTGGTTGAGGTAGGTGTCGGTGGCGGCACCGTCTCCCAGGCAGTGGGCTTCGTCGGCGAGGGTGACGTGCAGGGAGTCGGCGTCGGCTTGGGCGTAGACGGCGACGGAGGTGATGCCGAGTTTTTTGAGGGTGCGGATGATTCGCACGGCGATGGCGCCGCGGTTGGCGATCAGTACTTTTGTGAACATCGCTCAGGCTCTCGATGTCGGTGCGGGTCGTCCCGCGTGGTTCGTTGCCTTTCCGGGTCGTCCCGGTGGGGCTTTTTGTTACGTGTGAGGCAGTGGTCTAGTCCGGCCTGAGGAGGGCACGCCCTTTCAAGACACGCCGTGAACCCGTCCCTGGGGGCTCGAATCGCGGGTCCCCCGCTCCACGGTCTTGAAAGGGCGTGCCCTCCTCAGGCCTCCGTGCCACCCATTGTTCAATTAATCCCACACCAAAATTTCAATTGGCGTCGGGTTGTATCCGTTGCACGGGTTGTTCAATTGCGGACAGTTGGAGATCAATACGATGGTGTCCATCTGTGCTTTCATTTCGACGTATTTGCCCGGGGCGGAGATGCCGTCTTCGAACGTGAGGCCGCCGTCCGGGGTGATGGGGACGTTCATGAAGAAGTTGATGTTGTGGGTGATGTCCCGTTTGCTCAGGCCCAGTTCGTCGTGTTCGGCGATGGCGAGCATCCAGCTGTCGCGGCAGGCGTGCATGTGGCGTTTGTCGAGGTCGTAGCGCACGGTGTTGCTTTCGGTGGCGCAGGCGCCGCCGAGGGTGTCGTGGCGGCCGCAGGTGTCGGCGACGATGTCGAGCATCACGCGGTTGTAGTTGGAGCGCAGTTTTGTGCCGGCGGTGAGGTAGGCGTTGCCCTGCTCGCGGATGGTGTCCATGGCGCTGTAGCGTTCGGTGGGGTCTTCGGCGCTGTAGAACAATGTGTCCGCCGCCTGGTTGCCTTCCAGATCGAGTATGCGGAAGGTCTGCCCGGCTTTAACGGTTTTCAGGAAGTAGTCTCCGGCTCCGACGGTTTCTCGAAAGGTGGCGTTTTCCGGGTGGAGTTGGCTTTCTTTGATCATGTCGCCTCCTCAAGCGCCCAGGTGGTACAGGCGGTTGTTTTCGAATCCGCGCCGGTTTTCGGGGCGGAAGTTCATGCAGTAGTCGTCATCGCTGACCGGGTCGGCTTTCAGTATCCGAATGCCCACCGGCTTGCGGGGGTAGTCGACTGCCTCGCTCATGGGGTGGGGACAGGAGTGCATGACCACCAGGGTGTCCATTTCGAAACGCAGTACAACTTTGCTGCCGGCGGTGGAGTGGTTCTGAGCGAGGCTCAGGTTGCCGTCAGTATCGGGGGCGACTTTGCTGAACCAGTTGAGGTTGGCGGCCATGTCTTTGGGGCCCAGGCCGTATTTTTCCAGTTCCACGAGGAAGCTGCTTAGGCCGTCCTGGTGCCACTGGTTCTGGTCGTTCTGGTAGTCTCGCTTGCCCCAGCGTTCGGCCACCCGCTGCGCGTTGCTGGTGCCGCACAGGGTTTCGTGCCAGCCGAGGGTATCTTCCACCACGGAAGCGAAGATGCGGCCCATGTCGGAGTAGAGGCAGTGGCCTCTGGTCAGCTTGAAGGTGTGCTGGCACTTGAGGGTGTCCGGCGCGTTGTAGCGTTCCAAGAGGTTTTCGGGGTTGTAGAACAGCATCCCGAGGTTGGCGTCACCTTCGAGGTCGGTGAGTTCCAGCGCCGTGCCGCGCCGAAGGCGAAGGGACCAGTGGCTGGCCGACGGCAGGGTGTATTCGTAAAGCGCTTCACTGGCCATGGTGTAGCGTCTCCTTTTTCTGTTCAGTTTGATTCAGGGATTCGTCGATACGCTGCAAAAGTGCATCGTCCGCCTGCTCGACAGGCAGGTCGTAGGTAATTTTCGCGCCGTAGGCTTCCGGTGCGTGAGGGTCGATCCGCTCCTTATCGAACACCCAGAGGCGGGTGCCCAGATAGAAGCCTTCCTGGATATCGTGGGTAATCATGAAGACGGTCAGGTTGAGCTCTCGCCACAACTTGAGCACGAGTTCATGCATATCTTTTCGGATGCCAGGATCGAGTGCCCCAAAGGGTTCGTCCAGCAACAGGATCCGTGGCTGCTTGATCAGGGACTGGGCAATGGCCAGACGCTGTTGCATGCCGCCGGAGAGTTCGTGAGGGTATTTGTTCAGGGCATGGTCCAGCCCCACGGCTTCGAGCATGTCCTTCGCGGTCTGTCGGGCTTTTTTTCTTGCACCGCCGAACAGTCGCGCCAACAGTGGACTCTGCTCAAACTCCAGGGAGAGCATGACATTTTCCAACGCGGTCATATGCGGGAAGACCGAATAGCGTTGAAAGACGATACCGCGTTCCTCGCTCGGCTCGGCCACCAGAGGTACGCCGTCGAGAACAATCGCACCCTCCGTCGGACTCTCGGTACCCAGGAGCATTTTGAGGAAGGTGGTCTTGCCACAACCGGACGCACCGACGATGGTAATGAACTCGCCCCGCTCCACGGTTTTATTGAGGTCTTCCAACACCACGGTGTCGCCGTAGCGTTTCCACAGTTTGTCGATCTTTATGTAGCTCATGGAACCTCAGTTATTGCCAGTCTGTGCGTGGAACCAGGGGAAGCATCGCCGCGAAAGCAACCGCAAGAGCAGGTCGATGATGAACGCAAGAATGGTGATCCAGGCCACGTAAGGCAGAATCACATCCATCGACAGGTAGCGGCGAACCAGAAAGATTCGATACCCCAGGCCGTCGGTGGACGCAATGGCTTCGGCGGCAATCAGGAACAACCAGGCCGAACCAAGCGAGAGTCGAACGCTGGCAATCAGTCGCGGCAGGATCTGCGGCAGGATGACTCTCTGGATGATCTGCCAACTGCTGGCCCCGAGCGTCTGTGCCTTGATCAGTTGCTCGTCGGGAATTTCCGTGACGCGCTGTTGCAGGTCCCGACACAGAAACGGCGCAATGCCGATGATGATCAACATCACTTTGGCGAGCTCTCCCAAACCGAACACGATAAACAGAATGGGAAGTATCGCCATGGGTGGCACCAGCGATACCGCGGTCATCAGCGGTGACAGGTTGGCCCGCACGTAGGGAATGGCACCAGTCAAGACACCGAACGCCAGGGCAAAGGAGGCGCTGATAGCCACCCCGATGCCCAGGCGCTGCAGGCTGCTTAGGGTATCCTGCCAGAACAGATACTCCCCGGTGCGACGACTGGGTTCAAACGCAAGCCGCTCAATCGCGCTGCCAAAGCTGTCGAAGGACGGCAGCAGTTTGTCATTGGGGTTCTCCGCCAGACGGGCATTGCTGGCGCCTACATAGAGCGCGAGCAACAGCAGGAAAGGCAGTAGCCCCAGCAGCCAGCGGGCCACGCGATTGGGCTGTTGGTTGATCAGTCGTTTCATTATCGCCTCGGTGTCGGTGTATCAATCAGGGCCGGATTACAGCTCTCCGTCTGCGGCCATTTCCATATAGGTCGGGTCAAAGCGCAGCTTGATATTGCCGGTGTTGCCATAAACGCCCGAGGGGGTTTCCACACCGATAAAGGTGGCATCGGGAGCGCCCTCACCGAGCAGGCCGTGCTGGAAAGAGAACTCGGCCACGTACTGCATGGTGGTTTTCAGATCCTCGCTTTGAGTGAACTCCACAGCGGCGACGGGGGTGTAGAACATGCGGGTGGACGCCAGCTGGGATTCGTAGCCGGCCAGATCCGTGCCGGAGGCTTCGCCCATGGCCGTGCGGGCAGCTTTGGCCGAAGCGCTGTCACCGCTCATGGTGCTCATGATTTCGTACCAGGCGCCCACCAGGGCTTTACCGAAATCGGGATTGGCCTTGAGAACGTCCGTTTTCACGACCATCAGGTCAATAATCTCACCCGGAATCTGAGAGGAATCGAAGACCAGTTCGCTCTTGGGCATGCTGACGATTTCACTCAGGAGGGGGTTCCAGGTCACGACTGAGGTGACATCATCGGAGGTGTAGGCGGAGACCAAATCGGCATCAGAGGTGTTCACGACATTGACGTCGCGCTCGGTCATGTCCACCGATTCCAGGGCACGGGCAAGCAGGTAGTGAGAGACACTCAGTTCGACCAGGTTCACGTCCTGGCCTTTGATGGCCTTGAGGTCGGATTCGCCTTTAAGCACGACACCGTCGTTGCCGTTGGAGAAGTCGCCTACAATCAGTGCGGTTGAATCCACACCACCGGCGGCGGGGATGGTCAAGGCATCCATGTTGGTCATGGAGCAACCGTCGTACTGGCCCGCGGTGTACTGGTTGATGGACTCGACGTAATCGTTGATCTGAACGACATCGATCTCGATATCGTACTTGTCGGCCCACTTTTTCACGATGCCTTCATTGGCGCCGTAACCCCAGGGCATCCAGCCGACGTAGATCGACCAGCAGATGCTGAATTTATCGCGTTCCTGAGCGCTGGCGGGCAAAGCGAAGACACAAAAAAAAGTGGCAAGTAAAAACCCCATGGTTTTTAACTTGCCACAACAGTGGGTCGGAGAGACTAAAAAGGTCGCGGTCTTGGCTATCATGGTGAACCTCCTGGGGTTACACGGTTTGATGAAAGAGGATTCAATGGCGCCAACGCCATTTCGAACCTCCCGGGCTTTTGTCCCGCCGTGTAACCTTTCGCAGAAGCTTCCCGCAAAAGGTCGGCTGCTCTCGGACCAGGCGCGCTGTCGATATCAGCGCCGGAACCCTAGCGGCCTATTCAGCGCTGCACCATCAACGGCAACGCCTTATCCCAATTGTTTGCTGAGTTGCTCCAATGGGCCGTCCCATTGAATCCTCTATGCCATGACTTTAGCAATTGCGATGCCAGTTACAGAAAGTTGCGTTAAAACAGTTGCTTAGCTAAAAATGGCCGGTGAATGCCGCGCTTATCCCCTTACCCTAACGGTGCAGGATCATTCATTTTGCACTATATTGGTGCACTCAGAATTAAGAACGGGCTGGGCCGAGGGGTATTGAGAGAGAGTAACGGAGTCTGCCGGGGAAAAGGCTGAGGAACGTTAACGCGGCACCTGATGAATCCAAGCCAAGCGAGCGCTCAGGAGTGACAGCCCAGAGAGTGGGATCACGGGAAGGGAGAAATGCTTTAGAGCCCAGACAGGCCGGTTGCCCGGCCTGTCCGTGCCAACACTATCTTACTTAGTCCACAGCGTCTTCCGCCTCATCAGCGGCATCGTCCATGGCATCACCGGTTTCCTCGGCGGCCTCGTCGATGTCTTCTCCCGCCTCTTCAGCCGGACCTTGGTCACAGGCAGTGAGAAACGCACCGCCACCGATCACCATAAAAAATGCCAGGGCCAGTGAGCGCAGACGCTTGGTAAGCAGGTTTTCTTCATTCATGATGTTGACTCCTTCAATTCGTTAAAGGGGGGCTTATCGATGCCCCTGTGAAGTCCGCAGCACCGAGTGGCTGACGTCCCAGTCAACAAAAAATGCAAACTTGACCTTCAGCCAGCCAGTCTCGACTAAAAGCCGCTGCAGTACACCCATGATCTTAGGACGAATTGCCATAATTCAACAGGGGTAATGCCAAAAAACATTAAAGTGGGAGCACTTTCACGCTCTAGAGTAACTATATGCAACTTTTTGGCTTATCGGTATCAAAGCAACTGTGGCCTTCGCCAATTGGCTACAGTTAGTTTGCACTACCACTGTCAAAGGAGTTTGCATATGTTTAGCTGGGCATTTTTATTCCTGATTATTGCCATTGTTGCCGGCATATTGGGCTTAAGCGGGATTGCAGGCGCCGCCACCAATATTGCCTGGGTACTGTTTGTCGTCGGTATCATTCTTGCGATCATTTTTGCTGTCGTGGGCCGAAAACCTCCTCTCTGACAATGGGGATCAATGGAGATCTGGCGCCTTGAACATTTGCGGAACTAATACCCGGCGCGTCAGGCTAGGGTTATTCGACTCAGGAGCGAGCGAAAGCAAATGTTCCGCCACCAAGGGGCTCTGCGGAAACGATGCGGTAACGCCCGGATCGCAGCCGCAGGGCCCTTTACATTAACGGTGGTTTATTAACTTTTCCCGCCCATTGCATTCTACTCCTCGGAGCCGCCCGTAGCGCCATCGCAAAGCGCGGACGCTCACATTCCCTGTGAGGAAAATTCTTTACGTTTTGGTATTGCCCCGCCACCGCATGCGGTACAGGTCGTGCCGGCGGTCCTTCAGATTCTGCACGGTGCCGCTGTTGCGCGCCATAATAAGCGATTCCGGGCGCAAATCGGCGAAGGCAACGGTTTCCACGTTGGGCGTGGTGTCAGCGGCGATGCCATCGCGGGCGAACGGGAAATCGCACGGAGTCAGAATACAGCTCTGCGCGTATTGAATGTCCATGTTGGATACCCCCGGCAGGTTGCCAACATTGCCCGACATAACCACGTACATCTGGTTTTCCACCGCCCGGGCCTGGCAGCAATAGCGCACCCGCAGGTAACTCTGGCGCTCATCGGTACAGAAGGGCACGAACAGAATCTGCACGCCCTGGTCGGCCAGGTGGCGCCCCAGCTCGGGGAACTCCGAGTCGTAACAGATCAGCACGCCGATGGGGCCGCAGTCGGTGTCGATGGCGGTCAGGTCACTGCCGCCTTCAATATCCCACCAGTAGCGCTCGTTCGGGGTGGGGTGAATTTTGGGTTGTTCAAATACCCGTCCGTCGCGCAGGAAAATGTAGGAGATGTTTTCAATCCGGCCGTTCTCCACACGGGTGGGATGGGAACCGGCGACGATATTGACGTTATAGCTGAGCGCCATGGTACGGAAGGCTTCTTTGAGCCGCGGCGTGTACTTCGTTAGCGCTTCAATGGACTCGAATGGCGATAGCTCCTGGTCTTCAATCGACAGCAGCTGCAAGGTAAAGAGCTCGGGGAAGACCACAAAGTCACTCTTATAGTCGGCCACCACATCAACAAAGTATTCGATGTACTTCAAAAACTCGCCGAAGGATGTCACCCGCCGCTGCATATACTGCACCGTGGCAATGCGAACCACATCGGGCATGCGCACGCCGTACTTTTTGACCGGCTTTTCATCTTCCTGGGGTACTTTCGGGTTGTACCATACGAGATGCGCGGCATAATTCAGCGACTGCTCGTCATCGTCCAGGTAATTGGGAATTACGCCAAGAACTTCGAAGCCATTGCGCAGCTGAAACGACAGCACCGGGTCCTTGATTTTTTTGTGAACCACTTGATCGATGTAGTTTTCCACCGAACCAACCCTTTTCAAGCGCTTGGCCAGGTTCGGCATCCGACCGGCGAAGACCACGCCCTTGAGGCCCAGGGACTGACACAGCTTTTTCCGTTCGTTGTAAAGCCGCTGACCGATGCGATAACCCCGGTAGGCGTTGTCGATACACACTTCCATCCCGTAGAGCCAGTCGCCGTGAATATCGTGGCGCGACGCGAAACCGTTACCGGTGATTTCGTTCCAGCTGTGCGGCTTGAGTGCCACGTCTCCGGAGATGCGGAAGGTTGCGCAGTAGCCCACCAGCACGTCCCCCACCATGACCACAATCTGGCCCTGCCGGAAGTTATTGATCTGACCCACAATGGCCGCGCTGTTATACCCTTCCATTTTGAGCGGGGTATAGACTCGATCCGCCAGCGCCACAATCGCGGGCACATCCGCCAGCGTGGCGTTGCGCACGGTTAGGTGTGCGCCGGGTTGCCCCAGCTTATTTGCCTCTCTTTTCGCCATACTTCATAGGTCCTTGCCGTTCACAGACGTTACAACTTCAAATGTGTTACCGGCGAGTGGCCTCAGCCACTCACCTCTTTTAAGGTCAAACCGTACACCGCCGCCACCAGCGATACGGCGCCAAGAAGCGCGATAACGCCGGCAACGCCGATCCATCCGGTCAGCAGCCCCACCGCGCCGAGCACTAGCATGGACAGCCCGATGACGGTATTGCTCACCGCCACATACTGGGCGCGGTTGTCGCTGTTGGCCATATCCACCAAATACACCTTGCGAGCCAAGCGGGCGCCACCATGACAAATGCTAATGCCGAAGAAAAGCAGTGCATGGAGCCAAGGCGATTCCAGCAGCGCCCCATCCCACCAGGCGAGACCCGCTGTCAGGGCGCACAGCAGCGCGGCGGCCAGGGAGGCGCAAAACATGGCCCAGCGGCTGGAATGGTCGCTGAGCCTCCCCCACACCGGGGAGCTCAGGCTCGCCGCCAGACCGCTGGCGATAATCATCAGCCCCAACCCGGCGGCACCGCTACCCGCCCGCTCCTGGGCCAGCAATACAAAAAAGGGCGGCACCAGGGCGATGCTGAGCAATAACCCGCGAGCCAATACAAAGCGCCGGAATGCCCGGTCGCTGAATAAAATACCCAGGCTTTTAACGGCCACCGCCAGGGCGTTGCCGCCGCCCTCAGTGGCCCCGGGCGCTTCCTCAATGCGGCTGAAGGCCAGCAAGGAGAATAGCCACAACAGAGCCGCCGCGGCGAGAAACAGGGTGAGATTGACGCCCTCCCCCCCAACGGCGAATTCCGCATACAGGCCGACGCCGAAGGTGGCCACGCCGGCGGCACTGGCACTGTAGCCCATCAGAGTACCACGCCGGGTTTTGGAGACGGTTTTTCCAAGCACATCCTTGGCCGCCACCGAACACAAGCCACGGGCAAGGCTGTAGAGCACCAATAGCCCCACGATGGCCCACCCCATGGCCGTCGCCTCAAGAACGCCCGCCGCGGCGGCCATGCCCGCCAGGGCCAGCATTGAGAGCAGCGCCCCCACCAGCCACACCACCTTGCGCTGGGCGAGCCGGCGAATATACGCCGCCACCACCAGCTGGGGCACCAGCACGCCGGCTTCCCGAATGGGCACCAAAAACCCCGCGAAGCCGGCGGAAGCTCCCGCAGCGCCGATCAGCCAGGGCAGAATCAGGCGGGCACTGGAGAGTTCGTCGGCCACTTTACTGAGGGTATTGGCCACCAGATAGGCGAAAAAGTTTCGGGGTTGGTGCCGGCAGGCGCCCTCGGGGATGTCTTTGCAGACGCGGGCGTCCTCGTCATCGTTCAGTTGTTCGTAAATGCGGCTCAGGCGCGGGTAGTCGGGATACAGGGGTTCCCGCTCGGCGGACGAGTCTCGGCTCACAGGCATTCAGTCTCTTGGATGATTCACGGTCAATGACAGTATGGCCCAGTATCCCGACTTCGACATTTGATGTAAACCGTGCCGCAGAGTGGGGCCGCCCATAGCTGATATACTCCAATGCGCTTTCGTTAACGGCGTTTTCCGTTCACAGGGCTTTCGCTTTTCGACACAGGACACCCCATGCCCCGCTCACGCTGGCTCTCCAGAGGGACACTGGCCACCCTCGCGCTGATCGCCATAGGTTGTAGCACCATCGGCCACCAATGGTGGAATCACCAGTATGGATCGCCCGAGCCGCGAGAGGTGTCTCAAGCCTCCACCGACAACCGGTTTCAGTCCACCATCAAACCCTTGCTTGAGCAGCGCTGTACCGTCTGCCACAGCTGCTACGACGCCCCCTGCCAGTTGAAAATGGAAGCCCGTGAAGGGCTCTTTCGCGGCGCGCACCAAGAAAAAGTGTACGACGGCACCCGTCTGTTCGGCGCCGAGCTGACGCGACTGTTCGAAGACGCCGAGAGCACCGAGCAGTGGCGGGAGAAGGGCTTTTATCCGGTTATCAATGAGCGCCGTCAGAACCCCCAAGCCAACGTTGAAGCGAGCGTGCTCGCCCAGATGCTGCAGCTGAAGCGGCGCCACCCGCTACCGACGCAGCGAATTCTCCCGGAAAGTTTCGACTTCTCTTTGAACCGCGAGTGGCAGTGCCCACGCATTGAAAGTTTTGACCAGTACGCCCGCGACTATCCGCTATGGGGAATGCCTTACGGTTTGCCGGCCCTCGCCGAGGATGAACACGACACCCTGATGCAGTGGCTAAGAGACGGCGCGCCGGCGGGCCCGCCCGCTCCGCTGAGCCAGAGCGTGAAAAAAGCCATGTCGGGCTGGGAGACATTCTTCAACGGCGACAGCCTCAAGGCCCAGCTGATGAGCCGCTATCTTTACGAGCATCTGTTTCTCGCCAACCTACACTTGAACGACACGCCCGAGGCGTACTTCAAGCTGGTTCGCTCCCGCACGCCGCCGGGCGAGCCCATCGACCGCATCAGTACCCGCCGGCCGTTTGATGACCCGGGCGTGGACCGGGTCTACTACCGTTTGTGGCGGGACCCGAGCAGCATCGTGGCCAAAAATCACCTGCCCTACGCCTTGACCGATGCCCGCCGGGCCCGTTGGCGGCAATGGTTTCTTGAGGCGGACTACCAGGTCTCCCGTCTGCCCGACTATGAGCCGGAGCGGGCCGCCAATCCGTTCGAGACCTTTGTCGATATGCCGGTGCAGAGCCGCTACCGGTTTCTGCTGGATGAGGCCGAGTTCACTATCATGAACTTCATCAAGGGGCCGGTATGCCGGGGGCAGGTCGCGCTCAACGTTATTCAGGACCACTTCTGGGTGACCTTCGTCGAGCCGGAGTACAGTAGCGACGAGACGGGCGCCGAGTTTTTGGCCGCCAACAGCGATCACCTGAAGTTGCCCGCCGGCGTGGGTAACACCTGGCGCCCACTGAGCCACTGGCACCGTTATTCCCAACTGCAGAAGGAATACCTGGCGGAGAAAGCCGCCTATGTCTCCCGCAGGCTGGGCACGCGCGAGCCTCTGACGATGGACATGATCTGGGATGGGGATGGCCACAACCGCAACGCCGCCCTGACGATCTTCCGCCATGCCGATAGCGCCAGCGTTCACAAAGGGTTTGTGGGCCAGCAACCGAAGACCAGTTGGGTCATCGACTACCCGTTGCTTGAACGTATTCATTACTTGCTGGTGGCCGGCTTTGACGTCTATGGCAACGCCTCTCACCAGTTACTGAGCCGGCTCTACATGGACTTTCTGCGTATGGAGGGGGAGATGAACTTTGTCAGCTTCCTGCCCGAGGCCAGCCAGGAGCCGACCATCGCCCATTGGTACCGGGATGCGGAGGGAGAACTGAAGGAATACCTGAGCATCTACCGTGGGAACCTGACCGTACGCACCGGCCTGGCGTATGGGGATGGCAACGCGCAACAGCAATTGTACCGCCATATGGCCGAGCATTTAGCGCCGGTGCTGAACCGCCACCACTCGGTGGCCGACCTCAAGCTCAGCCAGGCCTCAAAAAAAGCGCTGAGTCGCCTGAACCAAAAACAGGGGCGCTCGCTCGCCCTATTGCCCCCGACCACGGTCGTCTATATTCCCCACCGGGCTCTGTTTACGCTGACGCACAACTCGGCCTACAGCAACCTTTCCTCCCTGTTTTCCGAGCAGGCCCGGCGCCTGCCCGCCGAAGACGACCTGACCATCGCCGGCGGCGTGATCGGCACTTACCCCAATAGCTTTCTGATGATGAGTGAGGAGGCCATTCCTCAATTCGTGGAGGCCGTGGAAGCGCTGGAAACCGAAGAGGACTATCGCCGACTCAAAGACCGTTACGGCGTGCGCCGGAGCGACCCCAACTTTTGGGCCATCAGCGATGAGATTCACGCTCTATACCGCCAACGCAACGGCGTGTCGGGCGGGCTCCTGGATTACAATCGTTTGGAAAACCGCTAGTGGTCGGGGCCAACGAGTGGTCGGTAGCGTGCGCACCACTGCATAAACACCGGCCCCGGCATGGCTTTGGCAAAGAGAAAACCCTGGCCCAAATCACACCCCAGGGCTTTTAAGACCTTCAACTGCGCCTGGGTTTCGACCCCTTCGGCGGTCACGGTCAAGTCCAGTGCATGCCCCAGGTCAATCATGCAACCGATTAACTTCCTCGAGCGCTCATTGGTGTCGATACCCGTAACAAAGGCGCGATCAATTTTAAGGCCGGTAATCGGAAGACGACGCAGATAGTCAAACGAGGCAAAGCCGGTACCGAAGTCATCGATACTGACCTTGAAGCCAAAACCGCGCAGCCTTTCAATGCCTTGTCGCGCCGCATCCAGGTTGTGAATCAACGCGCTTTCGGTCACTTCAATTTCCACCAGTTCCGGGTCGATGGCGCACCGGCTGACTAAGCGTTCGACGTAGTTCAGAAGCCGTTCATCCACCAGGTTTCGAGAGGAAAAGTTAATGCTGGTGGGGCCTTGAAACCGCCGGATAAACTGGCAGCCCTGCTGGCTCACAAATTCCGTCACCGGCGCTATTAAGGTGGTGGCTTCCACCTTGGGCATAAAGTGGTCCGGGGGAATCATTTTCCGCCGGTTATCCCGCCAGCGGATCAAGCACTCACAGCCGTCCAACGCCTCATCCCGAAGGCGTATTTTGGGTTGGTAGTGCAGCTCGAATTCGTTGCGATCCAGCGCCTGGCGCACACGGGCGATTAACTGGAGGTTTGTTTGTGTTTTCCGCTTCAGCGCCGGGTCAAACCGGCAGTAACTCAAGTGCCGCTCTATCGCTGCCAGCAAAGCGATACGGGCCTCACTGAGCAGTGTATCCAGGCACTGGCGATAGTAATCAAGGCTATGGTGGTAGAACGCCCCGTGACGGTGATCAGACTCGGGCGGGCGCAGACGCACATCGGTAGTGCTGGCCCCAAGCACCAGTTGCACCCGCACGGGAACGCCCTTGACCTGCAGGTTTTCCTCACCGGCCTCGACAATGGTGCGCACCAAGGCCGAAAGCCGAACACTCCCACAGTCTTTTACCGGAATGGCTATTTCAGACTCGCTGAACCGGTAGACCTTCCCAAGGGGTTCAACCAAGTGCTTGAGCCTCTGCCCCAGCCGGGCAATAAGCTCATCCGAGGCATCCGCCCCCATGGCCTCCAGGATATCCGTGGCGTCGCTCATTCGCACTATCAGAAGGCTCAGAGGCTCGCGCTGGGCGTAGCTGTCGATCAGCCAGCGCTGCAGATCCTGCTCCAGCGCCACCTGGTTGGGCAGGCCCGAGCGAGGGTCGGCGCGTACAATCCGCTCCCGTTCACGGAAAGCCTGGCGCAGGGACTGAAACAGCCAGCCGGCGACCCCACCTATCAACAGGTAGAGCCCGATTCTAAGCACCCAATTAAACAGCGGCTGCGAGATGCCGCGCTCGACATCCAGCGGCATGGCCCCCATGAGAGCGCCCGCCACTAGCGCCGAGATCACTCCGCCGGCCAAACCAAACCAAGCCGCCGCAAACAGCACGGGGATTAAAGTCAGGTAGGGATAGGCGTAGGCCGTACCGCCGGTGCTATAGACCAGATAAGTGACCACCGCCAGCAGGACGGCCACCGCCGCCAGGCACCAAGGTATACGGGCACCCAGCGGCAAGTCGAACAACCGGTACAGGTGCCAGTCCACCGGTTTGTGCAGGGCATGAATTCGACTCATATGAGCCCCCTCCTATGCCGAGGGACGACTCCGTGAACAGCGTCCGGCGAGTCCCGAAAATGGCGGCGGCCAACCGCTCGGGCGGCTACCACTTACTTTGAGTGTAGTTGGGGGCGCGGAGTTCGCAATTCGATGCGCTTTACCTTCCAGAGGAAGCCACCAGAGGTAAGTTAAAGGGGCTTGAACCACTGTTGGGGGTTGAGGCGGTAGAAGCGCCGCAACTCCCGATAAACGTCGGGGTAACGAGAGGCCAGCGTTTCCGGGTCGGTGAAAAAGTACTCCGAAATAACCGAGAAAAACTCTTCCGGATTGGTCGCGCCATAAGGGTCAATGGACGCTTGGCTCAATACCTCCCCCTGACTCAGGCCCGGCCGGGAGAGCACCGCGCGCAGATGGTCGAAGGCGCCCTGCATGGCCTTCGCCCAGCGGCGGCGCTGGGTCTTGTCCAACAGCGGCGGGGTGCCGTCCATAACACCGTCACGGCCGTCGAGTTGATGGGCGTATTCGTGAATCACTAGGCAGTGGCTGTCGTGGCCGCGCAGATCCTGCTCAATATCAGACCAAGAGAGCACCACTTTGCCCTGCTCCCAGGATTCGCCCAGTAGCTCATGTCGCTCATAGCTGACCACGCCCAGCTCATTGACCACTTCCCCTTCCCGCACAAACGCTTCCGGGTAGAGCAGCACCACGGGAAAGCCGGACCACTGCATCCGGCCCCGGCCGGTGTTCATCAGCGCCGCTTGCGCAAGGGTGAGGACCTTCATGGGTTCGGTCACGGTCAGGCCATTGCAGCCGTAAAAATCCGTGTGGGCGACCATCACTTGAAGCTGGCGGTGCAGGGCCGCCCGAACCGCATCGGGCAGGTAGGGATAGAGCCACCAACGGTCATTCAACCATTGTTGCCAGGAGGCGGGCAGGGGTTTGGCGGACTCCGCCCGGCGGCGACGATAACGCCACACGGGCCCGAAGGCCAAGGTCGCCACCAGGGCGACCGTCACCACAAAAAGCCAAAAAAGCGCCACTGACTGCCTCCCGCTGGGTAATGGAAGGCATTGTACACCGTGGGGGCGTCAAATCACTTTGGAGTAACGTATTTGCGCCCCGGTATTGAGGTATTGGTCAAACACCATGCAGACCCGGCGAATCAACAAGCGGCCCCGGTTCAGTACCCGTATGCCCCGCTCGTTCAGCTCGATCAGGCCGTCTTCCACCATCGGCTGAAGGTCCCGCAGCTCCGCCTCGAAGTGGCTCGCCGGCTCGATGCCAAAGCGCTGGCGAAGGGCCTCAAAGTCCAACTGAAAGTGACAGATCAGCTGGTTGATGACCGCCCGGCGCAGGTGGTCTTCCTCGGTGAGCGGAACCCCTTTGACCAGGGCCGGTTTGCCTTCGTCGATTAAAGCCTGGTACTCCTCCACGCGCTTGGCGTTCTGAATATAGGTGCCCCCGTAATAGCTGATGCCCGAGACGCCGAAGGCGATCAGGTCGCACTCCGAGTGAGTGGAGTAACCCTGGAAGTTTCTTTGCATGCGCCCCTGCTGCTGGGCGCTCACCAGGCTGTCATCGGGCTTGGCGAAGTGGTCCATGCCGATATAGACGTAGCCGGCGTTCTGTAGTTGCTCAATGGCTGAGTGCAGAATGTCCAGCTTCTCCTCGGCGCTGGGCAGCTCGGACTCATGGATCAGCCGCTGGCTTTTAAACAGGTGCGGCAGGTGCGCGTAGTTAAACAACGACAGGCGGTCCGGCCCGAGGTCGATTACCTGGTTCAGGGTCTCGGTTACCGTGGCGCGGGTTTGCAGCGGCAAGCCGTAGATGAGATCCATGCTGATGGAACGGTAACCGTGAACGCGGGCCGCGCGCATCAGCTCGTCCACCTGCTCGACGCTGTTGTAGCGGTTCACCGCCTCCTGCACCCGGGGGTTGAAGTCCTGCACCCCCATGCTGACGCGGTTAAACCCCAGCTCGCGCATGTGGACCAGCTTGCCCACGGACATGCGCCCGGGGTGTAGCTCCACCGAGTACTCGCCTTCATCGTTGTCCAGCAACCGGAAGTGGCGGGCCGTCGCGTTCATCAGCCAGGACATTTCCTCTTCGCTGATGTAGGTGGGCGTGCCGCCGCCCCAGTGCAGCTGGCTGACCGGCCGCTCGGTGTCAAACACCTCGGCCTGAAGCGCCATTTCCCGCTCCACCCGCTCGAGGTAGGGCATGGCGCGGCTGCGGTTATGGGTCACGATTTTATTGCAGGCGCAGTAGAAGCACAGGGTGTCGCAAAAGGGAATATGAAAGTAAAGCGAGAGGGGCTTTTCCGACTGATTACTGCGCGCCACCGCCGCAAGCCACTCTTCCCGGGTGAAGCTATCGCGAAACTGGGGCGCGGTGGGGTAAGAGGTATACCGGGGGCCGCTCAGGTCGTAGCGGTCGATAACGGATTGATCCCAGGCGAGGGGTTCTTGATACAAAGACATGGCGCGGCTCGGGTTGTTTGGATGAGCAGAAGCTTAGGGAACCGGCGGAGGCGGCGCATTGATATCCGTCAAGTGACGGTGCCTTGTCGGATACGCTGCGCGCTAGGCCGACCGTATGAAGCGCGGCCGCCCCCTCAATACAGAGGGCTAATCCAGGTTTCGGAGCGTTTCGCGCCCGCCGTTTCTATACTCCAATCTACTGCCCAAAGGCCCATCGAGCCATACCGCCATGGGGGTAGTCGGTAAGGCTCATTGGTGTAACCCTGGCGCCCTTAAACCTGCGCCAGCGCCCAATCAAACACGCACTGATCTGCTTCGGCCACCTGCTCGCGCAATGCCTTGAGGCTTGCCATTAAGGCGGAAACATCGGGGCGGTGAACGTTCACGTGGCCCACCTTGCGGCCCGGGCGAATCTCTTTCGCATACCAGTGCACGTGGGCACCGGGCACCGAAAGCCAGCGAGGCTGCCAATCCCGCCCGAGCAGGTTGTACATCATAGTCACGCCGTAGACTTCCGGAGTAATCAGCGGCAGATCCGCCACCGCCCGCAGATGTAGCTCGAACTGGCTGATGTCCGCTCCGGCCTGGGTCCAGTGCCCCGAGTTGTGCACGCGCGGGGCCAATTCGTTGACCAGCAAGTGGCCGTTTTCCACGAAACACTCCATGGCCATTACGCCCACGTAGTTCTGGTCATCCATAATTCTTCCCAGCCATTGCTCGGCCAGGCGCTGCTGCTCGGCGGGCACCGGCAGGTTGCCCACGCTGGCGCGCAGAATTCCGTTTTGGTGCCAGTTGCGAGTCAGCGGGTAATACACCTTTTCCCCGGCGCGGTTTCGGGCGCCCACCAGGGAGACTTCGTGGCTGAAGGGAATCATCGCCTCGGCGATGCACTCATCGGCCCACTCCGGCAGGGGCGTCTCGCCCGGCTGCCAGCGCCACTGGCCGCGCCCGTCGTAGCCCCCGCGACGCCGCTTGACGATGGCCGGCTGGCCCAGGGATTCGAGCTGCTCGGCCATCCCCTCCGCCGCGCCCAGCGAGACCCACGGGGAGGTAGGCACCCCCAGGCGATCCAAGAGGCTTTTCTGACGCTGGCGATCGATCACCGAGTGCAGGGTGGTGGCGTTGAGAAAGTTGGGGTGGTCTTTCAACTGCAAGCCACGAGGGGTATCGGGCCAATACTCCAACTCCACGGTTATGACATCGCTATCGTTCAGCTCTAGCGGCTCCTCGCCCGCGGGGTTCACGGGCATGACGCGCACCTGCATGGGGGCGGCGGCCTGCTGCAGCATCTGGCCCAGTTGGCCGTTACCGGCAACGATAATGCGTGGCACCATAGTCACTTGTCTCTCTTGCGTGGTTTCGGGCTTGCGTGGTTTCAGGGCTAGCGTCGTTATCGCGCTTATTGGCCTCGCGGGTCCGGGTTGTCCAGTACCGTCTGGGTCTGCTGATTGCGCCAGTCGGTAATTCGACGAGTCAGGTCCGCATCACTGGTGGCGAGAATCTGAGCGGCCATCAGGCCGGCATTGAACGCTCCGGCACCGCCAATGGCGAGAGTGCCCACCGCCACGCCACGGGGCATCTGGACGATGGACAGCAGGCTATCCTGGCCATTGAGAGCCTTGCTCTGTACCGGCACGCCCAGCACCGGCAGCGTGGTTTTGGCGGCAATCATGCCCGGCAGATGCGCCGCACCGCCAGCCCCGGCGATGATGGCTTTGTAGCCTTTCTCCGCCGCATGCTCGGCAAAACGGAACATTTTGTCCGGGGTGCGGTGAGCGGACACCACCTCGGCGTGATAAGACACGCCCAGGGTATCCAGAATCGTCGCCGCCTCGGACATGGTCGGCCAGTCCGAACGCGAACCCATCACAATTGCCACTTTGTTAGCCATGCAAGACTCCAATAAACACCGCCCAGAGCGGGCAACCCCGCCCCGGGCCGAGCCGGGAACCGGAAAAAGGGCGGGATTATAGCAAGGGAGCCGGGGAATTTCCTGTTTTATGCTATCGTTGATCGGCCGGCGCCCCTGTCGGCGTATAACACACTCTTTTGCAATTACCGGGTTTCAATCGTCGAGCCCACGGTAGGAGGCTGAGTATGGACGACAAAGAGACTCTCTTGCTCGCCCTGGACGACACCCAGAAGCGCATGCGGGCGCTGATTGACACCCTGGGGGAGGAGCGCCTCAACGCTCCCTATCACCCGGGCGTGAACCCGCCGGTCTGGGAGGCGGGCCACTGTGCCTTCTTCTACGAGACCTTCGTGCGCAAGCCGCTGGATGGCGTTGGCTCCTACGACCCCACCATGGACGAAATCTGGGACTCGTTCCATCTGGATCACGAAGACCGCTGGAACCCGGACCTATTCCCAAGCATGGCACAGACCCTGGCCTATGCCGAGGCGATTTACCGGGCCGTGCGCGAGCGAATCGAGCAGCAGCCGCTGACCGATGAGGCCCACTACCTCATTAAGTACGCCATTTTTCACCAGAACATGCACATTGAGTCCATGATCTGGTGCCGCCAGACCGAGGGCTACCCTGCCCCGCCCGCGGCCCGATTGGACCCACGAGAGGCGCCCGCCGCCGACCCCGAAGCCACCGGTGACGCCCTGGTCCCGGCCGGGCGCTATCGTATCGGTATGCCGAAAGGCTCCCCTGACTATGCTCGCCACGACTTCGCCTTCGACAACGAGAAGCCCGGTTTTGAGGTGGAGGTGCCCGCTTTCCGCATTTCCCGCACCCTGGTCAGCAATGGCGAATTCCGCCGCTTTGTCGAAGACGGCGGCTACCGACGGCGCGAGCTTTGGAGCCAAGGGGGCCGCAAATGGCTGGATACCGAGCGAGACCTGGCGTTCGGCACCGCCGAGTCGCCCAGAATCGGCACCCAGACTCACCCCTACTACTGGCATCGAACCCCCAACGGCTGGGAGGAACGCCATTTCGACCAGTGGCGCCCCTTGCCCGAAGACTGCCCGGTCAAACATGTCACCTACTGGGAAGCCGAGGCCTATTGCCGCTGGGCCGGCCGTCGCCTTCCCACAGAAATCGAGTGGGAGGTGGCCGCCTTGGGCAACCGCTCGGGCCAGCCCTTGCGCCGCTACCCCTGGGGCGATGAAATGGACCCCACCCGCGTGGATATGGACGGCATCGGCCTGGCGAGCCAACCGGTTACCGCCCTACCCCAGGGGGAAAGCCCCTTCGGCTGCCGCCAAATGCAGGGCACCCTGTGGGAGTGGACCAGCGACCAGTTTCTCCCCTACGACGGTTTTGCCGTGGACATGTACGTGTTTATGTCCACCCTGCAGTTCGGCAGCCACAAGGTCACCCGCGGCGGCTCCTGCGCCACTTCGTCGCGTCTGATTCGCGGCACCTACCGCCAGGCCTATATGCCCGACCGCAGCGACGCCTTCGTGGGCTTTCGCACCTGTGCTAACGATTAATCCGGAGCCCAAGGCATGAATCCCTACGAGACCGACGAACTGCTGGGCCAGTACCTGGACTTTCACTACGGCCCCAGCCACTTCCACACCCCCAACTACCCTCGTGCCTGCGTGGAGCTGGCCCTGGCCACCCATACCGGCCAACGCGAGCGCGCCCTGGACCTGGGCTGCGCCGTGGGGCGCAGCACCTTGGAGCTGGCTCGAACCTTTGACGAGTCGATCGGCATCGACCTCTCTCACCGCTTTATCGACAGCGCGAGCGAACTGGCCAGAACTGGACGGCTGGCCTACCAAGTGAGAGACGAGGGAGAGATTCGAAGCGAACAAATGGCGGAACTGGCCACGCTGGGCTTGAGCGATGCCGCCAAACGGGTTCTGTTTCAACAGGGCGATGCCTGCGCGCTGAATGCCAACCTGGGTATTTTTGACCTGATATTCGCCGGCAACCTGCTCGACCGCCTGCCGGACCCGGCCGCGTTTCTTGCCCAGCTTCCAAGCCTGATCAAACCCGGCGGCCTGCTGGTGATCAGCTCCCCCTATACCCTGCTGCCCGAATACACGCCGCGCGAAAATTGGATTGGGGGGTTCGAAACCGAGGGCCGCCCTCTTCGAATGCTCGACGGGCTGCGCCAACACCTGGAGCCCGCCTTTACATTGATAGAACCGACCCGCGATGTTCCTTTTGTGATTCGCGAGACGGCTCGCAAATATCAACACACCCTCGCCGAGGTCAGCCTTTGGCGAAACACGCTTGCAACGTCAACCTAAAGGAGCAACCCATGTCAGCGTCAACCTTGGCCGGCCAGTTGGTTCTTGAGAACCCGGACGGCGACGTTATCGAACTCAGCGGCTCAGACTTCTCTAAAGAAGATGCCTCGGGCTTGATGTCAATCTATCGTTGCGAGAGTAACGGCTTGGAGATTCGTCTAAGCTATGATGATGAAACCGGTCAGTTTGGCGAGCCGGTAGCCATCGCCGACGATTCGGACTGGGCGATCACCCAATTCAATCTTCACCTGCCTCAGATTGGCTAACAGTCTCAAGCATGACTGACAAAGCAGGAAAAGCCGGAGCCCGTCTTTACACTGATCAAACCATACCGGCCCAAGGGAAGAAGGTTTAAGTGATCATGAAAAAACACTGGCGGTGCGTCGTTATCGCCGCAACGGTTTTTCTCGGTTCCGAGCTATCGGGGTGCGCGAATACCAAACGCTTCTACTCAGATATTGACGTGGTACACCTTCATGCCAACACCTTGTCCCCCCGGGATCGAAATGCGATTCGCGAGGCGCTTGTGGCGGAGGGTTTCACTGTAAAAACTCGGGAAAACCCATCGCCTTTTGAGGAAAACACCCTAATTTACCATCCATTTATCGGGGTCGAACGCCAGCTGGAGAGGATTCGTCTCGCCCTGGACAGCACTGAGTACGTGACGGAAAACTTACAGGTAAGGCAAGCAAAAAATCACCACTACACTCCCGGCCACGTCGGGCTGTACTTGAAAGCGGAGCATGCAGAAACACCGAGCAACGAGGCGGCGTTGCCTGAAATCCCATTTAACCTTACCGATGCCGAATTCGTCTCGCGAGGATGTGAAAGCACCTATATTTTGGAGTTTTATCACGATGCCACGGCGACCATTCTGGCTATTAACGGCGACGCTCCTCTCGCCACGCTGAAATGGATGGATACGGAAGATAAAGTCACCCTATCTTCGGACCAAATAACCCATCGCTATCAAAAGCACTTGGACACCCGCCGCGAAGGGCCTGACATTACCTTTTCCATCTCACTGAGACCAGAGAGCAAGACCACCAGCCCCTATGGCTGTGAGTACCGAGGCCGGATGACGGCACACCGGCTCAATCATTGATTGAGCGACTCTATGCACGAGGGGGAACTGGCACTTAATGCCCCCCTCTTTTAACATAGCATTTGGATTTATAATGAAACTCAATAGCGATTGGCGTTCGCTCCCACGCCACGTCAATTGGAAAACGTTTCCAGAAGAACTGGAAAAGGCCTCCGGGAATATTAATACTGAAAAATAACTTTCTCCCACGAAGCGACTCCAACCTCGTCCCCAAAGCACTCGCTAGCGCGCTTCTTTATCGTTTCTCGGTCAACCGGGGAGGGTTCAACGGGATCGCACAACAGCCGCTCGACGATATTCTCTGCATCATCAAACAACTCCAGACCCGGGAATTGACAGTCTCGCACAATCCACCCGTAAAATTCGTTCCTTATAGCGTATACTCTCACCCCAAGAGCCAAAGAGTAAAAGAAGGCACCACTCACAATCATTTCATCACTATCATGAGGAAGAATAACCCCCATTGATCCAGAGATAATGCGAGATGCCTCAGCGTCGGAAAGAAGCCCTCCCCTGATGGTTACATTTTTACCTTTAGCGAGCATCTTTAGTTCGCTAAGATAGCCGGCATCACCCACCTTTCCAACAACGACCAAGCAATGCCCACCACCCCAGAGCTGAACAATTTTATCGATTCCCTTGTATCGCGATATAGTGCCGAAAATAACGAAGTACTCATTTCCTGGAAGATCACCACAGTGCTGCCCAAGGGAGCCGGGGTCAGGCAATCGGTATAGCGGATGAGGAACATATCTATACCCCCTATTTACCATATGCTCCGAGAGAGCAACCCTTTCGGTGAGCAAGAGTGTTGCCCTGTCGACCAAAGCCTGAGCAGTACGGGAATAGCGTGACTTGAGCCTATGCGGATAGAGGTTATGCCTTACGTAAATAAGCCTTTTACACGTTATCCTAAACAGCAACAGCAGCCCTAAAAACTTCAGGCATCCGAGAACCGAGAGCTTACCGCTTCTGGCGCATACGTTGTTCTCGAGCCAATTGACGACCGTATAATCGGATCTGCATATAAGATCGTAGGGCAGCCTCATGAGAAGCTTGCGATGGTTCAGCGGAACTCCTTCCACCCGGACACCGTCTACCTCACTAAGTTGACGCCTTATGTTCTGGATGAACTGATTCTCTCCACTCTGCTCGGGATAGACCTTAATACGCATAGCCACGCTCATCGCCGAAGGAGATCAAACGGGAACGCCTTTAGAAGCGACTCTTGCGTGGAAGATAAATCCGGCGCTTCAACGTTGTAACGTAGAGCCTCAGTTATGCTCCTGGCCACCAAGAACTCCTTTCGACCGGTTCCTTCATAGTAGTCGGCATACTTAAACAAAGTTTCTCCGCTCTGGTTCTCCACGAGGATCGCAGGCACACCGTAAGATTCGGCAACGACGATTCCGTGCAACGACGAGGACAGCACCAGAGAAGAAGAAGCGACGGTTTGGAAAAATCGGGACATCGCGCTAAACGGGCTTAAGACCTGCACACCATTAAGCTCTGAATCTCCATGGCGACGCATATCCTCTCTGAAGTGCGGCACATAGGTGATGCGCTCCTGGGACGACGAGCTTTCAAAGGGCCAGAGTTTGGAGCACAGGATACCGGGATCGCCAAAAACATCTGGACAGGAGAACCCCCGACGTTCCAGAAACTGTTTAGTGCGTAGCCCCCTTACCGCTCTGACATCCAGTGCTCTGAATCGATGGGATTCTTCCGATATTTTCCCATTAACGCCGGCTCCCCAAACGACATCGTTATCGTCCGCATAATGCAGTGTTGACCCAACTGCAAAAAGCCTACTCTTAAACGCCGGACGCCAGCGCCTATAGCCTTGACTTTTAGCGATTCTATTTACAATCGCAGGCCCCAACGTATCTCCAACATTGTCTTTTCCTGCCAGGTCTCCAGAAGGAGACCACCAGAATACTTGATCATCAAGCACGACTCACTGCACTCACGAAAGTTACCTCAAACAGAAGAATTGGCCCAGCTGTGTCTTTCAGTAGGCCTCAACCACCTGAGGCTTGCCATGCGCATGTTGAGCCAGGTTTTCTTCAATAAGGTCTACAGCCTCCTCTCCCCAGGCCAGGCTGGCGTTACGGCCATCCCAACTGACGGCATCAAATCCAGCAACCTGCCCCCGTTTAGCCGCCAGCTCGTTGAGGGCTCGCCTCAGCTTGGGCAGTGTGTTAGCCTTACCGGTGACATTTAAAACATACTCTCTAGGCCGAAACTCCTCGATTCGATCAAGAGTTCCTTTGATTGACTCCATAAGATCATCAACTGTTGGCGTATAGAAAACGCCCGTCGACGGCTCAATATGTTTGCGGGTTGGGGTCGCCACGTCATTCGGGACCAGGCAAGGCCTGTTGGCAGCCAAGCACTCCATTTTAAAGCGGTTAATGCCTTCGCTTTGAGTGGTTAACACGCCTATTCTTGCCCTGTTAACCCACTGATTCATAACCGTTTTGGAGTGATTCAAACCATCGTTGTCATCAACATTTTCATAAGGAAAGTAGATGTTTGTCGCATAGTTCTTGGCGTATTCCAAACACTCCCTCTTATACTCAAGTTCTTCATTGCTTCCGTTATTCTCGAAGTGTCCCATATGGACAAATGACAACTCAGGCATCCTAGCAGCCGCTTCGATAAACAGCTCTATTCTTTTCCTCCGGCTCCAGCAGGACACCTGGATCACGTCATACGTCGTCTCAATTTCGGGAGACGGAATAAACGCATCCTGATCCACGAAGTCAGACGGTCCCACATCCAGCAAAATCGAATTTGGCGACTGCCGCGCCACCAACTCCCAACAGGACAGGTCCTCCACCAACATCAGGTCGGCACGAGTAGCCTCATTCACTCCAAACCAACCGTGCCTTTCCACAATAAAAAATATATCCGATAGCTTCGGATAAAGATCCAGCACTGGGTCTACTTGATTCAGTATAATCGCCCCCTTCTGCAACACACCGTTTCTATAGCAGGGATTCTGTAGCACTGCGGCGCTAATCCATGACGGCTTATAAAACTTATCATTTTTCATAAAGTCCTTCTCCTGTTTAATATATGGACTTGTTGGCTAGATATTTTCCCAATAGCTTTCTGTCCAGAAACTTTAGGCGACCGCGCTTGAAATAAGACACCACTTTCTGAGCTGACAGCCTCTGGGCCATCTGGTCGAACACTACTTTGCTCCAACCCGGTGCTATCACCACATCAAAAATCATCATAAGCCGACCCTCTGACCACTCGTAAGAATAGGGAGGAAGGGCCCGATAATCCTTGACATACCTCACGGATTCGGGGGTTAAAGACATCCACGCCATATAGCCAATGGGTTCGCCCCCGGCTGTTTTAAATACATTTACCCTGTCGCCCTCGACGCTGGTTACAAGCATTGACAGCTCCTGAGGCGCTGTGTTGAGCATTCTCCGACTTCGCAGAGAGCAGAGTTCGGCCATAACTCTAGACATAAGCTTCCTCGTCAGTTATTTCAGCCGAATCACTATGCCCCAGATCACGTAGCACTACTCCCAACCTCTCAAGAAATTTTGAAAAATCATAAATGACAGGCTCAATAGCATTTATATTGTGGCACGCATGGTCATAAATCTGATCATAACAGGAGAAGTATCGAGCTTCACGGCCATCGAAGCACCCAAACTTCCCCTTACTCATCACATAGAACACAGATTTTCTTCCCTCCTTCAACAAAGTCACCTCATCACCGGGCTCCTCAAAAACCCATTCAGCGACCTCTTGGTGCTTATCGATATAGGGGCCAATCTCATCCGGCGATCCCTGGCTGCAAATTCTTGTCACTTGCCCCTCTACGTTTGGCAGGTACCACATTTCGGGGAGCAAAGCTCTTTTCATGGCGGTTAAGAAAGACCTCATAAACAACGACTCCTTCTCTGCACCATTAGAGCTGATTAAATTCACATAGGTATTCAATACTTCGATAGAAGATTCTTTAAAGCGAGCCGTTTCCGACTCATCGAGTCCCGCTTTCTTAGCGTAAGTGGCGAAAGCGCTAGATCCAGAGTGAGCCATAAAAAAGGCCGCAGTCAAAGAAATCACCGGGTCCTGAGGATCATAGCTAGGCCGCTTGGGCTCAACTCTCTTCCCAGAATGAATTACCTGGAGAAACGTCTCGGAAACCTGTTTCCAGTTCACTTCTGGAAGCTCAAGCACGTAGTTGAGATTCAGGCCTAGCGCATATCCAACGTAGTACTTCCCGTACTCTTGAAACTGCTCATAGAAGTACGATACTAAAGGCACAGGGTTTAGGGGCACGCGGTTGTATTTAGAGAAATTGTGAAGTATTTCCATGGCGTAGCTAAGTGCCATATTATGCTCTTCATAGAACTGGCTCCATATACTGTAATTGACGCCCCCTGAGAGGAAGCTGCAGGCTGGGAGGTCCAGCCATTTTCCATCCCAAGCGATATTGGATGCCGTCATTGTCCCGTGGGTTATTCTCATGACACGAGCAAACGCAAATTGACTGGCAACGTCTCTGAGATATCCGCCTAGCCACTTTATGAAACTTGAACTATCTCCTTCTAGCTCTTCAGACATCCTCTTATAAAGCAGTCGAATGCGCTGCAGATCTCCTTTCACCAGTGCCTTCACTCCCCCTCGCGGCTTAAAATAAGGACTCCTCATAAAATGTCCTGGCCGGATGCATCGATCCCGAATCATCAACCCACCCCACACCTTTTTGCTTCCCTCTCTGGCAGTGTCATAGCCAATAAATATCAGACCCCAAACCTTAACGACCCCTTTTGGCAGAACATCATCAAGCACCAGTGAGTATACGGTTTCAATGGTCGCCTTCCGAATATCCAACCCACCGTAGGCATGCTCTGAATTATCGTGATCGCCGACTAATGGATTTATACCAACACCTTTTACTTGTTGAGCGCCAATATTTCCACAACGCCCGCCACCGCCATTGCTTCCAACGCCCATACCACCATAGGGCTCTGCGTACATTTCACAGCGATCAGATTCAATTAGACGAACGCCTGAAAAGCAAGGCGACTCTGAAGCGACGTAAGCATACTTTTGATAGAAGTCATTGTCACTTCCAGCCTTTCCGCTTTCTTTTAGACTCCAAATAACTTTCCCACCACTGAGCTTGTGCGAAATAAAGGAGACGAAGTCTTTTTTTAAAACTCGGTCCTCTTTGTTAAGCATTTCCTAACTCCTTATATTTGCAATAAAACCACTCAAGAATATGGCAAACATCCGAACTCTAATGACCCAGAGCTGATCTCCGCCTCCTATAAAAAAAGGGGGTGGTGGGGGGGAGGGGCTAAAGGACAGCCCTCTTAGAAGGCTGGCTGCAAGTTGTCCCAGTTCATCTCACCTGCGCGGATCCATTTGAACTTTAGGCCGTTCTTGCGTTTGCTGATACTTTACATACCCACGCACCATCTCAGCGCCCACTCCAACGGTGTCTACACAGTAGCCGTTGGCCCAAAAGTTAATTCCCCAATACGGCTTTCACCTCAATACGGAAACCGGGGAAACCTCAACCGAGACATTACATGAGCCTATTTTTTGCAACAGACCAAGCCTGTCACTCATGACCACGCCCAAGGACGTTTATTTTCGCGCCAAACTAGAAGAGCACGTATGAAAAGCGCTCACCACGAAGTGGCCACCTCCTTATGGAGAGGAAGTTTTTCGGGCTAAAGATGCAACGATTGTCCCAAAGAGACAGCCAACATCAATCCTTCTACCACCACTCAATTTTCTCTAATACGGTCACCTGCTTTACGGTCCAACTTTTTTCTCATGAGAATTACAACTACTGTTGCCACGAAAGAAGCAATCAACCAGGAAACTCCAAAAACCAAAAAATCACCCTGACTCAACCGGTCACCGCTCCACAGCCCTCGAACCAGAACAAAGGACGCACCCACAGCGCAGAACAGATATATCAACAACAGCCTTTTACCCGTTTTTGGCAACTTTTTCATATAGAGTTCCTCCTTTTAAGACCTTCACCAATTTTTAGAAAGACAGCTCTCTTGCAGTTAAGCAAGAGAGCTTTCTGGGCGTATAGAGCAATTAGCCATACCACTCATTCATAAGGCCGGTCATGCCACTAGCGATGGACGCCGTTCCTCCAGCCACGACAGCACCACCACCAGCTATTGCACCTACGCCCCCGGTAGATACGGCGTAGCCAGTACCAAGGGCAACGGCACCAATACCGCCGGCAATTCGTGCCCAATCGTCCCAGCCTGCGCCATTCACCTGGTCTAGTTCAGCGTTATTCAGCTCTCTCATAAAAGATCTCCTTTACTAAAGATTAGTTTCCAAAAGTATTCGGCGTCCTGCCGATTCGACCGTTTCTGGCCGGTGAGCCACCAGAATTCTGGTTGTTGATAGGGATCTTAGGTTCTGATTAACCTCAAGCTCCTTATCAACATCCAAATGACTGGTAGCTTCGTCCATGAACAGGATGCGCGGCTCGCGATAAAGTGCGCGAGCCAACACAATTCTTTGTTTTTGTCCGCCACTTAAATTTGTCCCCATATCCCCCACCAACGTGTTGTACTGCATTGGCATTTTGATAATTTCATCATGAATACATGCCAGCTGGGCGCAGCGCACCACCTTTTCCATATCAACTTTATTTGAAAAACAGGAAATATTGTCGGATATATCACCAGATAGAAGTTGGTCATCCTGCATAACACTTGCGATCTTTGAACGATATCCAGGAACGTTCCTTACTGGTTTCCCGTCCACTAGAACCTCCCCCTCAGTCGGTTCTATCAACCCCATAAGACACTTTAATAGAGTGGTTTTCCCTGATCCGCTCGGGCCAACAATGGCCACCGACTCGCCAGGTTGTATAACCAGATTTACACCACTAAAAACAGGACTGTCTAACTCGCTATATGAAAACCCCAAATTAACCGCCTCAACTCGCCCCTTCAGCTCCCCCGTCGTTAAGCAGTCTCCCTCTTCAACATCTCCCCAGTCAGGAGTACTGTCAAGGTCTTCCGCCTTAGTAAACGTGATATCTGACAAGCGGGACAGGTGTAACTCAAGCATTTTGAACTTTATCCATTGGCTAATAAAGCTATCCATGGAATTAACAAATCGATTTTTGTAGCTCATAAACGCATACAGCATCCCCACCGTTAACGCATTATCTATTACCGCCATTGCGCCAAAGTAGATAATGATTATGTTTTCCACACCAAAAAGAAGACTGTTGACCGTTTGATATCCCACCCCCCAGTTGGAGAGCTTTATATCCCGGTTCATTGCGCTGGCCAAATGGTTTTGCCAGTGACTTTGTCGATCGGGCTCTTTCTGGAACAGCTTGATCGTCTGAATTGCCCTAACGGATTCCATGAAGTGGCTATTTTCCTTCGCATGAGCGAGTAAACTCTCCTCTGATAACATTCTGAACGGTCGGTACACCGCCCAACGGAACAGCGCGTAAAGCGCGACCACGCCAACCGCTATCAACGCCAGCTTCTTATCATAGATGAACATTGCCACCAAAGTAATAATAGCCATAAAGCCATCGACAATCGCCGTAATTAAGCCAGTCGTTAAGAGCTCCCTTATGCTTTGCAACGAACCGAATCGGGATACAATGTCCCCCATATGGCGCTTGGCGAAAAAGTCCATCGGCAAACGAATCAGATGCCTGAACACGTTCGCAGCCATTTGAATATTTATTCGGTTAGACAGGTTAATCAGAACAAACTGCCTAAGAGCACTTGTGCCTGTCTCGATCAGGAGCAACAGACCGAACCCCAGGGCCAGCACCGTCAGAAGGTCTGTGTCGCCTCTTAGAACCACATCATCAATAACCGTCTGCATGTAAAGCGGTGATATTACGGCAAACAGCTGTAGCAGCAGAGACAGAAGCAGTATTTGTATTAGGTTTCGCTTTAGCCCAACCACGCGAGTCCAAAATTGGCTCAGCTTAGGAACACTCTTATCTTCCCCTTCCTGAAAGTCCGAGGTTGGAGTCAATTCAAGCGCTACACCCGTGTAGTGATTGCCAAACTCCTCCTCATTTAAAGATCGTTCCCCGACAGCGGGGTCAACAATTAGATACCGGTTTCGCTTAACCGCCTTGAGTACAACAAAGTGGTTCATTCCCCAGTGCAGAACACACGGGCATTGTAGCTTCGGAACATCCTCAAGTTCCGCCTTCAGGGCCCGAGGCGCCAGATGCATCCTGGCTGCCACATCCATCAGTTGCTTTAGTTGCACTCCCTGAACGGATATGCTGAACCGTTTTCTAAGCGCCGCCAAATCAGTATTAAAGCCGTGGAACCCAGCAATCATGGCGATGCAGGCCAGGCCGCATTCCGCCACTTCGGTTTGCAGAATGACCGGCACTCGATTTCGCCCACCGAAATGTAGCAGGCTGTCTGGACGCATTACCGCTTCGCTGGACATAGAGTCGCTCACAATTACACCGCTTCCTTTAAAAAACTTCCTTAAACGCTTCCTTTTAAGCTATAGAGAGGCTCAAAGATCCACTCCAGAATCGTCCGTTGCCCCAGCTCAATATCGGCGGTCAATGTCATTCCCGGCTTTAAGTCGACCTTCTTTCCGAAAGCTCGAACAGATTCTTCCGACAGCTTAGCTTTGACAACGTACACCGGATCCTGAAGCGGGAACGGAACATAAGATAGTTCGTTTGGCAGCATCACACTTCGGGAGACATCCAAGACCTTGCCGTCATAGAACCCGTACTTCTGATATGGAAAAGCATCATACCGAATTTTAATGGTGTGACCTTCCCCGACGAAACCAGCGGCTCTAACAGGAACCAAAAGCTCAGCGACCAACTCCGAATTCTCAGGAACAATGGTCAGCAGCGGCTTAGTAGCAGACGTGCCAGTCTGTTGGCCGGCCTTCACTTGAAGATTATTGACAACCCCAGGTTTTGGCGCCTTCACCACATAAGCTCTATCCCCGTGCAGCCTTGCCATTTGTCGGGCAATATCGCTTAAAGCTGACTGCAACTGATCAAGCTCGTTTTCCTTTTCTATTGGCAAAAGGGATAATTGAGATTCAAGGCGCTCCAACTCATTTTTCTGATTTATTCTTGCACGAATCAAACTTTGTCGTTCGCTTTCCACTTCAAGTAGCTGAGAACGGATGCCGTTATATTCATCCAGAGAAACATGATTTCCCTTTAACAACTGCTCAAAACGGGAGTGGCGTTCGGAAACGATTTTCTTCTGTTCGGCAATGGTTTTTAGCTGTTGCCCAATTAGAGAAAGGTCGGATTTCGCCGAGGCCACTTGACGGGATAAATCGGTCTGACGTTCCGCATACAGCTCTTCCGTCCTCTGAACTTGAGTTGAAAGCCGGCGCTTCTGATTCTCGTATTCGTCGATAAGCTCCTGCTCCAACGCTCCACCGCCAACGAGAAAACGGTCGCCATTGACAATGACCAGTGGCTGCCCCTCAGAAACGACCTCTCCCTCTGATACCAGAACCCTCTTCACTATTCCGACCGAGCTTGAATATACCTTGGTCAATCCAGACTGGGGCTCTACCCACCCGGACACGGTTTCCTTGCGCGCGTAACTGTTCGATGTCAGCCACACGGCGAGCAAAGCGACCCAAATAACGAGCAACGAGACTAATAATGTATGGGAGATTCGCGGCAGGAGAAGGAGCTCTCCATGCAAACGATCCTTTTTGAACTCTGTTGCCTGTTTTCTAAATAGCGTACTCATTCCATTACAATCCTTTCTTGCTCCAACCTTTTATTCTTATTGACTAGAAGTGCGTAAATCTTATCTCCCTACCGAAACTGAAGTCAACAACACTTGAGAAAATTTTTAAACTTTCCGTCAAGCAGAAATCATTAAGCGCAGCATCTCGGCCTTATGGCGCCTATATTTTCAATGCTATTGTATTAAAAGTTGATACCGTTGATGCTTCTTCTTTTCTATTATTTTTACTGACAACCAAAACGTTCATTTACAAAATATAGGCAACTAGAGATGCACAGAACGAACGGTTGGCGCATAATAACCTCTCGATGTTAGATCTTTTTCCTAGCTGACGCCGGAGTCCGCACCATGAGATACCCAGAGCAGCCCACCCTGCGCGACATCGTCCTGATCGGCGGAGGCCACAGCCATGTGGGCGTGCTGAAACGCTTTGCCATGAAACCCGAGCCCGGCGTGCGGCTGACGGTCATTTGCCGGGATACCCACACGCCCTATTCCGGCATGCTGCCGGGCTATATTGCCGGCCACTACCGCTATGACGACGTGCATATCGATTTGCGCCGGCTGGCCGAATACGCGGGGGCGCGATTTTTTCGGGACGAAGCGGTCGGGCTCAATCGAGACCAACAAACGGTGTTGTGCAAAAACCGTCCACCGGTGCCCTACGACCGGGTTTCCATCAATATCGGCTCCACCCCGCAGATGCGCTCCATTGGCGGCGAGCCCGAACACGCCGTGCCGGTAAAGCCCATCCATCAATTTAATGACCGGTGGCAACAGTTGCTGGACCGTATTACCCACCACGCGGGCACCACCCGGGTCGCCGTGGTGGGCGGCGGCGCGGGGGGCGTGGAGCTCACCCTGGCCATGCACTACCGTCTGCGCAACGAGCTGGCTGCCATGGGGCGGGACCCGGAGGAGCTGGTGTTCGACCTGTTTACTCGGGATGAGAAAATTCTCCCCACCCATAGCCAGCGGGTGCGCAGCCATTTTCATCAGGCCCTGGCCTACCGGGACATTAATCTGCACACCAATGCCGAAGTCACCACCGTTCAGGCCGGGCGACTTCAGACCGCCGACGGCCACTGGCACGAGGCGGACGAGATTGTGTGGGTAACCAGCGCCGGCGGTGCTGCCTGGCTGAAGGATACCGGCCTGGAACTGGATGAGAGCGGCTTTATTCGGGTGAGCGACACCCTACAGACGCTCACCGATCCAAACGTCTTCGCCGCTGGGGACATTGCCACTCAGGTGAACCAACCGCGCGAGAAAGCCGGTGTATTCGCCGTGCGCCAAGGGCGGCCCTTGGCGGACAACCTGCGGGCCGCGATTTTGAACCGCCCGCTGAAACCCTACCGCCCCCAAAAACGCTGGCTCGCCTTGATCAGCACCGGCGAGCAATACGCCGTGGCCTCGCGCGGCGGTTTTTCCTGCGCCGGGCGCTGGGTCTGGCGCTGGAAGGACAGCATCGACCGGCGCTTTATGGCCAAATTCAACGACTTGCCGCCCATGGACGAGAACACCATGGGCAAGGCCCGCCCGAGCCGGATCCCCCTCGACCAGGAGGAACAGAGCCAGGCCATCTCCGCCGTGGCCATGCGCTGCGGCGGCTGCGGCGCCAAAGTAGGCGCGACGGTCTTGTCGCGAGCGCTTTCCACCTTGCAGCCGGTGGAGCGGGAAGAGGTACTGGTGGGCCTCCACGCCCCGGATGATGCCGCCGTGGTGCGCGTGCCGGCGGGCAAAGTCGCCGTTCATACCATCGACTTTTTCCGGGCGTTTATCGACGACCCCTATATTTTCGGCCAAGTGGCCGCCAACCACGCCCTCGGCGATATTTTTGCCATGGGCGCCGAAGCCCAGAGCGCTACCGCCGTAGCCACGGTGCCCCAAGGGCTGGAATCCAAAGTGGAAGATACCGTTTTCCAGATGATGACCGGCGCCCTGGACGTCCTCAATGACGCCAACTGTGCGTTAGTGGGTGGTCACACCGGTGAGGGCAAAGAGCTGGCGCTGGGGTTTGCGGTTAACGGTCTTATGGGAGAAGACGAGACGGCGCTGACCAAAGGCGCCCTGCAACCAGGGCAGGCCCTTATTCTCACCAAGCCCATCGGCACCGGCACCCTGTTCGCCGCCCACGCCCGGCTCGGGGCCAAGGGCCGCTGGATCGACGGGGCGCTGGAGAGCATGTGCCTGTCCAACCGCCTGGCCGCCCAGTGCCTGCGTGAGCACGGCGCCACCGCTTGCACCGACCTGACCGGTTTTGGCCTGTTGGGCCACCTGGTGGAAATGACCCGCCCCTCCGGCGTGGATGCGGAGCTGAACCTGTCCGAACTGCCGCTGCTGGACGGCGCCGAGGAAACCGTCGCCGCCGGTATTCTCAGCTCCCTGCAACCGGCCAATGTGCGCCTGCGCCGGGCCATCAAAGAACAGGAAAAATGGATGGACCACCCGCGCTACCCGCTGCTGTTCGACCCGCAAACCGCCGGGGGCCTTCTAGCCAGCGTACCCGCCGAACAGGTAGAGGCCTGCGTGCTGGCCCTGCAGGCCCTGGGGTACCCCCACACGCGGGTGATCGGGCGGGTGTTGCCGGAGGGAGAGGCGCTGGAACCGATTCAGCTAAGGCAGTGACCAGCAGCCCTCACTCCGACTGACATTGGGGCGGCTCAATCTTTTGGTTAACAACGGGGAAAGTGCATTCAATCATCACGGCGCTGCCTTGAAGGTGAAAGTATTCAAGCACCAGCGTCGCTCCCTCATTATTGGCTCCCATCGACTCGACATACACACCCGCTGACTCGGTAAAGCTCAGCGTTTTGCCGTCCAGGGTAATCGAGGTGACTTCCCGCCGATCCACGCCTTTTCGCCCCCCCGGCTTGATCAACTCCAGCTCGAAACGCGGCTCAATCTCCATATTGTGTTTTATCAGCCGCAGCAAGAGATCCTCTACGCGGTAGGTTTCCACCTGGTCAATGGATAACGGAAGAAAGGCATCATCCGCTTCGGGCATTTCCGCCATGCTGCAGGATGACAGGAGTAAGACCGATAACAGGAAGAGCAATGAGTTCTGGTTATTCATCAAGCACCTGACTGAAAGCATGGGTTATTGGTGATGTTAAGTCGCAGGTCGTTTGGCGGTCGGACATTCGGCGGCATATGATGGCCGCCAATGTGACAGCTAGCACAGAAGTTTCATGTTGTAGCAATAAATTAGTTATAGGGTATTGAGTCTTTTGCTACTATGCCTTTAAGATCAAAACCATCAAATGATGGTGAGTCATCAACCAAGCGGCCTGATTCAGGAAACCCCGAAATTCATATAAAGGACTGAGAATGAGCTCCCTCCTATCAACGCTTGCGGCGGCGCTACTAGCAATGTTAGCCCTGCTACTGTCGGCCTGTGACTCGCAGCCCCCAGAAGCGGGAAAAAGTAGCCGGGATAAACTCCCATTAAACTATACGCAGTACCGCAATAATGGCGTTAGCTTTTCCCACCCTGACTCCTGGAACATAAATTTCGACGACAAGCCAGGCATTTACGCAGACCGGGAAATCGGCCTAAACGTTTCCGATGTCTCCACCTTCCGGGTCATGATCATGGACGAAGAGCGATCTTTACAGTCGGCCGCTGATCTCTTTGAGCGTCAATTACGGCTGAATGAAAGCGAATCAATCAGTGGCTATAAGCGAATGTCCTTTGCGGTAAACGGTCTACCCGCCAAACGCCTGACTTGGACTCAAACGATGCTTAATAAGTCCAATTTTGAGTTGACCATCATCGACCTCCCCGTTCAGTCCGGGAGCGCCTTCGCGGTCTATCAGCTCGTGGAGGACGATATTGAGGAGTTTGAAAAGGACAAAGCGCTAACCGCCCAAAGCATTACCATAAACTGAAGGAGTAACCCCACAAGCAACGACCCTGAAAACGTTGATAAAGCAGGACCTAGAACAAGCAGCCAAAAAACTACTGAATGACCCCGCTCAGCGACTTGTGGGCCGAGCAATCGGCAGGAAATTAGCTTCAGCCATTGCCACCGCACTAGCTTAGGCCACCAGAAAACTCACCGCATCAAGCGCGCCCCTACGCTCCGACAAAACTTGAAGACGCTTAAGTCTGAGGCTAGCAAGCTCAAAGGCGGACTGGGCGAAACGCTCATTGAACTGCTGGGTGCGCAGGGAATCTTGCAGAAAGCCCTGGGGTCTTTTGGCCAACGTGCGGGCCGATCGGCTCCAGCCCTGTGCTCTGGCATTGCGGGCGCTGGGGACGGGTGATTGTGCGAGTGTTGCCGGAGTGAACCGGTTCAGGTGCGGATCGCTAAGCTCTGCACAATGAGTGCTTAAGAGGCGCCACCTTATGCGAATATAAATGCCATTCCAGATTACCTCTTCTGACTTTGCGACTTACTTCACTGGGTTATCGTACTCAATGTGTTAGAAAGCATCAGAATCAACAATGTCTTTCCAGTCAGGGAGGGTGAAAACCAACCTGATTGAAAATCGGTTTTGTTCAAAAACAGCGAGGAAGTTATATGGTGGCCGTTATCGCTTACCAATCATTGAATTCCAGTTCCAGCCTGGAGCATGGGCTCGCAGCCAGTACCTCCCAAACGCACCTACGTCACGCGCAAAAGACATTGGCACCGTTGTATGAAGGCAACAGCGGCGCGCTGAAATACCCCACCACCCCAAAGGCCGAACCTCACGAGGCAATACAGGGCCCCGCGGAGTTGGTGTCGGTTGCCGATGCCGACGCCGTGAACGTTAAAAAGCCCAAGCAGTCGCTCAAACGAAAACGCTCCGAGGCCGAACCCGAGTACGCCGAAGCCCTCGACAGAACGCTCGAAATGGTCAAAAGCAAGTCGCTGCAGATTTATCAACAAGCCCACCGGGAGCTCTCTTTGAGCTGCGACCTGATCGTGTTTGGAGAACTGGACTCGGCTCACCCGGAATGGAACTCGATCCCAGCCTCCGCCGGAAAGCAGCTAAAAGCCGTCGGGGGAATGAAAACACGAGCCTGCAACTGCTTTAGCCTGCACAGCTCCCGCCAACAAGGGACGATGACCGTGCTGGGAGAGGGAGAAGGATGGTGCGCGGCCCGATGTAACGGCGTGCTGACAGTGTTTGTCCATGTGCCCAACCGCATCGCAAAGCAGACGGCCAATATGGAGCAGTTTTATCAGAAAATTCAAACGGCCCTGCTTAACACTGAGGGAGGCGGTGTGATTGACCTAATAATGGGCGACACCAACCAGTCCAGGGAGGAATTTAGCCCGGAAGTTATCAGTAAGGCGCTGGGCAAGGCCTTCCGGGATGCCGACTCCGACAAAGCCTATACCAGCCCCGCCGACAGTTGGGTGGGAAGCGGAGCGGTGATTCACAAGGGAACAAACTCCGCCAATAATAAAAAATTCGATGTCGCCGTTTACAACACCAGTACCGTAAAATCCATTGAGGTGAAATACTTCACGCAATTTTCCTTTACCGCAAGCCGGGCGGCGGCCTACACCGACCACATGGGGATTCTGGCAAAGGTTGTAAAGAAATAGCTTCACTGTGCGGCTTTGTACGACATGTCGCCTTTGCTGGTCTACAATGGAGAAATAACAAAATCAGAGCGCCGACACCCGCCGTAGAAACCGGCGGGTAGTATTGAGTGCCCAACCCAAAAACACAGCACCCGTATAGCCACTCACTTGCCGGTTGAGCGTACAGCTTGAGGCAGTATGACGAAGGAGATGCAAGGTGACCAAGCGCATAACGGCCATTCTCGTCGGCCTGGGTATTCTGGTACTGGCGGTGTTTCTCATTTACGCCTGGGAACCTTCGATACCGGAGCAGGAGCCGCCCTCCCCAGGGGATTTCTCCGAGGCGATGATTGAGCAGGGCCGTGCGCTGGCGGGCATCGGCAACTGCCAGAGCTGCCATACGGTGGACCCGGAGCGGCCGCTGGCGGGGGGCCGGCCTTTCCCCACGGACTTCGGCACCCTCTACTCCACCAATATTACCCCGGACCCTGCCACCGGCATCGGCACCTGGTCCCGGGAGGCCTTTCACCGGGGCATGCGCCAGGGCGTCGCCCGCAATGGGGCTCATCTCTTTCCCGCCTTTCCGTATACCCACTACACCCTAGTCAGGGACGAGGATCTGGATGCGCTCTACGCCTACCTGATGACTCGCGAGCCGGTGAACGCCGAGCCGCCGGACAACCAGTTGCGCTTTCCGTTTAACGTTCGGCTATTGCAGGCGGGGTGGAAGCTGCTGTTTTTTGAAGAGGAACGCTATCAGCCGGAAGACGCCCGCCCCGAGCTGTGGAACCGGGGTGCTTATTTAGCGCAGGGGCTGGGGCACTGCTCGGCATGCCACACCCCGCGCAATAAATTCGGAGCGGAACGGACCGACCTCGCCTACGAGGGGGCGGTCATCGACAATTGGTATGCGCCTGCTCTGAACACCGACAGCCGGGCGCCGGTGGCCTGGACCGAAGCGTCGCTTTACGATTACCTGCGCTCCGGGGGTTCCACCTACCACGGCGTGGCCGTGGGCTCCATGGCGGATGTGGTACACCGGGGCCTGGGAGAGGCGGAGAACCGGGACATTCGCGCGCTGGCCAGTTATTTTAGCGCCATGGCGGAGCCGGGAAGCGACGAACAGGCTCGGCAAACGGCCACCGCCACAATTCAAAGCGCACAGCGGCGCACCGCCGACACACTCGGCTACGGCGAGAAAGTGTTTACCTACGCCTGCGCTTCCTGCCACTACAACGACCCGGACAACCCCCGCGCCCTTCGGCCGGATCTGAGCCTGAACACAGCGCTGCGGGCGGACAACCCGATGAACCTGATCCGCGTCACCCTCGAAGGCGTCGGCAATGAAGAAGGCTTACCGGGCGTGGTCATGCCGGGTTTTGCCGAATTGAGCAACGCCGATATCAGCGCCCTTTTGCACTTTTTGCGCGCGACGCACACCGACCGGCCAGCCTGGGACAACCTGGAAGATGAGATCGAACGGCAGCGCCAAAAGGTCGCGACCAATACGGAGTCTGAACAATGAGCACCACGTTTACCCTCAACGGCCAAAAGGTCACGCTGGAGGTGGCCGACGACACTCCGCTGCTGTGGAGCCTGCGCGATGACGCGCGTATGACCGGGACCAAGTACGGTTGCGGCATCGGCATGTGCGGCGCCTGCACCGTATTGATCAACGGCCGGGCCACGCGCTCGTGTATTACACCGACGAAACAGGTGGCCGGCACGGCGGTCACGACCATCGAAGGGCTGGACCCGAATGGCGAACACCCATTGCAAACAGCCTGGGTCAAAACCCAGACCCCCCAGTGCGGTTACTGCCAGTCGGGCCAGATCATGCAGGCAGCGGCGATGCTAAAGGACTTTCCCGACCCGACGGATGAGCAGATCAACCAGGTGATGAGCGGCAACCTCTGCCGGTGCATGGCGTACGTGCGCATTCGCGAAGCCATCAAAATGGCCGCAGCCGAGATGCGCGACAACGCTCAAGGCGATGAGAAAAGTGACGGTCAGAATGACGACGGTGCGAATGCCACCGAAGGAGCGGCCTCATGAATAAACTGTTTCGTTCCCTCCTAAACCCAGAGCAGGGCACCCCGGCCGAGCCGCCGAAGATAAGCCGGCGCGGCTTTTTGATCGGCGCCGCCGCAGGCGGTTTTACCATGGCGTTTTTCACCCCCGGACTGAGTTTCGCCCAGCCGGAAGAGGCAGTGGAAAACCAGACCTTCGAGCCCACCATCTGGTATCACATTCATCCGGACGGCCGCATTGTGGTGAACATCGCCGAGGCGGAAATGGGCCAACACGTGGGCACGGCCCTGGCCCGTATCGTGGCCGATGAGCTCGAGGCGGACTGGTCCATGGTCGAGCTGCATCACGTGGACAGCGATCCCAAGTGGGGCATGATGGTCACCGGCGGCAGCTGGTCGGTGTGGCAGAATTTCGATCCGCTTAGCCGCGCCGGCGCCGCCGGGCGCATGGCCCTAATCGAAGAGGGGGCCAAGCTGTTGGGCGTGTCGCCCAGCCAGTGTCGCGCGCGCAACAGCCGGGTGACCGCCGGAGAACGTTCCATTAGCTATGGCGAGATTGTGCAACAAGGCAAGCTCAGCCGTACATTTAGCGAAGAGCAGCTTAAGGAAATGCCCATCAAGCCGCCCTCGGAGCGACGCTTGATCGGCAAGGAAACCCAGGCCCTGGACATTCCCGACAAAACCACCGGGGCCAGCCAATATGGCCTGGATGCATCTGTGGAGAACATGGTCTATGCCCGGCCGCTGATTCCCCCCACCCGCTTGGGGTCGTCCATTAATAGCATCGACGACAGCGCCGCCAAAGACATTGACGGTTATTTACAGACAGTGACACTCGATGACCCCAGCGGCACCGTGCCCGGCTGGGCCGTGGTGGTGGCCACCTCTTTCCACGCGGCAAACAAAGCCGCGCAGAAAGTAAAGGTGGACTGGAGTCCCGGCAAAACGGCTAATGTGAGTGAACGGGATATTCTCGAGCACGGCCGGGAGCTGATCGAAACCCCGGACAAAGGCGCGCTGGTGGTCAATGAAGACGGAGTGGACGAGGCTTTTAGCAATGCGGACACCACTTTGGAGCAGGACTATATCGCCCACAGTGTGCTGCACTTTCAGCTCGAACCGGTCAACGCCCTCGCGTTTGAAAAAGACGGGCAGTGGGAAATTCATACGGGCAACCAGTGGCAGTCCTTGATTCTGCCGGTGCTGGCCACCGCGCTGGATGTGCCCGAAAAAAATATTGTGATGCGCACTTATATGCTCGGTGGCGGTTTTGGCCGTCGTCTTAATGGGGACTACGCCGTGCCGGCGGCCCTGACGGCCAAGGCTGTCGGCCGGCCAGTGAAGCTGGTGTTTACCCGGGAGGACGACTGCCGCTTTGATTCGATTCGCTCCCCCGCCTATCAGCGGGTACGCATGGCCTTTGATGCCGAGGGCAACCCCACCGGCATGGAGCACCACGCCACGGCGGGCTGGCCCACCCAGGTGATGGTGCCCGCGTTTATGCCGGAGGCATCCAACGGGGTAAAGTTTGATCCTTTTGCCATTCAGGGCTCGGCCCATTGGTATTCGGTGGGTGCCCATCGGTTACGGGCCATTTCCAATGATTTGGCGAATGAGACGTTCCGCCCCGGATGGTTACGTTCGGTCGGTTCCGGCTGGGTGAATTGGGCGCTGGAGTCATTTATGGATGAGGCGGCCCACCAAGTGGGCAAGGACCCGATTGAGTTTCGCCTGGCGCTGTTGAAGGCCGAAGGAAAGAATGCCGGCTCGGCGCCCAATTCGGTGGGCGGTGCATCCCGGCAGGCGAATGTGTTGCGCCGGGTCCGAACGCTTTCCAACTGGGAGCAGTCGATGCCGGCGGATACCGGGCTGGGTGTGGCGACCTCTTACGGCCAGGAGCGGAATATGCCCACTTGGACGGCTTGTGTGGCGCAGGTGCATGTGAGCCGGGAGACGGGGAAGGTGACGCTGCAGAAGCTGACGTTGGTGACGGACGCTGGCACGGTGGTGCATCCCGATGGTGCTCGCGCTCAGGTTGAGGGGGCGGCTTTGTGGGGTGCGAGTATGGCGTTGCATGAGGGGACGATGTTGGAGAATGGTGAGGTGAGGGATCAGAATTTGAACGGTTATACGCCAATGCGGATGCGGGATGTGCCGGCGATGGAGTTGGAGTTTGTGGAGAGTACTGAGACGTCGGTCGGATTGGGTGAGCCGGCGACGACGGTGGTGGGGCCTGCGATTGCGAATGCGATTTTTGCGGCGGTAGGAATTCGGATGCGGGATATACCGATTCGGTCCGAGGAGGTTTTGAAAGCGCTGAAAGCGTAATCATTTTTTGGGTTTTGTTTGAGGTTTTATTCACCTTTAGTTGTCGCATCGCGTCCGGCCCGATGTGGGGTGGACCTTTCACAGACACGCCGTAAATACATCCGTGTAGGCTCGAATCGCGGGTCCCCCGCTCCACGGTCTGTGAAAGGTCCACCCCACACCGGCCCTCCTCACGTTGTAGCACACTACCGCGTAGGCCGGATAAGGCCCAGCCGCATCCGGCACAAGGCTTCCTTTAAACCTGTAAACCACACCTTATATAAACCCAACAATCAACGTTCCAAATCCCCCGGCCGATCCACGTCTTTCAAAACCCCTTCATCATCAACCTGGATAAACTCACACTTCTCTCGGTGTCGTTGCACCACTGACTTTGCACCGTCATCCCCTGAAAGACCTGACAATTCCGTCCAAAAGGCGTTGCCGAAAAACACCGGGTGCCCAGCGTGGCCTTGGTGTATCGGCCTTACGATGGTCGATGCACGGGCGTTCTGTTTTAACTGTTCAACGGTGTCGCCTTGAACCCACGGCATGTCTCCCAGCAGGACGGCGGCGGTCGAGGCGTCATTTTGTGTGTCGAGCAGGTATTGGAAGGCGCTGGCGATGCTGGTGCCCAGACCAGTGTGGGCCTCAGGGGCGTGAACGATGGTAATGGCAGCTGGAATGTTCAAGTCAAGGGCTTTGTCATTGTGGCCGAGTACGAGGATGAGCTGGGTGAAGTGGCGTTGGGCTTTGCTCAGCGTGGTTTGTAATAGGGTTTGGCCTCCTGGGAGGCGAGCTTGGCGTTTGTCGCTGCCGTAGCGTTTGGATTGGCCGGCGGCCAGGACGATGCCGATGGGGGCGGTTTGTTCTGTGTGCCGTTTTTGCGGTTGCATTCGCGCGTTGGCTCTCGGTTTGTCCGGTTGGTGGTGAGCAACGCAAGAATAGCAGCGTTGAAGCCGGTGTTGCACCACTGTTGGGCCGCGCGCCCTGTTATGACGCTACGCCGCGGTGCTGCCCGGCCGCGAGCGATGGTGTGTTTTTGCCCCAATAGTGATCACCCTCAAATTTTAAATGCACCAAATGTAAGCCCCGGAACTGGCCGGCACGAATGCTCGCCCTGCACCAAACCATATGAAAGTACATTTATTTCAAACACTTACAACAAAAAGGGGGCATCTGGTTCACTTTTTGCGTTAGCCCTAACCACAACACACAGGACGCTCTTCTGGAGTGCCATTTCTATTCATTGATTGAAATCAGGGCTCGCTATGTCTTATTTATTGCCTTCGGAGTTCGCCACTAAGATGGTGGATGCCGGTGAAGCTAAGCTTTACATGTCTACCCGGGATGCGTTGATTCGGGCTTATATGGCCGGGGCCATTTTGGCCATTGCGGCTGTGTTTGCGGTCACCATCACGGTGCAGACCGGCTACCCCATTGTGGGGGCGGCGCTTTTTCCGGTGGGGTTCTGTATTCTTTATTTGATGGGTTTCGATTTGCTCACCGGGGTGTTTGTGCTGACGCCGCTGGCGCGGTTTGACCGGCGTCCGGGCATTACCTGGCCCAGAATTCTCAAACATTGGGGCGTGGTCTTTGCCGGTAACTTTGCGGGCGCGCTGACGGTGGCCTTTTTGATGGCCATTGTGTTCACCTACGGGTTTTCCACGGAACCGGATAAAGTCGGTCAGATTATCGGGGATATTGGCGAAGGCCGGACCGTTGGCTACAAGGAGTTTGGCGTGGGTGGCATGGCGACTATTTTTATTCGCGGGGTACTGTGTAACTGGATGGTGTCGCTCGGCGTAGTGGGGGCGATGATTTCCACCACGGTCAGTGGTAAGGTCATCGCCATGTGGATGCCGATCATGCTGTTCTTTGCCATGGGTTTTGAGCACTCGGTGGTGAATATGTTTTTGTTTCCCTCGGGGCTGATTATGGGGGGCAACTTCTCCATCATGGATTATCTGCTCTGGAACGAGATTCCGGTAGTGCTGGGCAACCTAATCGGCGGTCTGTCGCTAACGGGGCTGACACTGTACACCACTCATGTGCGCACCGCGCCGCAACGGGCTCTGTCCTGATACCCTAAGGAGCTGACGCCAACCGCCCCGGCGCCTTCGCGCCGGGGCGGTGGTTTTTTCTATGGCCGACTCACTAACGATTCGCCTGGGGCAATATTCCCACCAGGGCCGCAAGGCACTTAATCAGGATTTCCACGGGGCCTACCTGGCCAAGGAACCCTATCGAACCAGCAAGGGCGTGGTGATCGCGCTGGCCGATGGCATCAGCAGCAGTGATGTCAGTCAGGTCGCGAGCGAGTCGGCCGTCAGCAGTTTCCTGGCGGACTATTACTGCACCTCGGAAACTTGGTCGGTCAAACAGTCCGCTCAACGGGTGTTGATGGCCACCAACTCCTGGCTCCACGCCCAGACGCGGCAGAGCCAATATCGCTATGACATGGACCGGGGCTATGTCTGTACGTTCAGCGCGTTGATTCTCAAATCCACCACGGCCCACCTGTTTCATATCGGCGACAGCCGCATCTACCGCCTCAGTGGTGGGCGTCTGGAGCAGCTGACGGAAGACCATCGGCTGTGGGTGTCAAAGGAGGTGAGTTACCTGAGCCGGGCACTGGGCATTAACCACCATCTGGAAATGGATTACCGGACTCTGGCTCTGGAAGAAGGGGACACCTTCCTGCTGGCCACGGACGGGGTTTACGAATTTGTCAGCGAGCAGGCGGTGCTTGAGACACTCGATGCCTGTGGCGAAGACTTGGATAAGGCGGCGCGCCGCCTTGGCGAATTGGCCTACGACAACGGCAGTGATGACAACATTACCGCGCAGCTGGTCCGGGTGGAGGGGCTGCCCGGCGGTGAGCAAACCGAGATGGTTCGGGACCTGAAACACCTGCCCTTTCCCCCACCGCTGAGCGCCCGCATGCGGTTCGAGGGTTACCTCATTGTGCGCCAGCTTCACGCCAGCAGCCGCAGCCATGTGTATTTGGCCAAGGACCTGGAAACCGAGCAACCGCTAGTGCTAAAAACCCTGGCGACCGAGCTACAACACGAAGACGCCCACCAGGAACGCTTCCTGATGGAGGAGTGGATCGCCCGGCGCATCGACAACCCTCATGTGGTTAAACCCTGCTTGCCCAACCGAGCTCGCCAGCATTTGTATACGGTCACGGAATACATCGAAGGCCAAACGCTGCAGCAGTGGCCGTATGACAACCCAGCCCCGTCCCTGCCTCAGGTGCGAGACCTGGTGGCTCAGATTGCCAAGGGCGTAAGAGCGTTCCACCGTTTGGAAATGCTGCATCAGGACCTGCGCCCAGCGAATATCATGATCGATAACACGGGCACGGCAAAAATTATCGACTTCGGCTCCACCCGCGTGGCTGGACTCACGGAGCTAAGAACCCAAACGAATGAGATATTGGGCACGGCGGCCTACACCGCTCCCGAGTATTTTGTGGGCGAGCCGCCCACCCCCAGGGCCGACCAGTTTTCCCTGGCGGTGATTGCCTACCAGCTGCTCACCGGGGAGCTGCCTTACGGCACCCAGGTGGCCAAGGCTCGAACCCGAGCCGAGCAACACAGGCTGCGCTACCAATCCGCGCTGACCCACAACCCGACCCTACCGCCCTGGGTGGATGAAACGCTCAAACGGGCCTTGAACGTCGACCCGTTCAAGCGCTATGAGGCGCTCTCGGAGTTCGTCTACGACCTGGAGCACCCCAACCCCCGCTACGTTCAGAAAACCCAACCCCCGCTGCTGGAGCGTGACCCGGTGTTGTTTTGGAAAGGTACCTCTCTTATTCTCGCGCTCGTATCCCTGAGCTTGGCCGTTAAGCTGTTTGGCTGAGCCGAGACGAAGGCGCGGGCGAAGGATTGAGCGACTGACTGGAAAACTGAGCGAGCGAAGCACCCGTATACTGAATGTCCTACACTACGCGTTGAGAACAATATCAACCAAGGACTTTCACGCTATGAGAACTGTTCTGCTCTTCGCCCTGCTAGTGGCGCTACCGTTTACCGGCCATGCTCAGGTTGTCTATGAAATGACCGTCGCCCAGGACGGCAGCGGCGACTTTGAAAGCATTCAGGCCGCCATTGATGCCACCAAGGCCTTTCCGGACAAACGCATCACCATTCACGTGAAAAATGGCATCTACCACGAGCCGGTGAAGGTATACGAGTGGAACCCGATGGTCTCCCTCATTGGCGAGAGCGCGGAAGGCACGGTGATTACCTGGGGCAGCCATTTCAAGCAAATCAACAAAGGGCGCAACAGTACCTTTCATACGCCGACGGTACAGGTTAACGGCGACGATTTTCACGGGGAGAATCTGACTATCCGCAACACCGCCGGCCCCATCGGACAGGCCATCGCTCTGGCGATCAACGCCGACCGGGTCAGTTTTTATAACAGCCGGTTTCTCGGTCATCAGGACACAGTGTACGTCACCGGCGAAGGGAAAAAGCAGTACTTCAAGGACTGTTACATTGAAGGCACGACCGATTTCATTTTCGGGCGGGCCACCGCGGTGTTCGAGGGTTGCCAACTCCACTCCCTGGCGGATTCCTACATTACCGCCGCTTCCACACCACAGGACGTAGACCACGGCCTGGTATTCTTCGATGCGACTCTGACCGCCAACACCGACGTGGAGTCCGTATACCTGGGCCGCCCCTGGCGGGCCTACGCGCAAATCGTGTTTATCAACACCCAGATGGGGGAGCATATACGCCCCGAAGGCTGGCACAACTGGTCCAACCCCGAGGCCGAACGGCAAAGCTTTTACGCCGAGCACAACAGCCTGGGCCCCGGCGCCGCTTCCACTGAACGGGTCTCTTGGTCACACCAGCTAACCGAGGCGGACGCCGAACGCTATTCGCTGAAGACCATCCTGGGTTCGGAGCGCCGCCCCGAGTGGTATCTACGGTAGCCTAGGCGTGTTCCGAGGAGCTGCCTGTCTCCATTGCCGAGGCCACCACCGCCGCCAAGTGTGCCGCTTCGCGCTCGGGCGAGAATAAAGGGGCGCGGGCGGAGACCTGTCGGCCCAGGTCTTCCAGCCAATCCGGGGAGCCTTCGGCCCTCAGTAGGCAAGCGCGCAGTGCTTCGGTGCTTTCCACCGGATAGTAGCCCTCGTAATCGGCCCCCAACAGCCCTCGATTGCCCGGAATATCAGAGGCGATAATCGGCAAGCCCGCCACGCAAGCTTCGCTAACCACGTTTGCGCCCCCCTCCATAAGGGAGCTGATCACCATCAACCGCGCCCGGCCCATGGCCTGGCGAACACGCCACTGCGGCTGGTCGCCCAACCATCGGTAGTTCGGGTTGCCTTCCATCTCCTCGCGAGCGGCCCGGGCCCACGCTTCGCTGTGGGCCCCGCCCATTTGAATAATCTGCAAACGAGAGGCCCGTGGCAAGTCACGCACCGCATAGGCGGCACGCAGAGAGTCTTTCTCCTCTCGCAGATGCCCGGCCACCAGGACCTCGAAACGCCGCCGCCCGGGCTTTGAGACCTGGGGCGGCAATGGCCGAGCCGATTGGTGCACCACCCTCAAGCGACTCACATAGCGCTCCGGTAGGTTTTCCTCCAGGCAATCGTGCAGACCAATCAACACATCCGCCTCGTCCATACTGTCGTATACGGTGGTCGGATGGCTATACTGGAACCGATACACGTCGGTCCCTGTCAGGGCCAGAACCACTGGGCACAGAGGGAAGGCTTGCTTCCACGCTTTAAGGGCGCCGTGGCAGCGCCAAGCGTGAAGCGCGAGGATCAGCTCGGGGGCCCCGCTGGGCGCAGCGTCCGGAAGGCGGACCGAAACGCGATAGCCTTGGGAGCGCAAAAGGCCGGCCCAGCGCGTGGCGGTTGCCCGGTTACCGGCGCGAGAACCCGCGGCGGCTGGCGTAATCAACACGATGTGAGGTTTGTGGGGCACGGCCTCTCCTTCATAAATCTGTAAACTCAGCGGGCCCATTTTAAGAAGCCTTTCTTAAGGGGCCTTTCTTAAGGAGCCTTCTGGCGCCGATGTTGCCGGCCCAAAAAGATTAGCACGATCCAAAACAACGGCATACCGGCCCGACCGTGAACATGGATCGACGAAATCCGTTACCATATTCGCCGAGTTTTCATTGTAATAACAGAGGACATACTATGTTGGGACGCATTGCATTTTGCTTAACACTCTGCCTGGCCGCCCTCGGCGCCAGCGCCCAAACGTTCGTATTCACCGCCATCCCGGACGAGGACGAGACCCGCTTGCGTGAACGTTTTCAGGCCGTGGCGGACTATCTGGAAACGGAACTGGACGTCGAGGTTCGGTTCGTGCCGGTTAAGTCTTACGCCGCCGCCGTCAGTGCCTTTCGCAACGATCAGGTTCAACTGGCCTGGTTCGGCGGGCTCTCCGGAGTGCAGGCCCGAGCTCGGGTGCCCGGCTCACAAGCCCTGGCTCAGGGCGCGGAGGATGCCGAGTTCGTCACCTACTTTATCGCCCACAAGAGCACCGGCCTGAAGCCAGGTTCGGGGTTGACCGACAAACTGAAGGGCATGACTTTTACTTTCGGCTCCAAGGGTTCCACCTCGGGGCGCTTGATGCCCGAGTATTACCTCCGCAAAACCTACGACGCCGCACCGGATGAGGTGTTCGAGAAAGTCGGCTTCAGTGGCAACCATAGCCGTACCGCCTCACTCGTGGCCACCGGTGCCTATCAACTGGGCGCGCTGAACTATACGGTGTGGGAGAATGAGGTGGAAGCCGGCAACATCGATACCGAAGAGGTCAATGTTATTTGGGAAACACCGCCCTACCCGGATTACCAATGGACCATTCGCGGTGATGTGGACAAGCGCTTCGGCAAAGGCTTCACCGACAAGGTTCGCCAGGCGTTGCTTAATATGGATGACCCCGAGCTGCTGGAGAGCTTCCCACGCTCCAAGTTTATTCCCGCCGACAACAGCGACTACGAGACCATCGAAAATGTCGCCAAACAGATTGGTCTAATCGACGAATGACAGCACTGGCACTGGACGAGGTTGTCGCCCGTTATGGCGACTTGGAAGTACTCGGCCCGCTAAGCCTGGAGCTGGTGCGAGGGCAAACCGTGGCGCTGGTCGGTAAAAGCGGCGCCGGCAAGTCGACCCTTTTAAGCCTGATGCACCAGCGTTGGCGCACCCACGGGGTCGCGCTCATGCCCCAGGACCTGGGGCTGGTGCCGAACCTGAGTGTTTATCACAACGTATATATGGGCGGCCTGGCCCGGTATTCCCGCTGGCACAACCTGGTCACGCTTGCACGGCCCTACCGGCGGGATGTGGAGCAAGTTCGCCCCTTGCTCAAGACGCTCGAGATCGAGCATAAATGCTGGAGTGCGGCGGGCGAGCTCTCCGGTGGGCAACGCCAACGGGTGGCCGCCGCCCGGGCAATTTTTCAGGCCGGTGACATTTTACTCGCCGATGAGCCCGCCTCGGCTCTGGACGGGCCCATGGCCGAAACCGTGCTGGCAACGCTCACCCAGGCCTACGACACGGCCGTGCTAGCCATGCACGATGTCGAATTGGCCCTACGCTTTTCCGACCGCGTGGTCGGCATCGCCAATGGCGGCATTGCGCTGGACCAGCCCACCCACCGCGTGCAGGCATCCGACCTGCTGGCACTGTACTGATCAGAGGTGATATGAGGGGCTCGGCCAGCGTACGTACCAGCCTGTGGTTTGTCGCCCTGGCCGTGGTGTGTGTTTTTTTCGCCGACCTGACGATCAGCGCTCACGACCCCTGGGGCGAGCTCGCCCGTTTGTTCTCCGGCTTGGTGACCCCCGACTTCACCCAAAGCGATTATCTGGTCGAGGCGCTCATACGGACGCTGGCTTTCGCGTTTGTCGGCGTTGGGCTGGGCGCAATAAGCGGGTTTCTGTTGGCCATGGTCTTTGGCTCTCGCATTGTGCGCACATTTTGCGCATTTATCCGGGCCATTCACGAGCTTTTCTGGGCACTGATTTTCTTGCAGTTCTTCGGGCTGCACCCGCTCACCGGGGTGTTGGCCATCGCCATTCCCTACGCCGGAGTGTTTGGCAAAGTCTACGCCGAAATTCTGGAAGAAACCGACCCCCAACCTCGGGAGACACTGCCCTATGGAACCGGCTCGGTCATCGCCCTGCTCTATACTCGCGTAAGCCAGGCGTGGCCGCAGTTGGTCACCTATACCTCTTACCGGCTGGAGTGCGGCCTGCGCTCCAGCGCCGTACTCGGGTTCGTGGGCATGCCGACGCTGGGGTTTTACCTGGAATCGGCTTTCGCCCAAGGCCACTATTCAGTGGTGGGCGCGCTGCTGCTCTTGTTCTACGTACTGATCACCACGCTGCGCCTTTGGGTGCGTCCAAAGCTGGTGCCCTTATATTTGATCGCCGCCCCGTTCTTACTTGGCAGCGGCCTGCCGATTCGATGGCAGAACGTCACACGCTTTTTTACCGAAGACATTGTGCCGGCTCCGTTGCGCAACGGCGATGGCTGGGAGGCGCTCGGCCCCTGGCTGATGGAGCTGTTGAGCAGCGAGGCCTTGCCGGGCATTTGGAACACGCTGGTGCTTACCCAAATCGCATTGGTGCTGACCGGCGTGCTAACGCTCTTGCTCTATCCGATAGGGTCCCGCCACTTTACCAACCGCCTTACCGGCCCACTGGGCCACACGGTTTTGGTGGTGCTGCGCTCCACGCCGGAGTACTTGCTGGCGTTTATTCTGCTACAGCTATGGGGGCCTTCAATGTTGCCCGCGGTCATCGCGCTCGCGGTGCATAACAGCGGCATTATCGGGCACTTGATCGGGCGGCGCTCCAATGATCACACACTGCGCCCGGACGCACCCTCGGGCCTCGAGCGCTACACCTACGAGCTCACCCCCCGCCTGTACGGCCCGTTCTTGGCGTTTCTGTTCTACCGGTGGGAAATTATCATGCGCGAGACCGCCATCCTCGGCATCTTGGGGATCGCCACACTGGGGTTCTACGTGGACAGCGCCATTCAGGAAATCCGCTTTGATCGGGCAATGGTGCTGATAGTAATTACCGCCTTGTTGAACATTGGCGTGGATATCCTGGCCCGCTGGTTGCGGGCCAGATTGCGCTTGAAACATACCGCACAGAGCGAGCCTTAAGCGATGGTAACGGCGGATGCGCTCCGCTTATCCGCCCTACCCAAGCTTCCGTAGGGCGGATAAGCGGAGCGCATCCGCCGTTATCCCCCGTCAATCACTCTCGAGCGGCGCACCCCGGGGGATTTACTGCATGAGCGGGGAGCCATCCACCTGGAAATCATAGCCTTCTATTCTCGCTTCGGAAATTAGAACCTGAATGTACTGCGCGATGGCTTTGCGCCGTACTTTTTCGTTCAGGTATTCGGCTATCTGGCCGGCAACTTCTTCGTAGGGTAAGGGGCGGCCTGGAATTTTTCGCTCGATATAGACCAAGTGATAACCATAGCGGCTCTCCACCGGGCGGGGCATTAGGCCCGGTTCGGCGGCGAACACCTGGCGCTCGAACTCCGGTACGGTTTGTCCCTTGCTAAGCTGGCCGAGGCTGCCACCGGTTTCTTTCGAGGGGCAGGCCGACTCGCGCCGGGCGAGCTTGCCAAAGTCGGCCCCGCCTTTAAGGATGTCGATAAGCGCATCGGCACGAACTTTGGCTTCGGCCCGGCCCGCGTCGTCTTCTTTGGGAACGGCCAGCAAGATGTGTTTAACTTCCAGCAACGGCGAGGTTTCGAACTTTGCGGGGTTGGCCTCAAAGTACTGCCGACAGTCCTCCTCCGTTGCCTCCGGAATATCCACTTCTTTGTCGATTAGAGCTTCAATGAAATCCTCATCGGAACTCTCCACCGTATCGTCGCTGACCGACAGTCCCAGGGCTTTGGCGCGCTGACGAAACAGCTCGACGATAATCAGGGATTCGGCCGCTTTGAACATGGCTTCCCGCCGGGTTTCCGCCGGGTGGTACTGCATTTCCGCGAGCACTTTGTCTTCGGGGATTTGGGTGTGGTTGACGGTGATCATGTTTGTGAGCCCGTTTTAAGGTGGAGTCGGGGTGTTGGGTTTGGTGGCGGCGCCCGGTTTGGGTTACGGCGGATGCGCCTAAGGCGCATCCGCCAAAACCATACGTCAATTACATCGATGCTCGCGCGCGCCGACGAACCACCTGGTAATTTCTGCCCAGGTACTTCACCGGGACGCTCAGCAAATGCACCAGTCGGGTAAAGGGGAACAACAGGAAGATCGTCAGCCCCAGCACCAGGTGCGCCTTGAAGATCCAATGCACATCCACGATGTACTCAGCCCCAGTCAGCCCGCGCAACAGGAAGATGCTCTGAGCCCAGTTCATCAGCTTCGTCATGACGGCGCCATCCAGGTGACCGACGGAGATAAATATTGACGCCAAGCCGAGCAGCAGCTGCGCCAGCAGCAAGAACAACACGGCGATATCCATGGGCTTGCTGTTGGGACGAATGCGCGGATGGAGCAGCCGGCGCAGGGTGAGCACCACCAAACCAAACAGGCACATTACGCCGAAAATACCACCGGCCACCACGGCTAGAATTTGCTTGGCACTGGCGCTGACGCCCAGGAAATACCACACCTGAACCGGTGTCAGTAGACCCACCAAGTGGCCGAAGAAGATACCGATGATGCCAATATGAAACGGAATGCTGCCAATGCGCAGCCATTTCTTTTCCAGCAGCTGGCTCGAACTGGCCTTCCAGGTGTATTGCTCCCGGTCGTAACGAATCCAGGTCGCAATAAACATGACCGCCAGGGCGATATAGGGGTAGATGCCAAAGGCGAATAAATGAAAAGTAGACATCGTGCCTCCTATTGCTGTTGTGCGCGTTGGGGTTCCATCAGGTTCAGTATCTGCTCCTGATCCCGACGCTGGCCGGATTCCGGCCGGTATTGAACGTTACACCCTTCCGCCTGAGCGTCCGGCCCGAAAGTAACGGCCTCCTCTTCCCAGACTTGGTCCAAGGCTTCCGGGGTGTCGTCACGGGCTTCCCCGGCGACTTGCTCACGCATTTGTTCAATGTCGACCCGGTCACCACACCAATGCAACAACGCTTCAAACAAGGCCGCGTAGTTGGATTCGCGTTCTTTTAAGCGAGCCGCCAGAAGGCCAAGTATGTGTTCCACCTCCTGCAGGCCCGCCCGAGCGTTGTCCGGCCCTTGAGTGGAGAGGAACTCGAGATACAGCGGCAGATAGTCCGGCAGCTCGTTGGCGTCGATGGCCAGGCCGGCCTGCTGGTACTGGTTCATCAGATCCACCATGGCCTGACCCCGATCGCGGGATTCGCCGTGCACATGCTCAAACAACAGCAGTGACAGGGAACGGCCGCGCTCAAACAGGGCGTCATACTCGGCCTGCCAATCCATCAGGTCGCCGCCGGTGCGCTGCTCCACGAAGGCAAGCAGCGCCTCACGCTGTTTGCCTTTGAGGTTCATGCTCGAGACCAGCTCAACCAGCTCGGCTCGACCTTCCATTAGCTCTGCCGTGGGGTACTCCATCAGCAGAGAAATTACACGTAAACTTTTCATCAGTCTTTCTCCTAATCCCGCACTCAGTCTTGCAAAATGGCAGGAATAATCTGGCGGACGCCGGCACGGTTGCCGCCGAACAAACTGGTTTCGCTGTTACCGTCGGCACAGCCGTTACCGAAGCTAAACCCGCAGTCGCCTTTCATGTCGTAGGCGTCTTCGGCATAGGCTCGGTGGCTGGTGGGGATCACAAAGCGATCTTCATAGTTGGCGATGGCCATGTAGCGGTACATGTCCTCCACCTGCGCCACACTCAGACCGACCTGCTTGAGCACCTCCAGATCCTCTACGCCGTCTACATGTTGAGAGCGCTTGTAGGCGCGCATGGCAATCATGCGCTCGAGCGCTTCCACCACTGGCTTCTCCTCACCGGCGGTGAGCAGGTTGGCCAGATAGCGAATGGGAATTCGCAGGGATTTCAGGTCTGGAATTTCACCGTTCATGCCCACATGACCGGCTTCGGCGGCGCTCTGGATGGGCGAGAGCGGCGGCACGTACCACACCATGGGCAGTGTGCGGTATTCCGGGTGAAGGGGCAGCGCCACTTTCCAGTCAATCGCCATTTTGTAAGTGGGCGAGTTTTGGGCCGCTTCGATCCAACCCTGGGAGATACCCTCGGCCTCGGCGGCGGCAATCACCTCCGGGTCATTCGGGTCCAGGAAGATATCGAGCTGCGCCTCATACAAGTCCGCCTCGTTGGCCACGCTGGCGGCTTCCTCAATGCGGTCGGCGTCGTACAGGAGTACACCCAGGTAGCGAATGCGTCCCACGCAGGTTTCCGAACAAACGGTGGGCTGGCCCACTTCGATGCGCGGATAGCAGAAGGTACACTTCTCGGACTTGCCGCTTTTCCAGTTGTAGTAAATTTTCTTGTACGGACAGGCGGAAACACACATGCGCCAGCCCCGGCATTTGTCCTGATCGATCAACACAATGCCGTCTTCCTCGCGCTTGTAGATCGCGCCCGAGGGGCAAGAGGAAACACAAGCCGGGTTCAGGCAGTGCTCACACAACCGGGGCAGATACATCATGAAGGTGTTTTCAAACTGCCCATAGATGTCGGCCTGCACCTGGTCGAAGTTGACGTCCTTACGGCGCTTCTCAAACTCGGTGCCGAGAATCTCCTCCCAGTTCGGGCCCCATTCGATTTTCTCCATGCGCTGCCCGGACACCAACGAGAACGGGCGCGCCGTGGGCTGGTGCTTGGTGTCACCGGCTTTGTGCAGGTGTTGGTAGTCAAAATCAAACGGCTCGTAGTAGTCGTCAATTTCCGGAAGGTCCGGGTTGGCGAACAAGTTGGCCAGCACGCGAAGCTTGCCGCCGATACGAGGCTTGATTTTGCCTTTCTTGTCGCGCTTCCAGCCACCGTTCCACTTGTTTTGGTTTTCCCATTCTTTGGGGTAGCCGACCCCGGGCTTGGTTTCCACGTTGTTAAACCAGGCATACTCGACACCTTCGCGCGAGGTCCAGACGTTTTTGCAGGTGACTGAACAGGTGTGGCAACCAATGCACTTGTCCAGATTCAGCACCATGCCGATTTGCGCTCTTACTTTCATTGCACTACCTCACTCAGTGTCCAGCCAGTCGACCTTGTCCATTTTGCGGACAATGACGAATTCATCGCGGTTGCAGCCTACGGTGCCGTAATAGTTGAAGCCGTAGGCCTGTTGGGCGTAGCCACCGATCATATGGGTGGGTTTCATCACCGCACGGGTCACGGAGTTGTGAATCCCGCCGCGGGTTTTGGTCAGGTTTGACCCCGGGGTGTTGATGATCCGCTCTTGGGCGTGATACATCATGCTCATGCCCTGGGGTACCCGCTGGGAGACGACCGCTCGACAGGCGATGGCGCCGTTGACATTGAAGACGTCGATCCAGTCGTTATCCTCAATGCCGGCTAACTTGGCGTCGTGTTCGCTCAGCCAAACTATCGGGCCACCGCGTGACAGGGTCTGCATCAACAGGTTGTCCGAATAGGTGCTGTGAATGCCCCACTTTTGGTGCGGGGTGATCCAGTTGAGCACCAGCTCTTTGTTACCGTTGCTGCGCTGGTTGAGGATCGGCTCGATGGTTTTCAGGTTCACCGGCGGCTTGTACAGACAATGCTGCTCACCGAAATCGAGCATCCACTCGTGATCCTGATAGAACTGCTGCCGGCCGGTGATGGTGCGCCACGGAATCAGCTCATGCACGTTGGTATAACCCGCGTTGTAGGACACATGCTCATCTTCCAGACCCGACCAGGTCGGTGAGGAAATGATCTTGCGTGGCTGAGCGACGATATCGCGGAAACGGATTTTCTCTTCCTCTTTAGGCAGCGCCAGGTGCTTGTGATCCCGGCCGGTAATTTTACCCAAGGCGTCCCAGGCTTTTACCGCCACATGGCCATTGGTTTCCGGAGCCAAGGACAGAATCACTTCGCAGGCGTCGATGGCAGACTCAATCCGGGGACGGCCTTTGTTGGCCCCCTCTTCATGATGCACGCGGTTGAGCTTACCGAGGAACGCCACTTCTTCTTTGGTATCCCAGTTGATGCCCTTACCGCCGTTGCCCAGTTTGTCCATCAACGGGCCAAGGGAGGTAAAACGGTGGTAGGTGTTGGGATAGTCCCGCTCCACCACGTTGATGTTGGGCATGGTCACTCCAGGCACCGCATCGCACTCGCCTTTCCACCAGGCTTTTACACCGTAGGGCTGGGCCATTTCCCCCGGGGAGTCGTGCATGATGGGTGTGGTCACCACATCCTGCTCCACGCCCAGGTGGCCGTTGGTGAGCTCCGAGAACTTTTTGGCGATGCCCTTGAAAATGTCCCAGTCGCTGCGCGATTCCCACACCGGGTCGATCGCTTCGGTGAGCGGGTGGATGAACGGATGCATATCCGAGGTGTTCATGTCGTCCTTTTCGTACCAAGTGGCGGTCGGCAGAACAATGTCGGAATAGAGGCAAGTGGTGGACATGCGGAAGTCCAGGGTGACCCACAGGTCCACCTTGCCCTCCGGTGCCTCGTCGCGCCAAGTGACATCTTCGGGTTTGGCTTCGCCGGTCTCGCCCAGATCCTTGTTCATCAGGCCGTGTTTGGTACCCAACAAGTGGCGCAGCATGTATTCGTGGCCCTTGCCACTGGAGCCCAGTAAGTTCGAGCGCCAAATAAACATATTGCGCGGGTAGTTCTGCGGGCTGTCCGGATCTTCGCAGGCAAATTTCAGCTCGCCACCCACCAATTGATCGCGCACATAGTCTTTGACGTCCTTGCCGGCCGCCTTGGCCGCTTCGGCCAGCTTCAGCGGGTTGGTGGCCAACTGCGGGGCGGAGGGCAACCAGCCCATGCGCTCGGCGCGGGTGTTGTAATCGAGAATGCTGGACTGCCATTTTTCCTTGTTCGCCAGAGGCGAGACCAGGTCGCCCATATTGAGCTTCTCGTAGCGCCACTGGTCAGAGTGTGCGTAGAAGAACGAGGTGCCGTTCATTTGCCGGGGCGGACGCTGCCAGTCCAAGCCAAAGGCCAGCGGCTGCCAGCCGGTTTGCGGGCGCAGCTTTTCCTGGCCCACATAGTGGGCCCAACCGCCGCCGCTCTGTCCGACGCAACCACACATCATCAGCATGTTGATCAGACCGCGGTAGTTCATGTCCATATTGAACCAGTGGTTCATGCCAGCGCCGACAATGATCATGGAGCGACCGTGGGTTTTGTCGGCGGTGCGGGCAAACTCCCGGGCAACGGTGATCACATGTTCGGGCTTAACGCCGGTAATGCGCTCCTGCCACTGGGGCGTGTAGGGCTTGTCCTCGTCAAAGCTCTGGGCGCAATTGGGATCGTCCAAACCGTTGTCGACGCCGTAGTTAGCCAGGGTCAGGTCGTAGACGGTGGCCACCAGCACTTGGCGGCCGTCGGCCAGCGTGACTCGTTTGGCGGGCACCTTGCGCATCTGCACTTCGGTGTGCTCGGTGTGCTGGAAATACCCGTAGTCGTGTTCCTTGCAGCCAAAATAAGGGAAGGCCACATCGGCAATCTCGTCGCTGTTGCCTTTCAGAGAGAGTTGCAGGTCCACCTCATCGCCGGTAAGACCGTCGCGATTTTCCAGGTTCCACCGGCCGGTTTGCCCTTCCGGGCGTCCCCAACGATAGCCGATAGAGCCATTGGGGCTAACCAGACGCTGGTCAGCGCCGTTGATGGCAATGGTTTTCCAGTCCGGGTTGGCTTCTTCCCCCAGGTTGTCCACCAAGTCCGCCGCGCGCAGAAAACGGCCTTGCTGCAAACGGCCAGCCTCATCATCCAGAATGACCAGGTTGGGCATGTCGGTGTAGCGCTTCACGTAGTTCGTGAAGTACTCACTCTGGGAGTCAACATAGAACTCTTTCAGAATCACATGACCGAAGGCCATGGCCAGGGCGGCATCGGTGCCCTGACGGGGCGCCAGCCACTGGTCGGTGAGCTTGGCGACCTCGGAATAGTCCGGAGTAATGCTGATGACCTTGGTACCCTTGTAGCGCACTTCAGTCATAAAGTGAGCATCGGGCGTGCGGGTTTGGGGGACGTTGGAACCCCAGCAAATAATGTAGGAGGAGTTGTACCAGTCCGCGGATTCGGGCACGTCGGTCTGCTCGCCCCACACTTGCGGGGAGGCGGGAGGAAGGTCGCAGTACCAGTCGTAAAAGCTCAGGCAGTTGCCGCCTATCAGAGACAGGTAGCGGGCCCCCGAGGCGTAGGACACCATGGACATGGCCGGGATGGGCGAAAAGCCGGTGATGCGATCCGGGCCGTAGGTTTTCGCGGTGTAGACGTTGGAGGCGGCAATGATTTCATTCACTTCATTCCAGTGGGCGCGGATAAACCCGCCCAGCCCGCGCCGGGATTTATAACTCTTCGCCTTGGCCGGGTCTTCCACAATGGAGGCCCAGGCCTGAACCGGGTCGGCATACTGCTCGCGCGCTTCGCGCCAGAGCTTCATCAGTGACTGACGAACTTTGGGGTACTTCAAGCGGTTGGCGCTGTAGATGTACCAGGAGTAGCTGGCTCCACGAGGGCAGCCGCGGGGCTCATGGTTGGGCAGATCCGGACGGGTACGCGGGTAATCGGTCTGCTGGGTTTCCCAGGTGACCAGACCGTTTTTTACATAGATTTTCCAGCTGCAGGAGCCGGTGCAGTTCACGCCGTGGGTGGAACGCACAATTTTGTCGTGCTGCCAGCGCTGCCGGTAACCGCGCTCCCATTGGCGATCTTCATCGGTGGTAACGCCGTGGCCTTCGGCAAAAGATTCTCGCTGCGCTTGAAAGTAGCGCAACTTATCGAGAAGGTGACTCATTCGCGGACTCCTGAACAGAGGCTATGGCAATCCCCAAAGCGGGAGATTGCGCGGTAACAATTTCACCCGGGCATAGTGCGCAAAAATCCGCCGCACCGCTACCAGCGCTGGCGCCGTAAAAATGCCCCCTTCTACTCCCTTGGTAGTAGCCCGGGAGTTTTCTAACCTCTTGTTTTTAAAGGAATCACCTTTCTTTGTCCTTGCCTGGAATCCCTTGCAGAGGCCCGTTGATTCATCGGTGGTATCCCGTAATAGACGTGAGGTTATTACGAGTCATTTTCATTCTGCGTTGTGGTAAAGTGAGGCTCTGGGCAGGACAAAGAAACCGGCGCCAAATGGCGCCGACTTGTGGAGACAATCGCTATGAAACTCGAATCCCTGGCGCTGCATTGTGGCTATGAACCGGAACCCACGACCCATGCGGCCACCACCCCGATTTATCAAACCACTTCGTACACCTTTGACGATACTCAACACGGCGCGGATCTGTTCGATCTAAAGGTCGAAGGCAATATTTATACACGAATCATGAACCCCACCAATGCGGTGCTGGAGGCACGCGTGGCGGCCATGGAAGGCGGCATTGGTGCGCTGGCATTGGCCTCGGGCATGGCGGCCATCACCTATTCGATTCAGTGTATCGCCGACGCCGGGGACAACATCATCAGCACCAGCCAACTCTACGGCGGCACCTACAATTTGTTCGCCCACAGCTTTCCCCGTCAGGGTATTGACGTACGCATGGCCTCCTTCGACGACCTGGAAAAGATGGAGAGCTTTGTTGATGAGCGAACCAAGGCGATTTTCTGCGAGTCCATCGGCAACCCGGCGGGCAACATTGTGGATATCCAGGCCCTGGCGGATATCGCCCACCGGAACGGCATTCCATTGATCGTGGACAACACCGTGGCGACGCCGTTTTTGTGCAAGCCTTTCGAGTTTGGGGCGGACATTGTGGTGCACTCGCTCACCAAATACATTGGCGGGCACGGCACTACCGTGGGCGGCGCTATTGTAGACTCGGGCAAGTTTGACTGGGTGGCCAACAAAGAGCGTTTCCCCATGCTGAACGAGCCGGACCCCTCCTATCACAACGTGGTTTATACCGAAGCGCTGGGCGAGGCGGCCTACATCGGCCGCTGTCGTGTGGTACCGCTGCGCAATACCGGCTCCGCCCTCGCGCCGCACAGCGCTTTTTTGATCATGCAGGGTTTGGAAACACTGGGCCTTCGTATGGAACGCCATTGCGAGAACGCGCTAAAAGTGGCCCAGCATCTGAAGCAGCACCCGAAAATCAACTGGGTAAACTACGCCGCCCTGCCGGACAGTCCCTTCAACGGCCTATGCCAGAAAATCAGCGGCGGACGAGCGTCGGGCATTCTGAGTTTTGGTATCAAGGGAGGGAAAGACTCGGGCGCGCAGTTTATCGACGCTCTGCAGATGATTTTGCGCCTGGTGAACATCGGTGATGCCAAGTCCCTCGCCTGTCACCCGGCCACCACGACCCACCGCCAGCTCAATGAGGAGGAACTCAAGTCAGCCGGCGTCTCTGCCGATCTGGTGCGCCTGTCCATTGGTATTGAGCACATTGATGATATTATAGCGGATATTGATCAGGCCCTGGAGCACGTCAGCGCCTGATACGCCCCGCTCAGGCTCTGGCCGGGGCCTCACGCCCCGGCCATCCATGCAAAACGGCACCGTCTATGCGCTCTACATCCCTGGTTCTCAGCATCAAGCTCGCGCTTGCCGGCATTGTCGCTTTGGCCGCCCTCACCATGGCGGCCTCCTACTGGCTCTCGGACCGGGCGGACAGCGATGCCCATGCGATCAACCTGGCCGGCTCATTGCGCATGCACACCTATCGGCTGTTGGCCCTAGAGGACAACCCGGCCGCTACCGAGGAAGATCGCCGCCAGGCCCGCGAGCAATTGGAGAGCACCTGGGCTCACCCCCTATTTGAGTCCCTGCGCCACCGCAGCGACCCGTTAGCCCGGGAGTTGGACAGCGCCCAGGCTCAGTGGCACACCCTCAAGCAGGCGTTCTCCGAGCTCTCGCCCGCCGAGCGCATTGCCGCCACGGACCGCTTTGTGGGGCAGCTCTATGCCTTCGTCAACCAATTGCAACACCATGCCGAGCGCAATGCGGCACTTCTACGGCTGGTACAAGTACTCGCCCTGTTCGCCATCCTCGCACTGGCTGCCGTCGTCGCCTATTGGCTGCATCGCCGCCTGGAGCACCCGCTCGCCGAGCTGCAGAAGGTGACCCAGCGCATCAGCCAGGGCGACTATGAGTACCGGCTGCAACCCCGTTTTGTGGATGAACTCGGGGTGGTGGCCGAATCGTTCAACCAGATGAGCCGGGCTATTGCCCACGCCCATGGGCAAATGGAGTCCCAAATCGAGCAACAAACCCGGGAGCTCCAGCGCAGCAACACCACCTTGCAGTTTCTGTATGAAACCGCGCAAACCATTATCGAACAGGAAACCGGCGGCATTGATTTTCAGCCCATTATCAATCGTGCCGCCGAAATCGCTCAGGTGGACGACCTGGAACTGTGCCTGATTACCGACACGGGGGACCACCCTTACCGTCAAATCAAGCCCGAAGACAGCGACTATGACCTGTGCATGACTCGCAACTGCGGCGATTGCCTCAGCGGCGAACTGCTCACCAACGCCCAAGGCACCGGTTTGCCCGATCCGGTCTACCGCTACAGCTTTCCCATGAACCGGGAGCAACGCCATTATGGCGTACTGGTTTGTCGCATGGGGGAGGGAGAAATCCTAACCGCCTGGAAGCAGCAGCTACTCCAGTCCATTGCCGACCAAATCGCCATGGCTCTCAGCTTGCAGGCGGAGGAAGATAATGCCCGGCGCCTGTCCCTGGCTCACGAGCGCACGGTCATCGCCCGGGAGCTACACGACTCTCTGGCTCAAGCCCTGTCGTACCTTAAGATCCAGGTTACCCGCCTGAACCGCGCTCTGGCCAAGGACGATAAAAAGATACTGGAGGATGTTTCCAACGAGTTGCAAGAAGGGCTCAGCTCCGCCTACCGACAGCTGCGCGAGCTACTGACCACCTTCCGACTCAAGGTGGACGGCCCAGGGCTGCTCGGCGCGCTGCAAATGAGCGTAAAGCAGCTCAGCGACCAAACCGACATGAGCATTGAGCTTGATTATCAGCTGGAGAGCCTGCCGCTAACGCCCAACGAAGAAATTCACCTGCTACAGATCGTGCGCGAAGCCACCCAGAACGCCATCCACCACAGCCGGGGGCAACGCGTCGACATTCATATTGAGCGCCAACAAAACAAGGTAGCCGTATTAATCGACGACGACGGGGTGGGCATTTCCGAGAGCCCGGAAAAACTGAACCACTACGGCCTGGCCATTATGCAGGAGCGCAGCAAAAACCTCGGCGGCCGGGTAAGCATTGCCAACCGCTCCGAAGGCGGCACCCGGGTGGCCTTTTCCTTTACGCCCGACTGCCTGCGCCAGGTCAACGTTTTTGCGCGCGAGGCTCATTGACCGGCTCGCGCTCCCCCAGGCTAAAGGGCACCGCTAAAGACGGTCACGCGCCCTGCCTCGCTGAACCCGCACAATATCGGCCATGACCGCCAGCGCTATTTCGGCGGGTGTTTTGCTCCCCAGCGCCAGGCCGATGGGCATATGAATGCGGGTAATTTCTTGCTCGCTCAACCCTCCGGAGCGACGCAACCGCTCGGCGCGCGCTTCGGAGCTCCGCCTGGAGCCCATCACCCCCAAATAGAATGCCGGCGTATTCACCGCCTCGATCATGGCCAGGTCATCAATGCGGGGGTCGTGAGTAAGCGCGACCACCGCCGTTGCAGCGTGGCAAGCGCCCGGCGAGGCGATATACACTGAGGGCAAAACCGGCTCAACCCTGGCGCCCTCAACGGGAGCATTGTCCAACGCCTCTTCCCGAGGGTCACAGACGATCACCTCGTACCCCAGGGCCTTGGCAAATTCGGCACAGGCAATGGAGACGGTGGAGATACCGGCGATGATCAGGCGTGCCGCCGGCCCAACCCGAATTGAGACACTCCGCCCCGAATCACTATCAACAACCCTTGGCCCCACCCCCTCCTCGTCAACAAAGGTTTTCTCACCGCTTTCCAGGGCCACCTGGCGCGTGCGCACCTGCTGGCCGCGCAACGTCGCCAACAGGGTGTCCATGTGTTCCAGATTGTCGCGGTCAGGCCTCATACGCTCAATCAACACATCAAGCGTACCGCCACAGGGCAACGCTACTCGATTTCCCCCCTGGCCATCCCGGGAGCCATAGCGGAGGCGCTGCGCTGGTTGATTGAAGGCACCTTCCCCCAGGCACTCCAGGAAATCCTCCTCGACGCAGCCACCGGAAAGTGAGCCTACATGGCGGCCATCAGCGCGGGCCACAAACATGGAGCCGGGTTCACGAGGCGAAGAGCCGAAAGTGGAGAGCACAGTGCAAAACCAGACGGTTTCACCCTGGCTCAACCACGCCCGGGCCTGCTCCACGACTTTCAGGTCCAGATGCTGCAAATCAACGCCCTCCAAAAAGGAAGTTTTTGGACCCTGGCTGTGAGCGGGAGTTTAGAGATGGGATCTTGAAGCATAACGCACCAGTCGTCATCAGTCTTGGTCCTTCATAATGACGCTCCCGAATAGCGATGGCAACTGGCGAGGTGAAAGGCACTAGGACAAGGATAAGCGCGGCCTCCCCCTCCCCAAGAGAGAGCCCGCGCGCGCTCATCTTAGCAAGGCACCTCCGCATTGCGCCGGGCGTAGTACCACCAAGTAACCAACAGGCAACTGACGTAGAACACCACAAACCCGATCAGCGCCGCGCTGACGCCCCCGGTCAACTCAAACGAGGTGCCGTATGACTTGGGAATAAAAAAGCCACCGTAGGCGGCAATGGCGGAGATGAAGCCCACCACCGCGGCCGCTTCCCGGTTGCCCTCCACTTGCGCCTGCTCGGTATCGCCCAGGGCACGCTGACGCAGGGTGAGGAACATGACCGGCACCATGCGGAAAGTGGAACCGTTAAGAACACCGGAGGCAACAAACAGCACCAGGAACATGCCGAAAAAGCCCCAAAAGCTACCCGCACTCTCGTCGCTGGGCAGAAAGTGCAGTACGCCAAAGACACCGGCAATCATTACGCCGAAAGCCCACAGCGTCACGCGAGCACCACCCAGTTTATCGGCAATCAGACCACCCACCGGACGGGCCAGCGCCCCCAGCAACGGGCCGATAAAGGCAAACTTGGTGGGGTCGACATCTTTAAACAACATGCCCGAGAGCAGCGGAAAGCCAGCGGCAAAGCCGATAAAACTGCCGAACGCGCCCATATACAACCAACACATCAGCCAAGTGTGTTTACGCTTAAAGATGATCGACTGTTCACGAAACGAGGACTTGGCCGAAGCGATGTCGTTCATCCCGAACCAAGCGGCCACCGCTCCAATGAGAATGAACGGCACCCAGATCAAGGCCGCGTTTTGAATCCACATTTCCCGTCCGGCATTCATTCCCTCTTGCACCACCAAAGGGTCACCACCGAAAGGCCCGAGCACACTCGCGGCAATCGCCAGCGGCGCGATCAACTGCATCCCCGACACCCCGAGGTTGCCCAGACCAGCGTTCAACCCCAGAGCCCCGCCTTTTTCGGCCTTTGGGAAGAAGAAGCTGATATTGGCCATGCTGGAGGCAAAGTTACCGCCACCAAAGCCGCACAATAGGGCCAGAATCAACATCACCAAATAGGAGGTGTCGGTATTTTGCAGCGCGAACCCGAGCCACAGACATGGCAGTAGGAGGGAAGCGGTAGAGATAGCCGTCCAGCGGCGGCCGCCAAAAATCGGCACCATAAAGCTGTAAAAAATACGCAGCGTGGCACCGGAGAGCGCCGGCAATGCCGCCAACCAGAACAGTTGGCCAGAGCTGTAAGGGAAGCCCAGTTGGGGCATTTTCACCACCAGGATGGACCAGATGGACCAGACCGCGAACGCCAGGAACAGGTTGGGAATGGAGATCCACAAGTTGCGCCGAGCAATCTTTTTGCCCTTCTCCTCCCAAAAGGTTTTATCTTCCGGCCGCCAGTCTTCCAATACAAACGCATCGGGTGTGGAGAACTCCGGCAAATCGGTAACGTCTTTTCCGCTGGCCCATTCGCGACGCTCTGCCAGGCGAATGGCGTAGTGCATCCAGACCAGCGCCGCCCCGGAAATAACGAACAGCAGCATAAACGCACTTTGCCACACGCCGATCACATCGTTGAGCATGCCGAAGGTCAAGGGCAGGAAAAAACCACCCAAGCCGCCGATCATACCGACAACACCACCGACCACACCGACATGAGTGGGGTAATAAACCGGAATGTGTTTAAACACCGCCGCCTTACCCAGGGACATAAAAAACCCGAGAATAAAAGTGAGAAGCACAAAGACTGGCAGGGTTAGCTCAAAGCTGAACTCCAACGTGCGATCCACCCCGAAAACGCGGTACTCGGTGGGCGGATAGCTAAGCAGAAAACAGCAAATGACAGAGGCAATCAACGTCCAATACATAACCCGACGCGCACCATAGCGGTCAGACATCCAACCACCAAGAACACGAAACAGTGACGCGGGAATGGTATAAAGCGCGGTGAGAATGCCGGCGGCGGCAATGCCCAGGCCATACACTTCCATCAAGTAATGGGGGAGCCACAACGCCAAGGCGACAAAGGCGCCGAATACAAAAAAGTAGTAGAGTGCAAAACGCCAGACCCGTATATCTCCCAGCGGCGCCAACTGCTGCCCCAGGGTGGTGAGTTCGGAGCGGCGCTCGGCCAGCCCCGGATCGGCTTTGGCAAACACAATGAAGCCTACGCCCATCACGGCAATCACAACCGCATAAACCTGCGCGGTAAGCTGCCAACCGAGCGCCAGTAGCAAAAAGGGCGCGCCGAAGTTGGTGAGGGCCGAGCCCACATTACCGGCCCCAAAAATACCCAGTGCCGTGCCCTGCTTGCCCGCCGGATACCAGGCGGAAGTGTAAGCCACACCCACGATAAAAGAGCCACCGGCCAGGCCTACACCCAACGCCGCCAGCAACAGCAGGTAATAATTCTGCGCCAGGCTGACCAGTAGCACGGCAACACCGGTCGTGATCATCAGCAGGCCAAACACCCAGCGCCCATCGAAACGATCGGTTAGCACGCCGAGGAACAGGCGACTGATCGAACCGGACAGAATCGGAGTGGCCATGAGCAGGCCCAACTGAGTATCACTCAGCCCGAGCTCTTGCTTAATCTGAATACCGAGAATGGAAAAAATCGTCCAGACCGCAAAACACAGTGTGAACGCGAAGGTGGAAAGGAAAAGCGCGCGCCGCTGATCGCGGGGGGCAATGGCGCTGGCATCTAGCATGAGGCGTCTCCAGAGAATTATTAACCTGGCGGTAAAAACCCGACAACGTGTGAGGGTACTGGCGCCATACTAGAAATGATTGGCGCCTTTGCCTATTGAGCCGTTTAGGCACCACCTTCTACCCCTGAGTGAGTAGACTCAGGGATTATAGATAGAGGCGTGCCGTCGCAAGTAAAGCGCGCCGGCCACCAAAGCGCAAAGAAAATAATAGAGGCCAAAACCCAGAAAGGCCTGTTGCACGGCCTCATTTTTAAGCGCCCGCACCAGCGCCAGAGGGATGTAGGCCATGCCCAGGGTCGCCACAGACATCAGCCACACACTGGCACCGGGTCGCAATAACGGTGGAAATACTTTGGGCAATGCCTGCACCAGCGCCGCATGACTCAGCCCCGAGGCCGAAAACAGCCCCACCATGCCGAGCATATAACCGGCGAACTCATCCGGCGGGTAGGCCGACTCACCGATGCGCGCCAAGACACCGAACAGCCACCCGGCCCCCAGCGCCAACACCAGCATGGCGCTGGCCGCCACGCGAACGCCGCCCCAGCGGCGTGCCGCCCAACTGCCCAGGGGCCGCATTAGTATCGCCGCCATGGGTAGCATCCAGGCGTACAGAAATACTCCGGGGTAGCCAGCCCCCTCTTCCCCCGGGAGGCGAAACAACATAGAGGTTAGTAAGGGGAATACCAGCGTTAATCCCAGGAAGGTACCCAGACTGGCCACCCACAGGGCACTCATAATCCAAAGATGCCGGTGGGCCAACAACTGAGTGACCCGGTGGCGCTGGGCCGCCGGAGCCAACCCCAAACTAATGAGAACACACAGCGCCAGCAGCACTGGCAATACCACCTCAACGGGCACCCCCGCCGCTATACCACCGAGCGACACGGGAAGAATGACAGCGGCTCCGAGCGCCGAGACCAACAGGCCCAACCCGACGGTCAGGAGGGCCCTGGGCCATTGCGGTACCCTCAGGGGGACACCGCCGCGACCGATGACGTACCAGGCCGTTACCAGTACCCCACACACACCGGCCCAAAGCACCCCCGACCAGCCGAGCCAGACCGGCGCGCCCACCTCGACCCGGCCCAGAAAGTGGCTGGCACCGGATAGTAGTGGAGTGCCAGGCATGCCGACCAACGGCCAAAGCAGCGCATAGGGCACGACCAACAAGGTTGCCACCATGCCTAGATGCCCCACCAAGGAGGCGGTTTCCAGCTCATACTGGGTTTCGTCGTCGGTGGGCACGCCCGGGCCGCTCAATGCGGCCATACCGCCACCACCGAGCCCCACCAGTACACTCAAACCGGCCAAGCTGGCTCCAGAAGCCGCCCCAAACGCCAGAAGCCCCGCTACCACCAAGCTCACCAGCATGAGCAACAACAGCGCCCAAAACACCAGCGCGCGCCCAAAACCTGCCTGAAGCCAAAACCCCAGCGTGAGCCGCAGCACCGCCGCGGAGACACCGGTCAACGCCAGCAGCGTTAACAACTCCGAAACCGTCACGTCCGAACGGGTATGGGCCAAAAAGACCATAACCACCGAGGGCAACATCCAGATGCCAAAGGCACACAGCAACGCCCCGGTCAGCCACCCAAACGGCAGGGGCGCGGGCGCGGCTCCGAGAGTTGCCTCCGGAGGTTCGATGGGCGGCTGCGGGGGTAAGCTGGGCATACAGTCGGGTACCGGTACTCGAGTCTGAGGGGGGACGAGCGCGCGAGCCCCTACTATGCGGCTCGGCGCACCAACGCTCAATGCTCACTTGGAAATAGGAAAACCCTCCCGTACATCCCTTTGTAGGTACCCATAACGAACGGGTTGCGCCTCTCACTCCCCTGCGCTAGGCGCGGGCAACCCTTGCCAAAGCCACACTGGCCGCCGACAATGCTCCGGATACAAAAAATTGGGAGACACCGTCATGAGTCACGACGCAGCCAGCATCATGCTGGTGGATGATCACCCCCTGTTGCGCAAGGGGTTGCAACAATTAATAGAGCTGTCCGATGAGCTAGAGCTAATTGCTCAGGCCGGCAATGGCGCCGACGCCATAAAGCTGGGCGCCGAACTGGACCCGGACCTGATCCTGCTGGATCTTAATATGCAGGGCATGGACGGGCTGGAAACACTGGAAAAACTGCGGGCCGAGGGGGTTACCTCCCGGATCGTCATGCTCACCGTGTCCGACGCCGATGACGATGTCATCGCCGCCATCTCCCGGGGCGCGGACGGCTACCTGCTCAAGGATACCGAGCCGGAAGAGTTGCTCACCCAAATTGGTCGGGCGCTGGAAGGTAAAATGGTCATGAGCGAGGCGGTCACCCAGGCCCTGGCCACGGCCATTCGCAAGCCTCAGCCCAACAATGAGGCCAAGCTCGACAGCCTGACCGGGCGCGAACTGGAGATCCTCAAGCTGATCGCCAAGGGCCTGAGCAACAAGCTCATCGCCCGGGAATTGGACATCTCCGATGGCACGGTTAAGGTGCACGTTAAACACCTGCTGAAAAAGCTGGGGCTGCGCTCGCGCGTGGAAGCCGCCGTGTGGATGATCAACCAGGAAAAGAGTGAGTGATGGCCTGTTGTGACGAACCTCAACTGATTCCAGTGCGGGACGCCATTGCCCGCATGCAGGTGGCGGTACAGTCCGTTTCCGACACCGAAACCGTGGCGCTGCCCGACCTGCTTGATCGAATTACCGCCGAGCCGGTACGGGCCGGCTTTAATGTGCCCGGGTACGACAACTCCGCCATGGACGGCTACGCCCTGCGCGCGGACGATGCCGGGCAGCCGCTGATAGTAGTCGGGCAATCGCTGGCCGGCCACCGGTTTGAAGGCGAACTGCAACCGGGCCAGTGTGTGCGCATCATGACCGGCGCCACCATCCCCGCCGGCGCCGATGCGGTGGTGATGCAGGAAAACACCAAAGTGAACGGCGACAGCATCAAGGTTCTGAAGTCGCCTTCTGCCGGCGAAAACATTCGCCGCGCCGGGGAGGACATCAGCAAAGGGCAGGAAGTGTTCCCCGCCGGCTACCGTTTTGGCCCAATCGACCTGGCACTGCTAGCTTCTCTGGGCTTGGCGGAAGCGACCGTCCAACGTCGCTTGAAAGTCGCGGTACTGTCCACCGGCGACGAACTCACGCCGCCGGGACAACCCCTGAAAGACGGCCACATCTACGATAGCAACCGCTACGGCATTATCGCCATTCTTCAACGGTTGAACGTGGACGTTCTGGATCTGGGCCTGATTCCGGACCAACCCGACGCCATCCGGGCGGCGCTCGAACGCGCCGGCTCCGAGGCGGACGCGGTAGTCTCCAGCGGCGGCGTCTCCGTGGGCGATGCGGATTACGTGAAAGACATTCTGGGCGAGCTGGGCGAAATCGGTTTCTGGAAAGTCGCCATCAAGCCCGGCAAGCCCTTCGCCTTCGGGCACCTGGGCAGGGCCGTCTTTTTCGGTCTGCCGGGCAACCCGGTCTCCTCCATGGTAACCCTGCACCAGTTGGCGCTGCCGATTCTGCGCACCATGGCCGGCGAAGCCCCGGAACCGCCTCTGCAGATAACCGCCAAGGCCACCAGCGGCTACAAAAAACGCCCCGGCCGGCAGGACTTCCAGCGCGCGACCCTGCGCTGTGTCGACGGCGAAAACCAAGTTGGCAGTAACGGCGCCCAGGGCTCGGGGGTATTGACCTCGTTCCTCGGCGCCAATGCTTATACCGTGCTGGAAGCGGAGCGGGGCAAAGTCGAGGCAGGGGAGTTCGTGACCGTCATTCCCTTTGACCGGTTTATTACCTGAACCCAAAAAAATCCCGGGGCAAGCCCGGGAAAAGCGCTAGGGTTTAGCGTTCTAACTAACGGGCGGCGAGGTCGGAATGGTTTTCGACCAGTTGCTCGAATACGCCCTCCCATTGCTCGCAATGAGTTTCATAGCCGTATAGCGATACCGGCTGCGTCACCACTTCATAGCCATCCGGGCGCTCAATGCCCTCACACACCTCGGCGACCTGAGCGACTGCCTCAGTGACGGACTGCTCTTCAATAATCAGGTCAAACAGTTTTTCAGAGTCGTCCTTGTGAGCGGGGTAGATGTTCACCCCATTAACGTCATTGGCCCAAACGAATATCGAGTGGTGTGCCACTTCCAAGGCATCGCGATCCGGGTCCTCGACTGCGTCCAACAAAAACTCAACACGCGTTTTCTGGTATATGTTCGCAAAATACTCTTTTTGTCGTTCACCAATAGCGACTCCCTCCTGCAAAGACCAGGCCAGGAAGTGGCGCTTAATGTGCTCGTCTTTATAGAGATAGTCATGCAGATTACTCGGCAATTTCGCCAGCTTGGCCTCAAGCTCTCTTTCGATTTTTTTTGCATAGGGCGATTCCTTTGAATTCATAAAATTTAACAGTCGGCTGCCGGTGTAGCGGCTTCGGGCCGGGTGAAAGGCCACCTCCAGCACGCCGCCTTGAGAAACCCGGAAGCCAGATAAGGCGTCGACCGTATTCGCCTGCTCTCCCCGTTCTAGATGGGTCAAGCTCTCGCCGTCCATCCAAACTTGATAAAAATCATCAACGGTGACAAAGGAGCTCACCTGATTGGAGCTGGCGTCGTCGTTATAGGACAGGTGAGACATCTGCCCGACGAAGATCCCGCCATCTTCAAAGTCGCTCCGGCCAAGCCTCCGATTAAGGGCAACCTCGTTAACGGCATCCCCCTTCTTCATCACCAAAATCACACCTTCACTTCCGAGATGACGCAGCACAAAAGACCCCACTTCGAGCTCATGGCTCGGCCCCTGCTTCAACTCATGGAGCACCGCTACCGGAATCTCGGCCTCCATTCGGCCACTGTCGAAGCGGGTAAAACGAACAGGGTTCGGATGATCGCCGACCCTTCTCTCTTGCTGCTCTGCGATGGAATCTTCGCCTTTCAATGCGTTGATAAAGTGGCCGTAATTCTGTTCAAACCATAGCTGGCGAACTTCCAGCCACTCGGGTTCTTCCAAGTGGGCAAAGTACTCCACGCGCTCCATGTCCTGATAGCTTTCCCGCCACAAGGCCTCCCTAAAATAGCGAGCAAAGGCCTCCCGCTCTGTCTCCGACAATGCTTGATAGTCGTCAGTGGGTTTCAGCGTGGTCACAATATGACGCTCATCCCCCGTTTCGGTCACTTGGTTTTTAAAGGTCTCAATAAGCTGCCCGACCGATACATCATCCAGGGTGTCGATCTCCGGGTATTGGGCCTCCGCCTGGGAGTGAACACTTAGAAACAGGCCCAGAGCCAACAGTAGCAGGCTCGACAGCACGCCCTCGAACGAACGAGCGGATGCGGTATCGGTTTCAAACAGACGCCGGATTCGCGCCAAAAGGTAGTGGTGTTTTCCATTTACAGCCATGGTGAGTTCTCCATCATTGGAAGCCGAGGGACCCATGGTGATTGAGGAGAAACGGGTCAGGGTCTCGGCGTAAAAGATCCGGCTTTTACAACCGTCAGCGGCAATATCGTCACAGGCGTTTTCCCGCTCGCGATCGATCTGCGCGCTAATCCAAAGCACGGGCCAGTTAAAGAAATACAGGGTTTTGATCAGGCTCTGAACCAAGCCCACCAAGTAGTCATTGCGCCGGATGTGGGCCAGTTCGTGCAGCAGAATCGCTTCCAGTTCTTCCGGGGTTAGGCGGGTCAGCAGGGCGGCGGGCATAAGAATGGCGGGCTTGAGGTGCCCCACCACGCAGGGCCCCACCACCTGTTCGGCGAGTCTCAAGGCGACGGCGCGACGGACGCCCATGCCCCGTGCCAATACCTCGACCCGCCGCTGCCAACCCGGTTCGGCCGATCGACTGAGCCGGGTTTTAAGACGGTGGCAATGGAAAACCCCAACCGCAGTAACGCGTCAGAAATAAGGTGAACCCTACCAACCAAAGCAGGACGACCTGCGGCATATGGCGATTTAACCAGAGCGCGAACGACTCCCAAGAGAACACGGGGCCGGAGTCGGCCAATGCGGCCTCCGTCGAGGGCTTCGCCGCTTCGGTCAAGGCCGCTTCAACCAGCAGGGAGTAACGGCTGTAGGTCAGCACCGCGAGCACCAATACCAGCCCCAGTGCCGCCACCCCACACAAGTACCGGGCATTGGCCGACCAACGGGGCGTGGCCGCCAACACCAGTGCCAGCAACGCCGCCACCAAGGCGCCCTGCCATAATGAGTGCAGCAGAGTCCAACCCAGCGCGTAGATAAAGGCCGTACCCAACCACTCCGCCAGCCAGCTCATGACTTGTCCTCCTCAATCCGGTCGAGGTAATCGCGTATTTCATCCAACTCTTCGCGGGAAACTTTTTTGTTGCCCAGCAGGTGCATCATCATTCGGCTGGCCGAGCCGGCAAAGGTGGCGTCAACAAAGGTGTTTAACAGGGAGCTTTTCGTGCTCTGCTCATCCACCAACGGGTAATAGACGTGGCTGCGTCCCTCCCGGCGCCGTCCCAGCAGCCCCTTTTGGTGCATCAGCTGCATGAGCTTGAGCGTGCCGGTGTAGCCGACCGAGCGGGTGCCGCCGAGGGCATCGTGTATTGTCTGGGCGGTGGCTTCCTCCCGCTCCCACAGCTGTTCAAGAATTTCCATCTCCGAGCGGGTCGGCGTCGGTTGCGGGGATTGGGGCATGGCACTCTCCTATTTACGAAGTGTTTCGTACTTATTCTACGAAACTTTTCGTAATTTGGAAGGAAGGATTCTCAATAGCACAAGGGAGTGATCATGCGGATTGGTTATATAGATGGATGACGACCTCACAAGCGTCCGTCCCACCCTCCACGTCCGTAGGGCGAATAAGCGAAGCGCATCCGCCATCGCGAAGCGTCACCCTTTACTTCAGCTTCACGTCTGCCAATGAATGATGCGCCTTCGGCTCCGAAGCGTCGGGCCAATCCGCCTTACAGCAAGTTTTTGACCAGTAGGGCCGTGGCGGGATCACAGTCAACCGGCAGTTGGAGGCGGACCCGATGACCGGAGCCGGGGGCTCGGTCGATCGGCGAGTCGTTCTTGTCCCGAAGGGCTTGTAGCTCGAAGGCGTGGTTGCCCTTGGGGGTAAGCAGGCACAGTCGCTCGCCGACGGAGAAGCCGTTTTTGGCTTCAACCTCGTACCAGTGGCCTGTTTGCCCACTCAACTTCTGCACAGGCTCGGCGACCCACTGCTGGGCACCGTTGTGGTGCGCCCGTTCCAGATTCTGCAGGGTTTCCGGGCGGGCGTGGCGGTCCAGCAGCCCGGCGGTATAGCCACGGTTGGCCAGGCCTTCCAAGTCCCCCAGCAGCGCCGGATCAAACGGTCTGCCCGCCGCAGCGTCGTCAATGGCCCGGCGGTAGACTTGGGCGGTGCGAGCCACGTAGTAGGGCGACTTGGTGCGCCCTTCAATTTTAAGCGAATAAACGCCCATCCGGGTCAGTTGCTCCACGTACTCCACCGCGCGCAGGTCCTTTGAGTTCAGGATGTAACTGCCGTGCTCGTCTTCGTCCATGGGCATCAGCTCGCCGGGGCGGGTTTTATCCTCGATGACCACCGGTTCCCACTGCCCGACTTCGTCTTCCCGGGCGGGCTTGGCCTCGTATTTCCAACGGCAGGCGTTGGTGCAGGCGCCTTGGTTGGGGTCCCGGTGGTTAAAGTAGCCCGAGAGCATGCAGCGCCCGGAATACGCCATGCACAGAGCACCGTGGACGAATACCTCCAGCTCCATGTCCGGCACTTGCTCGCGAATTTCACCGATCTCCTCAATGCCCAGCTCCCGAGAGAGAATAATCCGCTCAATGCCCTGCTCCTGCCAGAACTTGACCGCCGCCCAGTTGACCGTATTGGCCTGGACCGATAAGTGCATAGGTATTGTCGGGAAGTGCTGTCGCACCAGCCAGATGACCCCCGGGTCCGACACAATCAGCGCATCCGGCCCCAGTTCGACCAACGGAGCCAGATGCTTGACCAAGGTGCGCACCTTGTTATTGTGCGGCGCGACGTTGGTGACCGCATAAAAGCGTTTACCCAGAGCACGGGCCTCGCGAATACCCCGGTCCATGGTCTCCGGGTCAAAGCTGTTGTTGCGCACCCGCAGACTCATCCGCGGCAGGCCGGCGTACACAGCGTCGGCGCCGTAGGCAAAGGCCAGGCGCATGGCACGCAGGCTCCCGGCGGGGGACAACAGTTCGGGGGCGGGCTGGCTCATGGGACAAACATCCTCTGACAACAGACAACAGGAAAGAAAAACGCGACATACTAGCGACAGGCCCCGCGCCGGTGCTTGATCTCGCTCAAATTAGCACCATATTGAGCCAGGCCTACCCAACAAGGGGTAGAAGGGTTATACCTAGGGGCCATAAACAAACGGTGTTTTTTGCGCTAGACTTAACCACACACTCACACCGAGCCCGCTCGCCTAAGGCAATGCTAAGGTCACCGGGCCGTTACCCCTCGTTCAACCGAGCGAGCGAGGGTAACCAGGGTCGTTCGGGAAACCGGGCCGCCTCCCGTGCTTGGAAAGGTGTCTCTATGCTGACTGACTCTTTTGATCGGCGCTTTAGTTATTTGCGTCTGTCCATTACCGAAGTCTGCAACTTCCGTTGCGACTACTGCCTACCGGAGGGCACCGATTGCGGCCCCGAGGCCCGGGCCCACGACCTATCCTATGATGAAATTCGTCGGCTGGTGACGGCGTTTGCCCGGCTGGGGATGCGCAAGATCCGCATTACCGGCGGTGAGCCCTCTCTGCGCAAAGACCTGACGGACATCATCGCGCTGTGCAAGCAAACGCCGGGCATTGAAACCGTCGCGCTGACCACCAACGGTTACCGCATGACAAAAGATGTGGATGATTGGTATGCGGCCGGGCTGGATGCGGTCAACGTCAGCATCGACAGCCTGGACCACGCCAAATTCAAGATGATTACCGGGCACAACAAGCTCCAGAAAATTCTCGAGGGGCTGGACCGGGCCGCCGAACTCGGTATTCCCAACATTAAAGTCAACAGTGTGCTGATGAAGCACTACAACGACGATGCCATGGACGATTTCTTGGACTTTGTCCGGGAGCGTCCGATAACGCTGCGAATGATCGAGCTGATGCAGACCGGGGACAACCCCGAGTTCTTTGAACGACACCACTTGAGCGGCGATGTGGTCATCGACCGGCTGCGCCAGGAAGGGTGGCAGGAAAGGTTGCGCGGCCGGGACTCCGGACCCGCCCGGGAGTTCTGGCACCCGGATTACGCCGGCGGCATCGGTATGATTATGCCCTACAGCAAAGACTTCTGTGCCACCTGCAACCGACTGCGGGTTTCGAGCCAGGGCCAGCTGTTTCTGTGCCTGTTTGTGGACGAGCACCAAAGCCTGCGCCACCTGTTGCAGTCGGATGATCCCGAGCCCGTCATGGCCTTCCTGCAAGAAGCCATCAAGGGCAAAGACTACAGCCACCACTTACACGAACAAAACGCCGGCGCCACCAAGCACCTGGCCATGATTGGCGGTTAAACCACCGCCTTTCAGTAACGCCCTCTTTTCATTACGGAGCAGTTTCCCATGGCGCACGCCTTACCCAAAGAAAAAGAACCTCTGAACATAGCGGTATTAACCGTTTCGGATACCCGGTCCTACGAGAACGATACCTCTGGTCAATACCTGGTGGATGCCCTTCAGGAAGAAGGCCACCAGCTCGCGGACCGAGCGCTGTTGAAGGATGATATTTATCAGATTCGAGCCCAGGTATCGGCCTGGATTGCGGATTCAAAGGTGCAAGTGGTGCTGATTACCGGCGGCACCGGTTTTACCGATAGAGACTCCACTCCGGAGGCGATGAAGCCCCTTTTCGATAAAGAAGTGGAAGGGTTTGGGGAGATGTTCCGGCAGATCTCCTGGGAGGAAATTGGCACTTCCACGATTCAATCCAGGGCGCTGGCGGGGTTGGCGAACAAGACATTGATTGCCTGTTTGCCGGGCTCTACCGGGGCGTGCCGAACCGGGTGGACGAAGTTGTTGCAACCGCAGTTGGATGCCCGGCAGGGGCCGTGTAATTTTGTGGGGCATTTGAGGCGGTAACGAACTCGGCGGTCTATAGGGCCAGGTCAGATAAGGGCGCGTCGTCGTGTTGAGCCCCGCCTGAGTAACACAGCCGTATAAGTCACGCCCGGGCCGTAAAGGAGAAGGCCTTTCAAGACACGCCGTACATACCTGACGTGAAGGGAGTCACTAATGCCGCGATGGCAGGGATGCCAAGGAGCGGCCCTGTAGGCTCGAATCGCGGGTCCCCCGCTCCACGGTCTTGAAAGGCCTTCTCCTTCACGTCCCTCTGTGCCAGCGTGAAGCTAAGGGGTATGCGTGACCGTGAACTACTCCCCTGTCGCAATAATCCCCAACTTGTTATAAACACTGTGCAGTACGTCGTAGTGCTCTTGCATGGAGCAGGCTTCACGATTTCGCTTTTTAACCCCCAGCCGCGTCAATTCAATATGCCATTTCGGCGTCACGCCGTGGCGGGCGAGAGAGTGTTTAACGCAGGCGAGCGGACAGCCGTCAATGGCACAGATATCCCGGCCGGATTTGGCGACTTTAACCAGGCTAGGCACGTCGCCGCCTACCCCGGCGATACAAGACATGTCCGCGTGCCCTTCCCGGTCCATTACCACGGCGATGTCATTCGCCAACTGGGCCACGTTGGAGCGTCCCGAGCAGGCGTAAACTAGCGGTTTTTGCGTCTCGTCCATCGTCTTGCTCCCAAACCAACAGCATGAGACGCCTACTTTACTATCACCGCTTTCCGTCGCCTTGACGCAAATCAACTGGGAGTGTTTTTTACTTTCCCCCGTTTAATGACGTCACTGGACCGACTCGATTAACCGCATTTAGAGGCCCCGCAGTTCAAGCAGGTTTTACAACCGTCCATGACGATGACCGCCTTGGTATGACACTTCAAACACAGGGTTGCGGTAGGCGGAAACTCCTCGCTGGTATGCTCAATGCGATGCTTCTGTTCGTACTCGATTTGCTTTTCGTGCAACACCTCTTTTTGCGCCTCGGAAAGCGCCTCTTCCTCAATCAGCCCGATGCGTTTCATGTGGGTTTCAATGGCGTCGCCGATTTCCGCCACCAGTGAGGGCATAAAGCGGCCGCCGGACTTAAAGTAACCACCCTGGGGATCAAACACCGCTTTGAGCTCTTCCACCAGGAAGGTCACATCGCCGCCTTTGCGGAAAACGGCTGAAATGACCCGCGTCAGAGCCACCACCCACTGGAAGTGTTCAAGGTTTTTTGAATTGATAAAGACCTCGAAAGGACGGCGCACTTCGTGGTCCGTGCCTGGGTTTAACACCACATCGTTGATGGTGATGTACAGGGCGTGGTCGGACAAAGGCGTCTTAATTTTGTAGGTACTGCCTTCCAGAGTTTCGGGGCGCTCGAATTTCTCGTGCATCCGCTCGATGTCCGGCTCTTTTTCCGGTTCGGGCTTTTTAATGGAAAAACCGGTGATCTTTTTGTCGATGACTTTGGCATTCATAATTTAAAACTTCCCGTAGTAGCCTTCTTTCAGCGCTTCGTACAAATTCGCGGCGGTGTGCATTTCACCGTCGTACTCCACCTCTTCGTTGCCTTTGAGCTCCACCTTTCGGCCGTCTTCCAGTTCAAATACATAGGCGGTATTTTCCAGGTCGTGGTCCTTAACCAGCACGCCCTGAAACGCCTCCGGATTAAAGCGGAAGGTCGTGCAGCCTTTTAGCCGTTTTTCATAGGCATAGAGGTAAATATCCTTGAACCGCTCGTAAGCAATTTCGGTTGGCACGTTGATGGTTTTGGAAATAGAGGAATCAATCCATTTCTGAGCGGCCGCCTGTACGTCTACGTGTTGCTCCGGGGTAATCTGGTCAGACACCACAAAGTACTCCGGCAAACCGGTTTCCCCGGGCTGGGGGTAGGGCTTGGCCTTGGGTTCCACCAGCTGGCGATAGCGCAACAGTTCGTAGGAAAACACATCCACTTTTTCCTTGGACTTCTTGCCGCTGCGAATCACATTGCGGGCGTAATGGTGCGCAAAACTCGGCTCAATGCCGTTGCTGGCGTTATTGGCCAGGGACAGAGAAATGGTGCCCGTGGGCGCAATTGAGGAGTGGTGGGTAAAGCGCCCGCCGGTTTCAGCCAACGCTTCCACCAGCTCCGGGTCTTCTTCGGCCACCTGCTGCATATAACGGCCGTAGCGGGTCCACAACACCTTGCCGGAGATTTTATCCCCCACCTTGTATTGCTCGGCCAGCTCGGGTTGTTTGGCCAGCATAATAGGCGTGACCTCAAAGGTTTCCTCCATAATCGGCGCGGGCCCCTTCTCTTTCGCCAGCGCCAGCGCTTCACGCCAGCCCGCCAGTGCCAGCTCTTTACTCACCTGCTCGGTAAAGGCAATGGAGGCGGGGCTGCCGTAGGGAATGGTGAGCATGGTCAGCGCCGAGCCCAGACCCAGAAAGCCCATGCCGTGGCGACGCTTGCGTTCAATTTCCCCGCGCTGCTCGGGCAGCGCAAGGCCGTTAATCTCCACCACGTTATCCAGCATTCGGGTAAAGATGGATACCAGCTTGCGGAACTTCTCCCAGTCAAACTCGGCCTGTTCGGTGAACGGGTGCTTTATGCACTGGGTCAGGTTCACCGAGCCGAGCAGACAGCTGCCGTAGGGCGGCAGGGGTTGCTCACCGCAGGGATTAGTCGCGCGGATGTCTTCGCAGAACCAGTTATTATTCCACTGGTTGACCCGGTCGATCAAAATAAAGCCCGGTTCGGCGAAGTCGTAGGTGGAGCGCATAATCTGGTTCCACAGCTGCCGGGCCGGAATTTTTTTGTAAACCTTGCAAGCCACTTCACCCTGTTCGTTGCGCAGGTACTTCTCGGCCAGGTGATCCAAACGGCGCCAGACCACCTGTTCCGGGTTGTCGCTATCCAACCCTTCGCGCTTGAGGTCATTCTCGGTAATAGGGAAACTCAACGGCCAGGTCGCATCGGACTTTACCGACTGAATAAAATCGTCGGTGATCAACAGTGATAGGTTAAACTGGCGCAGCCGCCCGGCCTCGCGCTTGGCGCGGATGAACTCGCTGACATCCGGGTGGTGAACATCGAAGGTGGCCATTTGCGCACCGCGCCGCCCACCGGCGGAAGAGATGGTGAAGCACATCTTGTCGTAGATATCCATAAACGACAGCGGCCCGGAAGTGTTGGCCCCGGCACCGGCCACGTAGGCGCCTTTGGGGCGCAAAGTGGAGAACTCGTAGCCGATGCCGCAGCCGGCCTTCAAGGTCAGGCCCGCCTCGACATTCTTTTGCAGAATGTCCTCCATGGAGTCGCCGATGGTGCCGGAGACCGTGCAGTTGATCGTGGAGGTGGCGGGCTTGTAAGCCTGGGCGCCGGCGTTGGAGATGATGCGCCCGGCGGGGATCGCCCCGTTTTGCAGGGCCCACAAAAATTGCTCGCGCCAGTGGGCCTTGCGCTTGGGCTCGATCTCGGCCAGGGAGTCCGCCACCCGCTCCCAGGTGGCATCGATGGTTTGGTCCACCGGCTGGTCCTGATGATCTTTCAGGCGGTATTTCTGGTCCCAGATGTCTTGAGACGCCGGCTGTAGTTCGACCGCGGGGGCTATGGTGTCCTTGGATTGCTCTGTCATTCGTCGGCCTCTGTTCAAATTTTGTCGTGATTCATACAGCGCGCAATACGCCAGTTGCCTCAGTGGGCATCAACTTGCACGATACCGGCCATTTTATGCCAGTACCCGTTCACATCGTCGGGGCTACGACCGCCGGCGGCTTCTCCCCGGCTGGCGGCGCGAAAGCGCGCCAGCCAGTCCAGTGTGCCCTCGGGTTCGGGGCTGAGCCGAACCGCATCCACCAGGCCCGCCATGCCCGGAAGTTCGCCAATGAGGTTGTATCGGTCGCCGGACTGAGTCTGTATGCCATTGAGCACAAACAGCCGTTCGGCTTCCTGATTGTAAACGGGCCGGCCCGAGGGGTATTTGATGCAGCACAAGTCGCATTGATCTTTGGGACGATTTTCCGAGCGGGCGGTAAAACAGCGCGCCGACCAGGCCAGCGGCAAGTGCCCGAAACCAAAGACTTCGACCTCAAAGGTCGGGCGAATATCCTCAATGTCCGGATGGCTCAGTATTTGGGACAACCACTCCCGGGAGAGCTCCACGGGCATGAGCCAGCGTTGCATACCGAACTGTACCAACTGGCGCAGGGTCTGTGGGTTGTAGCAGTTAATCGCCGCACCGGCGACAAAGGGCAGACCGGCTTCGCGCAGCAAGCCCACGGCTCCTATATCGTTCGCCTCCACGGCAAACTCCCCGTTGTCGCAGTAACGGCGCAGCTCGCGCAGGTCCGCCGGAGATTCCAGCAAGGTCATGGATGATAGTACCACTTCCTTGCCCGCTTCGCGTAGCTGATGCGCCTGGGCCAAGTAGTCCTCAAGCCGCAACTCCCGTCGCTTGGGACAGACGGTTTCCCCCAGATAGACAATGTCCGCGTCCGACTGCGCCACCTGGGCGTAAAAGCGCTGTACTTGCTCTTTGGGCCAGAAGTACAAAATGGGCCCTACGCTTATTTTTAACATTGGATGTGCCCTCATCGCCAGCTCCTATGATAGGCCCCGATGGTGGTCTGGTGCCCCTCGGACAGTCCCGCCAGGGTACGGTCCCAGTCCCGATGGACCTGATAGCGCTCCGGGTCGTTGAGCAACCGATCAATCGCCTGGCGCCACACCCGTGTCACCTGGCCCACATAGGCGGGGCTGCGCTGTCGGCCCTCGATCTTCACCGCCTTGATGCCGTCTCTAAACAGCTCGGGCAGCAAACTCAGGGTGTTGAGGCTGGTGGGCTCCTCCAGGGCGTGATAGCGCTCCCCGTCCACTTCAAAGCGGCCCTTGCACAACGTTGGGTACCCGGCGTTTTCCCCACCGGCAAACCGGTCGATTAAGTAGCCGTTCAAACGGGATTCAAGCACGCCCCGGCTTTCTTCCCAGCGGACGAACTTCGCCGGCGAGCAAGCGCCGGAGTTATTGGGCGACTCCCCGGTCATATAGGAACTCAGATAACAACGCCCCTCCGCCATAATGCACAGGCTCCCAAAGGCGAACACTTCCAGCTCGGTGCTGACGGTGTGGGCCAGTGCGGAGACCTGCTGCATCGACAGTACCCGCGGGAGTACCACCCGGGTGACCCCGTAGGCCTGCCGATAGAACTCAACGGCCGCGGCATTGGTGGCCGAGGCCTGTACTGACAGGTGCCGCTCCACCTCCGGGTAACGTTCGGCGGCGTACGCCAACACGGCCATATCCGCCAGGATCAACACGTCCGCACCGGCCTTCACCGCCTCGTCCACGGCCATCTGCCAGCTTCCCCAGTCGGTGGGGTGCGCAAAGGTATTGATCGCCACGTGCAACCGCCGCCCCTGGCGGTGCACTTGTCGAGCCGCTTCGCGCAGCCCCTGGGTATCCAGGTTGAGGCCGGCAAAGTGCCGGGCATTAGTGTCGCCGCGCAAACCCACGTAAATAGCATCGGCGCCCTCTTTGAGCGCCGTTTTTAGTGCAGGCAAGCTGCCTGCCGGACAAAGTAATTCCACGATCTCATACCTCTTAGCGCCGTGTACCTCTTCGGGACGTGTACCTCTTCAGGATAAGTGGCGCGGCTACCAGGCTTTGGTAGCATGCCGATTTAGGAGGTGCCTCGTTATGTACGCCACTCAATCCCGCTCAACCACTTCTATAGCCCATGCTCAGCGCGCGGCGAGCTTGGCTCGCTGGGCCAATAAAACCCTTCCCCGGCCCGTGCGCCAGCAGGCCCTATCGATGGGCCTGAATCACGCGTTCAGCCAGCCTCTCCAGCAGGGGGAACTGGACTTTATGCGTGGTCGTCGTGTTCGTATTGTGGTCTCGGATATTCATCTGGCCTTCTCAATCACTCTACTTGGGCGGCGGCTATGCGTTTCGATGAAAGCGGTCGCACCGGATGTTACCTTCCGCGCGGAACTGCGCGACCTACTGAGTGTGATCGCCGGGCAGGTCGACCCGGACACGCTGTTTTTTCGTCGCAAACTCGCCATTGAAGGAAACACCGAACTGGGCCTGGCCTTGAAAAACTTTCTGGACAGTCAGGCCCCCGAAGAGCTGATGCCCGCACCGGTCTACCGGCTGGTGACCCACCTGGCCTCGACGTGAGGCGCCCCTACGCTCTCTGGGCTCGGCGTCAACGCTGGGAGCCTTGTCACCACTGAAAACTCTTGCTTTAAACGCTTCAAATACACTCTTCAAAAAAAGGTGCGCTCCATGCACCCAGAGGCTTTTGAATATCACCTGCCGCCATCGCGAGAAGAGGGGCAACGGCAGGTGAACGGCTAGCCTACTGCCCGGGGCTCAATTTCGATATTCCCATAAGGGCCTACCCATTTGGGGGAATGACAGAGCGCCCCCAAAGTATGCACAATAGGCAGACAGTAGCAGCCTCCCTTTCCAAACCGGACGAGACCACCCCATGACAACCTTTGAGCTCAGCCACTTTGACGACTTTCTGGCCATCGCCCGCCAACAGAGCGAACCGCAGAAGCTGCTATTGGTACTGGCCAAGCGCGAGCTACCCAACGGCCACACCGAAGAGCAAGCCAAAGCCTTCGCGGAAGGTCACGGCGGCCACTTGGCGCCACTGGCGGGCATCGATAAACAGCCAAAGGAGCTGAAAGACTTTTCGGCCTTTGTTGAGGAAGCGAAGCAGGTAGATAAGGACTGGGACGCGGTGTTTGTAGCGGCGCTACCCGGAGCCGAGGGAAAGCTGCCCACACCCAAAGCAATTGACGATGCCATTGAAAAAGTCATTCATGCCATCCGCAACGGCATGATCAATAACCTACTGGTATTTGATCGCCAAGGTACCCCATTGCAGATTGCCCACGGGTAGCCGCCTATGGAGAGGGGCCTGTAAGCATTCGCCTCTCCATAACCACCCGCCTCACAAAAGCTCCGGCGCCGCCCTGCAACGTTAGCGCTGCAAGCGCCTTACGAAAGGTATAAATACCCGAAAGGCAAAAGCAAAAATCCAAGAAAAAAAGAAGGCCAGTACATTCCCTGTACTGGTTGCCTGCGTGCTCGCAAGCCAAGCGAGGGACAATACCCGGTCTCAGCGGTGCCCATAAGGCGCCATCATAGTCAGTCTCACCCCGCATTGACCATTCCCCAAAAGCGGCACTCTCCTGCGCATAGGGCTCGGTACCTCCATCCCCCTCCCCTGTAGGTAATCGGCCAGCGATCATAAATACCCAACCAGCCTAATAGATTTTTGGACTATATGGGTTCATTTTGGAGCCTCTGCGTAGAGGCACATTATGCCCTCTCGCAGAGTCGTCTAATGAAGGACACTGTTCCCAATTCGAGCACTATAAGTAATAACATTCGACAATAATATTGGAGGATCCAATGAACACAAACCGCAGTTTGGTTAAAAAACGCTTACTATCGGCAAGCATCGCCACCTTAATGGGGAGCACGCTCGGGGCCCCAGCACTGGCGCAGGAGGCCGGTCAGCTTGAGGAGATCGTCGTCACCGGTTTGCGCGCTTCTCTCGATCGTGCCATGGATATCAAACGAGATTCTTCCGGCGTGGTGGACGCCATTTCCGCAGAAGACATTGGCAAGTTTCCCGACTCAAACCTCGCCGAATCCCTACAGCGCATTACCGGTGTCTCCATTGACCGGGTAAACGGGGAAGGCTCGCAAATTACCGTGCGCGGCTTCGGTGCCGCCAACAATATGGTGACCCTCAACGGGCGCACCCTGCCCTCCGGCTACACTTATGGCGGCGGTAGCGGCGCCGGTGGGACGTCCGGCGGCGCGACCCGAGCTTTCGACTTTTCCAACCTCGCATCGGAAAGTGTGGCAGGGGTCAGTGTTTACAAGACCGGCCGAGCCTCTGTGCCCACCGGTGGTATCGGGGCCACCGTAAACATCACCACCACCAAGCCTCTGGAGAATGACCCGCTGGAGCTGTCCTTGAGCGCCAAGGCCATGCACGACACCACCGTGGGGGAGAGTGGCGAAGATATTACTCCGGAAGTGTCCGGCCTGTTTAGTTGGAAAAATAGCGCCAATACTGTCGGCTTGGCGGTCACCGCCAGCTACTCCAAGCGCAACTCCGCCACCGCCAATGCCGCCGAGAACAATTGGAACATGGCCTACTGGGACGCCGAGGCGCACGACGCCGGAGAGAACCAGGGCTTTAGCTGGACGCGTGACGAAGACAACAACATGACCGCGGTGGTCAATGGCGAACCCAGCGACGGCCAGCTATTTGCCCGCCCCAACGATTTTCGCTGGGCCTACTCCGAACGCAAGCGCGACCGGGCCAACGCCCAGGTGACCGCCCAGTTTGCCCCCCGTGAGGATGTGACCGTTACGGTGGACTATACCTATGCGGACATGAAAATTTCCGAGCATCGCGGTGAGTGGGCGCTCTGGATCGGTAACAGCTCCAGTGTCGAACAAGTGGATTTCGACAGCTCCGGGGACATTGCCGTGCCTGTCTATATTCAGGAAAACCTGAACAACAAAGACATGGGTTACGAGCAGCAGTGGCGTGAGCAACACAACACCCTGAGCTCTTTGGGGGTCAATACCGAGTGGGATGTCAGCGACTCACTAACCTTAAGGTTTGACGCCCACGATTCCAGCATGGACAACATGCCCGATGGACCTGGCCAGGCCGGTGAAATTGCCATGAGTATAGGCGCCCCCGTCGGTGAGCGTCAGTATTTCTGGTTCGGGAGCGATCTTCCCCAGGGCGCCTTTGACTGGGACGATAGCAACACCAATGACAATGACCGCTTTGACGAGCCCGACTTCGGCACCCAGCAAGGGCGGGTCTTTTACGCCTCTCAGGAAACAGACATCGCTCAGGTTCAGTTCGGCGGCACTCAGTCGTTCGACCAGAGCACCTTGGACTTCGGCCTGGAATACCGGGAAATGGAGATGCGTCAGCAAAACTCCAACCGCCAGGTACAACTGGGCAACTGGAACGTCAGTAACCCGGGTGAACTGCACAACATTCTCCACCCCTTTAACTTTGCCGCACAGTATGACGACTACGACACCTCCAAGATGAGCACCGTCGGCATGCGTGCCATTGATGTGTATGGGCTGTGTCAACAATCGCTGGGCATTTACGGCGACTACGATGGCGAATGGAATTGCGCGGCGCTGGACCAGCACCCCAATGACAACCGAGTGACCGAGGAAATTACCGCCGCCTTTGTCGAATATCAAAACAACTTTACCTTGGCCGGACTGGAAACCGACCTGCTGCTCGGGCTTCGCTACGAGGAAACCGATGTAACGTCCGCCGCGTTAATGGAAGTCCCTCAGTACCGTCCCTGGGAGAGCGATAACGACTTCCAGACTACTGTGTATTCGGAGGACCAAGCCTTTGTAGCCGAAGACCACAGCTACGAGAACCTTTTGCCCAGCTTGGACTTGAGCGTTTCGGTTACCCAGGACCTTCTCGCGCGGTTCTCCGCCAGTCAGACCATCGCCCGCCCCAACTATGGCAACCTGTACGTCTCGGTGGGCAACTTCCAGCAGGACAACCCTACCTACCTCGGTGGCACAGCGTCCGCCAGTAAGAACGATCCGAAACTCGACCCGCTGGAATCCACCAACATTGACCTGTCTCTAGAGTGGTACTTCGACGACAGCAGCTACGCCTCGGTTGGCTACTTCCGCAAGGACGTAGAAAACTTTATTGGTTCGGGCGTGCGCAATGAGCCGCACTTTGGCATGCGGGACCCGAGTGCCGGGCCGCTGGTCGAACAAGCCGAGCAGGAGTTGGAGAGCAGAGGCATTTCGGTCAACGCGGAAAGCCTGTTCACCATGACCGCCATCCTGGACAACCCGGGTGACTTCCCCAACGGCCCGGATGCCATTGAAGTAGACAGTGACAACGCCTCCCAGCTGGATACGGACTTCGTGGCGAACATGATTCAGGAGTACGACGTTGCCCCCAACGAGGATAGCCCCCTGGTTCAGTGGCGGACGACCTTCCCCATCAACCAGCGCGAAGCGGCTATTGACGGAATGGAGCTCGCATTTCAGCACTTCTTCGGTGACACCGGCTTTGGTCTGCAGGCGAACTACACTCTGGTGGACGGCGATATCGGCTTTGATGATACCGCCGACCCGAATGCCGAACAGTTCGCGCTACTGGGCCTAAGCGACACCGCCAACCTGGTTATGATGTACGAAAATCAGGGCCTTCAGGCACGGCTGGCGTGGAACTGGCGCGACGAGTTCCTGCGTCAAACCAACCAGGGCGGTTCCAATAACCCGGTGTATGTGGATGAGTACTATCAGTGGGATATGAGTGTCTCGTACGACATCAATGAACAGTTCAGTGTGTTCTTCGAAGGCCTGAACCTGACTGAAGAGAATGTACGCTGGCGTACCCGCGATGCCCGTTTGACTCAATATCTTGAGGATCTCGGTGCGCGTTACCAAGTGGGTGTTCGTTACAAATTCTAAGGAGGAAAAAAGCAGGGGCGGCAACCGCCGCCCCTCAATGCGGTATGCGGCAGACTAAGGAAACTCGCCTGCCAGGCTAGCTACTCGGGAACCAAGTTTCACGTAATACCCGTCCCCAAGTTTTATCAGACTAATGCGCCCGGTGCGCTCACACAAGACGCCTTTTGGGGTACCTCGTTCGTGCCCGCTTAACCCTCCCGCCGACGCCGGTAATAATGACGGCAGCCACTGCAATGTTTTGCGGCCGATTACCTTCGGAGAACTCCCCTGCCAACTACTCGGCGAATACCCAATCCAGCTCAATCTTCTTGGGCCTTACGCATGTCGAAAATTAAGGCACGGCACCCTGTCATCGGGAGCGCTTTATAAGAGGAAGGGCTGAGCTTAAGTAAAACTGTTCTAAAAGATATATTTAAAATGTATCTTTATGCTGGTATCGTCCTCCCTCGACCTGACAGGAGGCACGCCATGAGCCAACCCCGACACCACGACATCGTCATCATCGGCGGCGGCACCGCCGGCACCACGGTGGCCGCCTCACTACTGCGCCAACGTCCGCAACTGGATGTGGCGATCATTGAGCCCGAAGACACCCACTATTACCAGCCGGCTTTCACCCTGGTCGGTGGCGGCACCTATAAGCTGGAAGACACGGCCCGCCCCCAGGCGCAAACGCTGCCAAAGCACGCCACCTGGATTCACCAATCAGTGACGGCGCTGCATCCCGAACAACGCTTAGTCACCCTCACCGATACCACTCAAGTGCACTACAACGCCCTGGTAGTGGCGCCGGGGATTGAGTTGAACTGGAGCGCCATTGACGGTTTACCGCAAGCGCTGGGTCAAGGGGGTGTCTGCAGCAACTATGACCCGGCCCTGGCCCGTTACACTTGGCGGTGCGTTGACCGATTTAGGGGCGGGCGCGCTCTGTTTACTCAACCCGCCACGCCCATAAAGTGCGCGGGCGCACCGCAGAAGATTGCCTATCTGGCCGCACATCAATGGCGCAAGCGTCAAATAGAGCCGAGCGCATCGATCCAGTTTTACAGCGGCATGGGGGCACTGTTCAGCGTGCCGGACTTTGTGCCACACTTACAAAACGTCGCGGTGAATTACGGTATCGGCGTACACCTTACTCACAATCTCATCCGGGTAGATGGCGAAAAACGCATTGCGACCTTTGCCGTCACGGACGCGGAAGGCCACATTCAAGAGGTGGAAGAACCCTACGACTTGCTGCATGTCACGCCCCCACAGCGCGCCCCGGAGTTTGTCCGCAACAGCGTCCTGGCCAATGAAGGAGGCTGGCTGAAGGTAGACCCGCACAGTTTACAGAGCCCGGACTATCCCGAGGTATTCGCCCTGGGGGATGCCAGTTCGCTCCCCACTTCAAAAACCGCTGCGGCGGTGCGCAAACAGGCGCCAGTGGCGGTTAAGAACCTGCTGGCCCACCTGGACGGCAAGGCGCTGGAAGCCCGGTACGACGGCTACACTTCCTGCCCCGTGGTGACGGCCTACGGGAAAGTGATACTGGCCGAATTCACCTACGGGGCGAAAGTGACGCCCACACTGCCACTGAGCCCCTTTAGGGAATCACGGTTCTATTGGGTCGTAAAAAAGCACCTACTGCCGCCCTTCTATTGGCGCTATATGCTTAAGGGCAAGGAAGGCGATATAGCCCACAAGCCCCTCCGCTAAGGGGCTGCGCTGATTATTTAAAGCCTTCCGTTCTGTGCTTAGAAGACATCCATCTAAACCCCAAGGCAACTATGCCTTGAGTTTTTGTTAGCGTGCTTCACCATTAAAAGCACCACTTGCAACGCAACCGGGAATTTTTTCGATGACAGCGTCCTTGCCTCCATCGCCATTGAACGACGCCCAGCGCCAGCACGTTGATGCCCTGGTGCGGGAGCTGAATGAGCAGCAACTGGACTGGGTTCAGGGCTATTTGGCCGGTTACCGGGCCGCCCTGCGCCCCGGAGGCGAGGCGCCCTCCGCCCCGCAGCCCCAAGGTGCCAAGCTGACGATCCTGTTCGGGTCTCAGACCGGCAACGCCGAAACTCTGGCCGAACGGCTGACCGAGCAGGCCCGGGCCAAGGGGCTGGAGGTCGAATGCCTGGATATGAACGACTTCCCCGCCCGGCGGCTAAAGAAAGAGCAGCGGCTGGCCATTATTAGTTCCACACACGGCGAGGGAGACCCGCCGGACAATGCCTTGGGGCTGCACGAATACCTGCACGGGCGCAAAGCCCCGAAGCTGCCTCAGTTGCAATACGCCGTTTTGTCCTTGGGTGACTCCAGTTATGAGCACTTTTGCCAGACCGGTATCGATTTCGATGAACGACTGGCCGAACTGGGCGGCGAACGCCTAACGGACCGGGTCGATTGCGATGTGGACTTCGATGAGCCCGCCGACCAATGGATCACCGCCTTGCTAGACAAGCTCGCCGCCGCTCAACCGGCGGTGGGAGGCGGCGCCTCCGCCACTGTTTCGAGCGGACCGGCCGCGGGCGCGTCACAACCGCAAAGCCAGTACGACCGCAAACACCCTTTTACCGCTCCACTGCTGGATCGGGTGAAGCTCACTGGCCGGGGGTCCGACAAATCCGTGCATCATATTGAGTTGTCGCTGGAGGAGTCGGGGCTGAGCTATTCCCCCGGCGATTCGCTGGGCATTTACGCCCAGAACGACCCCGCGCTAGTGGCACAGCTGCTGGAGCACAGCGGCCTGGACGGGGAACAAATCGTCACCGTTAAAGACGAGCCCTTAACGCTCTCCCAGGCGCTACAACATCACCTGGAACTGACCCGCCTGACCCCGCCGACGGTACAGCAGTGGGCCAAGCTGAGCGACTCGTCCTCGCTCCACTCATTGGTGGACAACAAACGCGAGCTCATTCAGTGGTTGCACGGGCGGGACCTGTTGGATTTGTGGCAGGCCTACCCGGTGAAGGGGTTGGAGGCACAAACTCTGGTGGACCATCTGCGCCGGCTACCGCCGCGCCTCTACTCCATCGCTTCCAGCCAGGCGGCGGTGGACGATGAGGTGCACTTAACCGTGGCCGCCGTGCGCTACGAGCAGCGGGGACGAGCGCGCGAAGGCGTGGGGTCTACCTGGTTGGCCGATCGATTGACACTGGATGACAGCGCCCCGGTATTCATTGACCGCAACAAAAATTTCCGGCTGCCGGAAAACGGCGACACACCGATTGTCATGATTGGTCCCGGCACGGGCATAGCGCCCTTCCGGGCGTTTATGCAGGAACGCGAAGCTCTGGAACAGCCGGGTAAAAACTGGCTGTTTTTCGGGGACCGCCGCTTTCGCACCGACTTTCTCTACCAGCGCGAATGGTTGCAGTGGCGAAAACAAGGGCTGCTCAGCCGACTGGATGTGGCCTTCTCCCGGGACGGGCCCGAAAAAGTGTACGTGCAACACCGCATTCGCGAAGCCGGCGCCGAGCTCTGGCGGTGGCTGGAAGACGGTGCCCACATTTACGTGTGCGGCGATGCCAACGCCATGGCACCGGATGTCCATGAAGCATTGATTGATGTGGTGGCAAGCCAGGGCCACAAAAGCCGGGAAAACGCCGAGCAATACCTGCGTGAGATGACCCGAGACAAACGCTACCAGCGGGATGTGTACTGATGAGTGAATCACTACCGGAAGCCGAACAGATCAAACGCGAAAGCCGTTACCTGCGGGGCAGCCTGCGCGAGTCTCTAGCCGATGAGGCCACGGGCGCGCTGCGCGATGAGGACACCCATTTGAGCAAGTTCCACGGCCTGTACCAACAGGACGACCGGGACCTGCGCGACGAGCGGCGACTACAGAAACTGGAGCCGCACTTTCAGTTTATGCTCCGCCTGCGGCTGCCCGGCGGCGTACTCACGCCCAACCAATGGCTGGGGTTGGATGAGGTGGCGGACCGCTTCGCCGACGGCAGCCTGCGCCTGACCACCCGGCAAACCTTCCAGTTTCACCGGGTGTTCAAGGAAAACCTGGCCTCCCTGATTCAGCACCTGGACAAGCTCGGGCTGGACAGTCGCGGCGCCTGCGGCGATGTGAATCGCAACGTGGTGACCAACGTTAACCCGCACCTCTCCGCCAGCCATCAAACCGTGTACAACGCCGCCGTACAGATTAGTGAACGGTTGAACTGGCGTTCGGCCGCCTACGAGGAAGTCTGGTTAAATCAGCCGGAAAAACAAACCGAGGAGGAAGAGGAGCCGTTCTATACGCACCGCTACCTGCCCCGTAAGTTCAAAGTGGCCATTGCCCTGCCCCCACACAACGACTGCGATGTGTTGGCCAATGACATCGGTCTAATTGCTATTGAGGAAAACGGCGAGATCATCGGCTACAACATCGCGGTGGGCGGCGGCATGGGCATGACCTATGGCGACCGGGCAACCTACCCGCGCCTGGCCACCCCGGTGGGCTTTGTGCCTGCCGATCAAGTGGTGGATGCCTGTGAAGCCATTGTCGCAATTCAGCGCGATCACGGCTGCCGCACCAACCGGGCCCATGCGCGCTTCAAATACACTCTGGACGACTACGGGCTGGACTGGTTCAAGGAACGGTTTGCCGAAGTTCATGGCTGGCCCCTGGAACCCCTGCGCGACTATACCCTCACAGACAGCGGTGACCGCTTTGGCTGGACGGAAGACGATGAAGGGTTTCACCACCTCACCCTGTTCACCCCCAGCGGCCGTATTCGGGACTTTGAGCAACTGAAACTACGCACCGCCCTGCGCAGCATCGCCAAAATCCACTCGGGCGAATTTCGGATTACCTGCAACCAGAACTTGATCATCTCGCGGGTCAACGCCAAGGAGCGCTCGGCCATCCAAAAGCTGGTGGACCATTACGGACTGGATGACGGCAGCCGGAGCACGCCTCTGGCCCGCAACGCCATTTCTTGCGTGGCCTTTCCCACCTGCGGGCTGGCCATGGCCGAGTCCGAGCGTTACCTGCCTGAGCTGACCGATAAGATTCATGGCCTGATGGAAGAGGCCGGTATTGGCCAGGAAACGATTCAACTACGGGTTTCCGGTTGCCCCAACGGCTGCGCCCGGCCCTACCTGGGAGAAATCGCGCTCACCGGCAAGGCGCCCGGCAAGTACAATTTATATTTGGGCGCGGACACGGGCGGCCAGCGGCTAAACCGCCTCTACCGGGAGAACATCGACGAAGAAGAGATTTTAGCCGAACTGAAACCGCTCCTGAGCCGTTTTGCCAAGGAGCGAAAGCCCGGCAAGGGCTTTGGCGATTTTCTGTACCAATCCGGCGTGCTGAGCGCCAACACCGGCCCGACCGACTTTCACGAGCCGCTCATTGCCCGCGGATGAGTTTATACGCGCCCCTCTGAGCCCGCGCGAGCCCAGTGACTCGCGCGGGGTTCGCTTACCTTTTTCAGGAGCTCAAAAAGAGCGAAAGAAATTCATTGACAGGGGATTTTTAAGCTGTACTATGGGCAGCGTTAGGAAGTTCTGATTTATATTGTAAAAACCTGTTCGATCCCTGCCAGTAGTTAGCAACTCAGTAGCGCGTCATCGTCCTGTCTTTTTAAGTAATAGAATCTTTCCAGCAGCACCGGTCCATACGGACCAACATTAATAGTTTTTTTATAGGTACGATTATGTCAGCAGCTACAGGTACAGTTAAGTGGTTCAACGAAGCAAAAGGTTTTGGTTTTATTGAGCAAGAGTCTGGTGCAGACGTTTTTGCTCACTTCAGCGCCATTGTCGGTTCAGGTTTCAAAACCCTGGCTGAAGGCCAAGCGGTTAGCTTCAATGTGACTCAAGGCCAGAAAGGTCTTCAGGCCGAGAACATTCAAGCTATCTAAGCATTAATTTGCCCGCATAGTTTTGAACTCAGCGCCCCGGCGCTGGGGTTCTAGAAAAGCGGCTCCCCTCGGGGAGCCGCTTTTTTTATGCGTGAAGAGCTGGGAACAACCGCTAGTGGGCCGTGCGAGTTTTCACAGGTTATCTCTAGGCTCGCCCCGATCACACTTTTTACAGTCGAGCCGCTCGCCCAACATGGCCGCCCGCCCCATTTCCGTAATCACCCAGGGGCGCTCCACCCAGGGTGGCTTGTGGCGCACATGCTGATTGTGGCCACATTCCAGTTCAGCCACCCAGTGATCTTCTTCGTCTTTGTGATAGCCAATCATTGGTTGTTGCACGTTCTACCTTACTCTTCGGTTCTGTCGTCCGGGCGGGGGGAGTTCACTGCATTAGGGCTCTTTGGCGGGGCTTGTTCCAACCAAAACAACCTTGTGTGTGTATCCTCCCCAGACGGGTCAGGGGCCTGCTTTTTGGTTTTGCCGGTCATAAGCGCTCGCAGTAAATCCATACGAAACGCGCCGGACAATACATCCATTCGGCCATTGCCGTTCAGGTCCGCCACCACCATGGGCACCATACCATCGTGATTCCCCGCCAGGGCGCGCGGCCGGAAATTCTGTTTTCCGTCGTTTTCAAACCAGATCATGGATTGGCGCTCGGGGTCCTCCCAGTGGTTGACCCAACTGCTGGCGATGACATCTTGGTGGCCGTCGCCGTTGATATCTGCCACCGTTGCCTTGGCGGCGCCGTAGTAACGGCCGATATCGCGATAGTCGAACTGCAGGTCGCCCCGATTGTGCAGCCACTGCACGCCGTGGTAAGGCTTTGGGTCGTTCTGGGTGTCGAAGGCATCGCCGTTGGTCATAATCAAGTCCGGCCGGCCATCCTGGTCCAGGTCCGCTACCTGCAGTTGAGTGAAGCCGTACATGGGGTGTGGCGCCCGGGCAATTTCCATGGGTCGGTACTCCCCTTTCCCCGCGTTGATAAAGGCCATCACCACTTCGTGTTCCTGAGCGATCAGGGTGACCAAGTCTCGCCGGCCATTGCCATTAAGGTCCACGGGGATCACATTCAGCGCACCACTCAGACTCGACAGAGCATGCCGCTCAAATCCGTCCTTTCCTCGATTTTCAAGCCAAAGCACGCCCCCCAGGTTATTCCCGCCGAAAACCGCCACGGCCAAATCCAACCGCCCGTCCTCGTTCATATCCAGCACCTGCACATCGGCAATTCGCCCGAGGCCCTCATAAAGCATTCGCTTGTCGAACTTGCCTTTCTCATTCTGAGCAAGGAGGTACAGCTTGCCCTTCAGGCGGCCACTCGGGGGCAGCTCTCCCAAATCCGCCACCACAATGTCCATCCGGCCGTTGCCGGTGTAGTCCAGCACCCGCGTTTGAATCGGCAAGGTAAAGTCGGCCAGGGGCGTTTCCCGCCAGCGCATGGGCTCACGGCCCTCGGCCTCCAGCAAGGTCAACTGTTTTTGCTCGCCGTCACATACCAAAAAGGCGTGTGCCGCCTCGCGTTCGAAATCCTCGGGCGCGACCTGCTGGATGTTGAGTATTTGGGGTACGGCGGAACCTTCGCCAATGCGCTCAACGGTCCACCGAGGGCCGCCGTCGGCCGGCGTGACTTGCGGCAGCTTCGGTAGCGTTTCGGGGCTGGACCCATAATAAAGGGCCTTAATATGAGGGACGGCCTCGGGGGGAATCATCTCACCGCCGGTGCGCTTTTGTGCCAACTCTACCATGGCGTCAATCACACCCGGCCAGCTGCGCTTGGGCAGCAGCGACGGCGAGGGGAGCGCGTGACAACCGCCACAGAAACGCTCGGCGAGCTGGATAACCTCCTCCGTGGACTTGGGTGCTGAAGTAACATCAGACTCCAGGGCCTGACCGACGGACGCCGGGGCCCCAAAGAACACGGCCCCCGACAGCGTAGCGGCAAGGGCGCGCGGCAAAAGGCTCGACGAGAGGTTGGCGAATACCTTAAAAAATACTGAGGCTCGATCTGATAGGTTCATACTCACTCCTTGAGCGCAGCTAACCACAATACGCCCAGGCAAACACTACCCCAAATAGGGTAGCAAAGTAAGCTCAGGTTCCCTTACATCGACCGGCCTAGTCAAGACTCACAGCTTTCACAGCGTCTGTTACCGGTTGGTTCAACCCTTCATGACGATGGACCAGCTCCCCCTTGGTATTGAGTACCGCAATCACGTTACTGTGGTCATAGCCCCCCTCTGGGTTCTTTCGGTAGCGAACGCCCAGCAAAGTCGCCAGAGTGCGCACATCCGTCGCCGAACCCGTAGCGAAATGCCAGGCCTCGCCGTCGGCACGTACATTCTGAGCATATTGGTTCAGCGCTTCGGGCGTATCGCCTTCGGTATCAAAACTCACCAGCAACAGGGCCGTCCGGGCTCGCTGAGCTTCGGGCAACGCTTGTTGGATACGCTTCACATCCTGCACCAACACCGGACAGGCGGTGGTACAACTGGCGTATAACATTGTCACGATTACCGGCCGCCCCGCCAAATCCGCGAGAGTTACGGCTTCACCCCGATGGGTTTGCCAAACGGCGTCCAGTTGGTGAAGCGAGCCCTCCGGAACCTGTGAGACCATCGGCAGTGGGGTGTGGTGCATTCCACTGTGGTGGTCATGGCCGTGATGGTTGTGATGGTCGTGCCCGGTGTCGGCCCCCAGGGCATTCGCGGTGGTCAGGCTCCAGAGTGCGAGGGCCACACCCATCAGCTTTGCCGATTTCATAATAACCTCCATTAAGGATAGACGCAGCGAAAGCCCTGATTACTGGCGGTGGTCTCCGGGGAGATATTGCTGCGCATTTGGTAGCGTAATAAGGTGGCGTAATGGGCACTGTCGTAGCGAGCGATCAGGCGGCCGGTATCGCCGCAGGAGCCTCCACCAAAATCGATCTGGTCGCCATTGCCCAATAGCAACTGGTAGTCCTCTAGCCACTCATTCACCGGACCTATAAACCCGCTGACGCCCAGTGCCTCATCCCGCAGGGCGGTGGGGCGTTGCTCGCCATACCAGGCGAAAACGGCGTTGGCGTAATCTTCGTCACTGTGCTCGTTTAGCGTCCGCCACAAGTTCGCGAGGTATTCCCACTGAACCAGCGTGGGCAAGGCCCCCTCCCGGGCCTGGCAGTAGGCCCGGGCGGCGTACCAGGAAACATGCACCACGGGGGCGTCGGGTTCGCCGTTCGGCTCCAGGTCTGAATGCCAGTGCTTGAGATACCCTCCATCCTGAAACAACCCGGCCAGCGCCGAACGGCGCCAGGCCGGATGGGCCTGAACAAACGCCGCATAGTCCGCTCGAGAGACCGGGCGCGGATCCACCCGAAAGGTATCGACCCATTCGGTCTGGACATCCCGATCCAGCAGTACCGCGTGCTCAAACGTGCCTTCTGGCACGGTTACCGGGGGCTCGGTAGCGTGGGCATCGGTCGCCCACGCCATAAGCAATCCCCACCCCACGACTCCGAGAAACTGAACGGTTGGCAGGCCCATGATGGCTGTGTCCTCTTATTGAACCGGTGCGGCAATCAAAGCGCCGGCCGCGCCACGTTCGGCGTCATGGAACTCGTGATCCACCAGCTTGTACAGGCCGTCTTCAGGCACGATAAACTCCATCACCGCTCCGTTACTGGCCCCGAGCAACACGGTCTGCATACCCCGCCACTCGTTCTCCAGGTTACCCTCATACCAGACGCGGTCGAAAATTGCCCCAATGACATGGAAGCTGGAGGTCCCATTCGGACCGGCGTTCAACACGTGGAGTCGGACGCGGTCGCCTTTACTGGCTTTCAACGGTTGGTCCATCAGCGCAGAAACGTGACCGTTAAAGGTGACATGGCTGGGGTTATTCGCCATGGCGGCCTGGTGGTCGTAGATGTAAGACTCACCCATTTTCTGGAGGTAAAACTCCGACTGAGTGATCACATATTCGTGATCGGCCTCGGTGGGGTAGCCCTCTTTGGGAGAAACCACGACCGCGCCGTACTGCCCCATGGCGGTGTGCATCAGCACGCTGGAGGTGCCACAGTGGTACATGTAGACGCCGGGATAGTTGGCGACCCACTCAAAGCGAATGGTTTCCCCCGGGGAGATGCTGCGCCACTTGTCATCAGCGGCGACGGTGCCGCTATGAAAGTCCATAGAGTGCGGCATGGGAGAAATCGCCGAGCCGGGCTTTTGGTATGGGTTATCAGCCAGCTGCCGGTAGAAGGGCGCCGCATCCTTCGCCGGGCTGGTGACCACTACCGCCTCATCCGAGCGGTTCTTCATGGTAAAAATCACCCGGTCCCCTTCGCGCACATGCAGAACCGGGCCCGGCACGCTGCCGCCATAGGTCCAGGCGTTATAGCTTACCCCCGGCGCCACCTCCACTTTCTGCGCCACTGTGTCCATGCGAACATGATGCGTTTTATTACCCTCATAATCGAGCTTGGCCAGGTGCGGGGAAGCGGTCACGTATTCCCCCACCACGGCATCGCCCTGATAGTCTTCCCGGTACACTTCAGCTTCGGGCATACCGTACACCCGGCCGTCCACAACAAACTCCTCCGCCGGAGAAACCGATGCGGTTTGCGAACAACCGGCCAACCACAAGGCCGAGGCCACACCCGCTCCCAACACTACTGATTTCATAACTGTTTTCATCGCTTTACTCTCTTTCCAAGGGAACCACACTAAGGGAACCACACTCATTAACAAACACTCTCAATATCAAGAACCGTCCCTTTCAATGTCTAGCGCAGGGCTTGAACCGACGCTTCCGAAATCGCCCCATCCCCACCATTCAAATCCGACAAAATGTAAGCCACCAAATCCACAATTTTCTGGTTGTCGATATGGCCCATGGGGGGCATAGCGCCGTTGTATTGTTTACCGTTCACTTCCAGTGGCCCGGAAACGCCTTTAATAATGGCTTCGGCCAGGTATTGCGGATTACCGGCGATATTGGGATTATTCGCCAGGGGCGGAAAGGCGCCCGGAACGCCCGCCCCGGCGGCCTGATGGCAGGCCTGACAGTTTTGCTGGTAAACGGTTTTTCCGTTGGCGGGGTCGGCGGCCCAGGCGTTGCCCGCCAACACCACCACCGCGCCGAAGCTGAGTAAACATTGCCTAATACACAGGTTCATAGGACACCTCTTGCTGAAATAACGAGGAAGATAAAGTGAGGCGCGGACAAGCCCTGACTCCACCGCTTCCGACCGACCAAAAAAAGCCCGAAGATGAAAACACCTTCGGGCCTGCTCATTGGGGATTCGGCATCGGCGTGAACAACAGCGCTACTCCATGGCTTACCATCGGGATAGGCATACTCTCTGGCACAATTGTTCATACGCATCTCAATCTGTTACAGGGAGATCCGACGCTGTTACGATCTCACCCACAACTCGATATAAACAGAAATTCTCGTGCCGGAGTATTCCCCCGAATGAATACTCCCCATAAGCCGTTTCAGCTACCTACTTTTAGACTGTGAAAAGAGGCTCGGAAGCCCTCTACTCACGAAGAAGTATTCCCCAAACTCTTAGGCGGTAGTCCCGTGGAAGCGCTTGTGTCCGGCGTTGTAACATGAGCCCCGGCAATCGTTGCCGAATTAGCCCTTCCCGCTAAACCTGCAAAACCAACAGCACAAAATAACAACGTCATCGCCGGCTTCGCTTCGGCCTCCCCCAAGCGGAGCGGCGCTGGGCGCACGCGCACGTTGTTTTTGGGAGTTGTTTTTGGGAGACGAGTAATGACCGATGTAAAAAGTGAGCACGACTGGGACCCCAGATCCGAGGAGGTTCTAGAGCACCCCCTCGCCGCATTCGACCAAATGCGGAACCAGTGCCCGGTTGCCCATAGTCAATATATGGGCTGGTCAGTGTTCCGCCATGAAGATGTACTTAAGGTGGTGGAGGATCATGAAACCTTCAGCAATCAGGCCTCCAAGCACCGGTCCGTTCCCAACGGGCTGGACATGCCCGAGCACACCCCCTACAGAAAGCTGATCGAGCCGTTCTTTTCTCGGGCCCGCATGGCTTGGTTCGAGCCTCTGTGCCGGGAAGTCTCCGCCGAGCTGGTCGGTAAGGCTCTCAACCGTCGGGAAGTGGATATTATTCCGGAACTGGCCGAGAACTTTGCGCTGAAAATTCAGTGCGCTTTTCTCGGCTGGCCCGACAGCCTGCAGGAGCCCCTTCGCCAGTGGGCCCATGAAAACCACGAGGCTACTCTGGCGGGCGACCGCGAAGCCATGGGCGAAATTGCCCAGCGCTTCAGCCGTTACATTCACGAACTGTTGGAAAACCGCCGCGAACAGGGCGAGGGGGCACCGAACGATGTGACCACGGAGATAATGAACAGCCGCATCAACGGCGAACCCATTTCCGAGGAGGATATTGTCAGTATTCTCAGAAACTGGACCGTGGGCGAAGTCGGCACCATCGCCGCTTCCATCGGGTTGCTAATGAAGTACCTGGCAGAGCAACCGGAGCTACAGGAGACATTGCGCCGGGAGCCCGACCACATTCCCGAAGCGGTGGATGAAATTTTGCGCATTCACGGCCCCCTCCTCACCAACCGCCGCCGAGCCACCCGAGCGGTCACTTTGGGCGAGCGTGCCATCGGCTGCGAGGAGCGAGTCACCGTCAACTGGGTATCGGCCAACCGGGATGAGGCAGTCTTCCCCGAGCCCGACCGCTTCCGGTGGGGACGGGATCAAAGCCAAAACCTGCTGTATGGCGCCGGGCTGCACGTCTGCCCCGGAGCGCCGCTGGCGCGGCTGGAGCTTAGAGTGTTTATTGAAGAGTTACTGGCCGCGACCGGCGGGTTCACACCCACACCCGGCAGGTCCCCGGTCGGTGCCCACTACCCTGCCAGCGGGTATCAACATTTATGGTTGGACTTTCGAGCCTAGCGTTCGCGCGCCTTGCCCAGAGCGCTTGTGTGACGGTACGGAGTTATCCGCGCGGCCCCGCAAGCGCAAGTGCCCTGTCACGCCGGGACGGGGCCTTCGTTGGCCGGGCTTTTCTTCAAATGCGTGTGTAGGGCCGTCAGGGCATCCATGGCGGTAATCACACCGTTAATTTTTCCACTCTCGGTCACAAATACCCGGTGAATGTGGTGCTTTATTAAGGTCGCCACCACTTGTTCGAGGGGGGCGGCGTGGTCCACGGTTATGACCTCGGGGACCATAATCTGATGAACGGTGCAGTTACGATCGGCGGCTTTCACCCAGGCCCGCAAGTCGTTTTCACTGATCTCCTGCCCACAACTGTCCCGGTAGAGATTGCGCAGGGCATCGCCGCGACCTTCGTCATCCATGGCGTTAAAGTGACAAACGTCACTGACACTCACCACTCCCACCAATTCGTGGTCCGAGGCGATCACCGGCGCGGCGGAAATTTGCCGGCGGATAAAAAACTCGGCCAGTCGGTGAATCGTCCATCCCTCATACACCGTCAGTAAGTTTCCATGCATTATGTCTTTGGCGCACAGGCGGTTTAGGGTATCGGTGTAAGACATGAGGCTCTCCCATCATTTTAAGCAGTGTTATTCCCAGCCGGGAAAGGAAAAGCATACTGCAAGGATAGGGCCAACCATAAGGCGCCGCTAGCCGGTATTGCACCAACACAGAGCCCATGGGCGCGCACCACCGCAGGGCGAGCGAGGGTCGCCACCGCTTTTTACGCCCTTTACCGGTGCAGTACTCTGGGACGAAAACACAAGGCCCGAGCCCATCGCCGTCTATATCACCGGCGGTGGCGTTGGCCGCCCCGTAGAACCGGCCGATATGGTGAGGGCCAACTGCTCTTGGGCAGCCGAGGGCGAAGGCACGGCGTGACAGGGGTCCTGGACGCAGTAAAACCGGTCAGTCGACCGCACGGCCCAGCTGTTTTAGAGCGGTCAGGCGTAGCACATAACCCAATTTGAAGAAAGCGGGGAAGACAATCAGAGCGATATGGGACGCCACCTGGGTAGCCAGACCAAGCGAGTGAGAAAAGACATACGCCAGCGACAGGGCTCCGAGCGAGAGCAGGAAGCTAGCCAACATGCCGGCATGGGCAACGTGAAGCAGTTTAAGCGGGTTCATATTGGACCTCCCCGGACTTTGCTTTTAATAAGATTCATTTTACTTGCATCTTATTAAACGTACAAGCTTTTGAGGGCCGAAAAACGCGACTTCGATATGCGTTCACGCTATAGGTTATGCGAATTCGTGATTTAACGAGGCTCTTTCATTCCGATAAGATAACCCCACTTTACAAGCACAGGGTTGCAAAGCAGCAACGTCACCCGCATCTCAACGCTTCAATCCGTAAATCCGCTAAGGAGGTAAGCTTATGGCCCTGCGAATCGGCAGTACCGCACCGGACTTTACCGCGCAGACCACCGAAGGCCAGATCAAATTTCATGACTGGATTGGTGACTCGTGGGCAATTCTGTTTTCCCACCCCAAAGATTTCACTCCGGTGTGCACCACTGAGCTGGGCTACATGGCCAAGCTGAAACCGGAGTTTGACAAGCGCAACACCAAGATTATCGGCCTATCGGTAGACCCGGTGGAGAACCACTCTGAGTGGGGCAAGGATATCGAAGAGACCCAGGGAACGGCGCCGAATTACCCGATGATTGGCGATACCGACCTGAACGTGGCCAAGCTGTACGACATGCTGCCGGCGGACGAAGACGGCAGTGCCGAAGGTCGCACCCCGGCTGATAACGCCACAGTGCGCGCGGTGTTTATCATCGGGCCGGACAAAAAGATCAAAGCCCAGTTGATCTACCCCATGACCAGCGGCCGGAACTTCAATGAAATCCTGCGCTTGCTGGACTCCATGCAATTGACCGGCAAGCACACGGTTGCTACGCCTGTGAACTGGGAGCCGGGTGATGACATCATCATTCCACCCTCGGTGAGCGACGAAGAGGCCAAAAAGAAATTCCCCGAAGGCTGGAAGACCCTCAAGTCCTACTTGCGGGTGGCCAAACAGCCGAAATAAGCGCTGGGCCAAGTGTCCCAGCACCGGCGGGTTAGTTATACCTGTGGCTAATTCTGACACTCTCAGGGTTAGCCGCATGGCCGACTAACGGACCGCGCCGGTTTTTTAGGGCCTGGCAACCCCGCCAGCGCTCAATCGTCCCAGACCACTTCCCTCTCGCCCAACAGCCGATTAAACACTCGTATCAACTGCCCCACTTCCACCGGCTTGGTCAGGTATTCCGCAAAGCCGGCACGGTAGCCCCGGTCGATATCACTGGCCAACGCATTGGCGGAGAGTGCCACTACGGGAATGTCGCGGGTCACCGGGTCGCGCTTGAGCACCTTCAATACTTCAAACCCGTCCATGTCCGGGAGGTTGATATCGAGCAGAATCAAGTCTGGCACTTCGGTGCGGGCCTGGTAGATGCCCACCAGGGGTTCGGCCACCGTGTGCAGCTTCACGGGCCGGAAGCGCTCGACAATCTTGGTCAGCAAGCGGGCGTTGGCCGGGTTGTCTTCAATGTAAAGCACATTGGGGCTCCCTTCCACCGCGAGGTCCCCGGCATCGTCATCCGCCAGGTCAGTTGAGCGTTCGGGGGCGGAAGACTCTTCCACGGGCAGCTCGAACCAGAAGCGGCTGCCTTCCCCTTCTACACTGGTGAAATCCAGTTGCCCCCCCATCATCTCAATCAGACGGCGGGTGATCACCAACCCGACGCCACTGCCCTCCGCGTTGGAAGATTGCTCGTGCAAACGACAAAACGGCTCGAACACCTGGTCCTGTTGGCTGAAAGGGATGCCCACACCCGAGTCCGCCACACTCATGCACAGCCCGTTGCGCTCCGAAATATGGAACGACAGATCCACCGAGCCCCCGGCTCGATTGTATTTAATGGCGTTGCTTATTAAGTTTAGGAACACTTGTTTCAGCCGGGTATAGTCGGCGGACACCGCTACATGTTCCAGCCCGTCCATATGACACCGCAGACTTACCCGATGGTCATCCGCGAGCGGGGACATCAGCCGGAGGCACTCGCTCACAATACGAGAGGGCACCACCACCTCGAGCGACAGAGCCATGTGGCCGGCTTCAATTTTTGCCAGATCCAACACCTCATTGATTAACTGCAACAGGTGCTTGCCGGCCCGGTGTATCTCGCCCACATTATCGCGGCTGCCTTCGCTGATATGGGTGTCGTAGTTCAATAGCTGGGAGTACCCCAGAATGGCGTTGAGCGGTGTACGCAATTCGTGGCTCATGCTGGACAAAAACTCGGACTTGGCCTGGTTGGCTTTCTCCGCCGCCGTTTTCGCCTCCATCAACGCAATCTGGGTGTTCTTAAGCTCCGTGGTGTCCATATTGCTGCCGGAAATCCGCACCGCACGGCCGCTCTCATCGTAGGTGGCTTCCGCGCGGGCCCGAATCCAGCGCTGGGAGCCGTCCTTCGCGGTTACCTGGTACTCCACATCAAAAGGCACCCGGTGGAGAATATGACGACGTAGCGCCTGATCGAAACGCTGAATGTCGCGGTCGGACATGCGCGCTTTCCAGTCCTCCAGGTGATAGAGATTAAACTCACGCACCTCTTCAGGGGTAAACCCCAACTGCTCCCAGCAGATGTCGGTAAAGTTGATCTCATCCGTGTTCAGGTCCCATTCCCAGACGCCGTCCCGGGTGCCGGCGATCATCCGGGAATGGCGCGCCTCACTGGCACGCAAAGCCTCTTCGGTACGTTTGAGCTGGGAAATATCGTAATTGACGCCGGCCACGTGCTGGGTCCACCCGGACTCATCGCGATAGCCCTGGCCGTTAACCCGGACCCAGATATACTCGCCCCGCTTGCTGCGCAGCCGATAACAGTAATCCAGGGGGGAACCTTCTTTGATGGTGTTTTCAATAGCCTCCCGAAAACCTTGGCGGTCCTCGGGATGAATATAATCCAGCAGGATTTCGGGCTCGGTCATACTCTGAGTGTCCAGCTCATTGTAGCCCAGCTCACGCCAGAATGCCCCGTACCACCGCATGCGGTTGGTAGTCAGATTCCAGTCCCAAAATCCGTGGTTGCTACCCAACATGCTGCGCTGGTAGCTGGCCATCTCTTCGCCGAGAATGGCGTTGTCGACATCACAGGACTCGGGATTCCATATTACATCCAACATGATCTGTCCTTATCACCATCGGTGCTCGGTTTTGGAAGGAAACTGTGATTCTGCCTGATTTAACCGCCACACGCACGAACCAAGTGCCGAGCTGTGACCGTCTTCACAGTCATAGGCTCTCCCACGCTCGCCGCTTTCACGCTCCTGGTCCCGGCAAAGTCAAAAACCGTGAACCTATTCTCATTTTCCCCGACCGCCCCAGCCAACTTCGGGCAGATAAACCCAACGCCTTGCATCTAACGCCTTCCGGCCGATACACTTTATCGTTAGGTGCCGGGCTTATTACCGCCAAAGGGTACCCGTACGGATCACTCCAAGTGGTTTAAAGGCACAGTCTTTGCCCCTTTATTCAACTAAGCAAGGAAAGAGCATGAGTCAATATCAAGTGATTTATACCGTCAACGGACAGCCGGTTGATGTGTCCGAAGTCCCCCCGCAAGGCATTGTTGAACGACTCCACCTGGACGGTGAGAGGCTAGTCTATGGAGAAGACGTCCGAGACAATCAGTTGCACGCCATCACCTGCCAGGGCCCCGTTGACGGCCTTGAGGACGCCGCGCGAGAAGCCATTACCAACGCCGTCAATAATGACGCCCCGCTTGAGCTCTCGGACGGTGTGCGGGTCAATGTGTTCTTTGACCCCATGGAGTTCAACCTGCAATTTGACATGCAGGAGGGCAATACACTGATGGCAAAAGCCCAGTTCATCGCTTTCGAAGGGCCGGCGAAAAACCTTGCCATTCAGCCGGAGGAGCACGGGCCCTACGTCGTGGAAGAAGTGAGCGAAGAGCCGGTCATGCGCGTCTACCGGCGCGCCATCTACAACTCCGCCAGGGAACTGGTCTGTTTTGAGCATCCCTTGTTTACCCTGGACCCACAAATCGGCCTACTCAGTGAGTGCGGTGCCTTTGCCGAACTCACGCCAGCGGGGGAACAAGAAATGGTTCAGGCCATGGACGAGTGGGACCGTGAAGCACTGTCCAGGTGCGCACTTTATTTTTTGCCCGCCTTCAGCGAGGAGCACCTGGAAAACGCCCTGCCCTATCTGCAGTCTGAGCAGCAAGCGCTACTGAGCCAGGAAGGGCAACCCATTGCCCCCGAGACCATTCAGTCCCACGAAGCTTTTTTTGTCATTGGCGTCAACTCAGATGACACCCCCAGAATGGTTCAGAACTTTAGCCAACAGGCCCTGGCAGAGACGGATATTTACCAGGTTCCGGTTGAAATGCACTGGCATGTGTTTCACGCTTACCTGAAACAGCTTCATGAGACCCTAACGCCCATCGCCATGGGTGATGAGGTGACCCACTATGTTCGGGTTCACTCGGAAGGCCTGAGCGAGGCCCTTGACGGCGTGGAGATGGAAGAAGGTGACCGGCGGATTCACACCAGTGTTTTCCACCTCAGTGGCAGCCTGGTCCTCCATGAGTGCTGGGTGGTAAACGACGAGGGCGAACCCAAAAAACGCTATTTAATGCACTCCCCGGTGGACTTCGGGCTGATTGATGGCGACTTGGGTGAGCTTGATAGCGACGTTCAGCCAGAGCACTAGATGAACCCGCTTAAATGGTTAACCCGCCGAGGGAGTGTCGCCACGACCCACCGGGCCGTGGCGACCCCCGACGGCTTTCCCCGGCTTGAGCAGAGCGAGCGCTTTGATATCGACTTGGTCAACGGCCGTTTGGGTTTTACCAACCCGGCCAGCAACCTGTCGGACCGGGACTACTGGAAGGGCTTTGCCTGGGACCGCCGCCCGTTTGTGAACGCCCGCTCCGGCGCGGAGTTTTCAGAAAACCCGGATACCGGCCGGTACAGCTGCCCCGTGTATGAAACCGGTTGGGGGCTCCCGGTAGGCGCGGCCCCCGCACAGCGCCAAGCGGTGCTTAAGCTCAGCCTCTTTCTGGACCGGCCCAGCCGGACGGAGCGAGACACCTACCCCGACCTGACCGAGGAGGCGCGGCTCAAGGCCTGGCTCGATGAGTGCTATGTAAGCCGGAAGCAGTCGTTCGACCGGTTCGACATGGAGATGCTTCCCGACGGTACTCTGGCCATTGGCGAGCGGCCCACCGAACAACGGCTTTCCCGGCAGGAAGCCGTGCCATTGCATAAACTCGAGCAGCCGGTATGCGGGCGCCCGGTGTTCCGAGTATTTATGAACCCCGGCATTATCGAGTTCAACCTGGCGCGCAACCCAATGGAAGTGGTTCAGCTCCGTTTTCAGCTTTTGCCCCAAGGGCCGGACAGGCTCGAAGAGGCGCTACAGGAAACCACCCTTCGCTTTGCCAGCGATATTGTTTCCTCTGTAACCCTCGAATAAGCTCCCCGGCCTCGCCCGCAAAAGCGCACAGCCCACCAAAACTGTGAACAGGTACACAGTTTGCAGCCAACTTTCACAAAAATTAGCGAACTCCCTTCTACCTCTTGAAAAATGGTCAGACCAGCCGATACACTGCCCTCATCGGTACTAAGTGCCAATCAAGGCCATCGAGCGTACCAAAGACCCAACCAAGGTTAGAGGGAACCTATCTATGAATATGAAACAGCTCGCCACGCAAGCCGGTTTTAAGCAAGTGCTGGGAACCGAAACCAGCGGCTATGTTTTCCTTTCCGAAATGAGCGACGGCCGGGCCGGGCGGCGGATCTACATACAGGCGGACCTCGCCCCCAAATTTGCCGCCATCGTCAGCGAGTCCCGCGAGAACTTCGTTCTGCACCAACTGCTGCAACTGCGGGCCCTGGCCGGCGGGCTGACCTCCTACTCCAACCAGGCCGATGCCTCCCTGCACAAAACCCAGCTCGGCGACGTAACGGTCACCTATACCATTTCCCAGCAACTGAGCGATGGCATGCAGCCCGGGGTGTTTATTACCGATGTGGACGGGCCGCTGTTTGGGAAGGGGAATTTACCGGGATTGTATAAGGTTGAACGCAAAAGAAACGAATGGCTAATAGATACTGCTGAGCTATCAGCCATCGAAACCACCAACGCCAGTATCAATGGGTTGACCGATAACCTACAACGGGCGGCGGAAGAGATTATGCCCCCCATGGTGGAGGATGCCTATGGGCAGGCCGGCGCCAGTCAGACTCAGCTATACAACGAAGGCTTTACCCACTTCTATTACCCTCAGTCCATCAAAATTAGCGGCGGGGAATGGAAGACGCCGGAACAGAAGCAAACCAATCACCAGCACTGCGCCAGAAAACTGGCCCGCGCCCTGCTCGACGCCCAAAGCCGGAACCGAAAGGTCCAATGGACCATTCACGGCGCCGGCAGCAATTTGCTAAAAACCGCCCTGCAACAGCTTCAGGGCAAAAAGCTGGACCAGCACGAAGTCATGCTGATGGCCCCCGGGCCCATTGCGGACCTGCTGCCCTTAATGCAGCGCACCGGCATGAGCCTGCACTCCCAGATTATGAAATACTCCGACGCCGAAGTCAGTGCGAACAAAAGCCAAAACACCTTTTGGGATGCCGCAAAAATTGCCAGCCATGTGCGCCAATTCGGCCAGAAGCACGAACAACAAGCGGATCTCCTTGAGTATCAACAGAAAAGACGACCATTGGGGCTTGTGGGAAAGGCGATAGGCCTGATGACCCCTGGCCCCGGAACAGTGGCCCAAATGGGCCTGGGGGCCTTTAATCACGGAATAAGAAACGGCGCCGCTTCACTGGGGAATGTGACAGACAAGCGGGTAAACCCCCACCTTAACCCTCACCTCTCCCGAAGCGCCATGAATATTCAGGCGGCCAAACAAGCCGGAGGAGTGGCCAACTCCTACCGAGTCACCTTTAAAGAGCTGATCAAAAAGGTAAGGAGCGCGTAAATGCTGGCCAAACTCTTTACCAAAGACCCTATGAACCTGCGCGGGCCCAACGTCCAAAAAGCCCCGGAGACCTCCTTCTCCCTGTCCGGGTCGACACTGCGATTTAAATGCCCGCCGCAAACCGCCAGTATTCCGGGTATTTTTAAGGGCAGTAACTTTGACTTTGAACGGGACACCGATGAAGAGATAGGAGATCCACACAACCGCCATGAAATAATGCTAAAAACAGGCTGGGATTTCGAGGATGGCTGGTGGAAAGGCATGACTTTCGGCGGTATTCGCGTGGGCGTTTTTATAGCCCATAACGTTTGGCGCCTAGCGGCGAAAGACTCTTTGTTTAGAAAGACTAATTTGGTACGGCACAGCCTTGATCAGGAACGCGACGCCTATATTCGCTGCAGTGCAAGCTCCGCTCAGGTAGACCGCAGTGACATTAGTGAAGAAGATATCAGAACCAAACGCTATTGGAGCCAGCATATTCCTGAAACCAAAGATGATATTGAGCTGGTGTCCATTAATGGTATTAACTGGGCATGCTTCGAAACATACTTTCCAGACTCCCCCCCCAGAGTTCACTTTGAGGCCGCCGTCGAACACAATAATATGGTGCGATTTGTCTTTAGCCAAGATGCCTTTGGCGGTATCGACTTCTTCGGACCAGATCACAACCTCAAGGAAGCCTGCCACAACCTGATTCAGGAAATTATGGGCACGGTCACCCTGGATCTGTCACCCAAGGCGCAGCAGCAGCGTGAAGATGTAATCGCACGGTATGGTAAAGACGAGGTAATCTAACACAGACCACTTCGCTGATAAGAAAGCTTATTGGGGCTGGCAGGCAAGCTCATGGGCCAGATAACGCCAGGCCCCGGAACAGTGGCCCAAATGGGTTTGGGGGCCTTTAATCACGGAATAAGAAACGGCGCCGCTTCACTGGGGAATGTGACAGACAAGCGGGTAACCCCCCACCTTAACCCTCACCTCTCCCGAACTGCTATGAATATTCAGGCGGCCAAACAATCCGGCGGAGTGTCCAACTCCTACAAAGTCACGTTTAAAGAGCTAATCAAAAAGGTGAGGAACGCATAAATGCTGGCCAAACTCTTTACCAAAGACCCCATGAACCTGCGCGGTCCCAATGTCCAGAAAGCCCCGGAGACCACCTTTTCCCTTTCTGGATCGAAACTAACGTTTAAGTGCCCGCCGCAAACCGCTAGTATCCCGGGCATTTTTAAGGGCAGTGACTTTGAACGGGACACCGATGAAGAGATAGGAGACCCGTACAACCGCTATGAAGTGATGTTTAAAACCGGCTGGGACTTTGAGGATGGCTGGTGGAAGGGCATGACCTATGGCGGCCTCTGTATCGGTGTTTTTATTATTCATAACAACTGGCGCCTGACCGAAGAGAAGTCCCTTTTTAGAAAAGCCAACCTGGTACGCCACAGCCTTGACTTGGCGCGTAACGCGTTTATCAGAGCCAGTGCCAGTACCGCCAAAGTAGATGATAGCGAAATTACCGAGGATGACATCAAGACCAAACGCTATTGGAGCCAGCACTTTCCGGAAACTGAAGAGGAAACCGAACTGGCTTCCTTCAACGGTAGAACTTGGGTGTGTTACGAAACGGTCAACAGTGGGCCACCGAAAGTGTTTTTCCAAACCGCCGTTGAACATAACAATATGTTGCGCTTTATATTCAGCCAGGATGCCTATGGCGGCATTGACTTTTACAGCCCCAAACACAACCTTAAGGAAGCCTGCCGCAACCTGATTCAGGAGATTATGGGCACGGTCACCCTGGAACTATCGCCCAAGGCACAACAACAGCGTGAAGAAATGATTGCATTATATGGTAAAGACGAGGTGGTCTAAACGGGACCACCTCGCTCATAAGAATGGCTTCTTGAATACGAAAGGAATGGACGCCTATTGGCGTCTGGGAGATGTGCCATAAATATCCAGGCGGCCAAGCCATTAAGAGGCTGATGGCTCTATTGAAATAATTCCAGCAACTCGTCGCCCGAGCCGGGCAGGCCCACTTCGCGGGTCTGATCAAAGAGGGTGTCCGCCAGCTGTTGTTTCTGTTCCTGCATTCGCTGAATTTTTTCCTCCACGGTGCCGGCGGCCACCAGTTTGTAGACGAATACCGGCTTGTCCTGGCCGATACGGTAGGCCCGGTCGGTGGCCTGGTTTTCCACTGCCGGGTTCCACCAGGGGTCCACATGCACCACGGTGTCCGCCGCGGTCAGGTTAAGACCCGCGCCGCCGGCCTTTAGGCTGATGAGAAAGACCGGTACCTCACCGTCCTGAAAGCGGCGAATGGCGGCTTCGCGGTGGCGGGTACGGCCGGTCAGTTTGACCGTTTCCAACCCCAACGCGTCCAGACGCTGCTCCACCCGGTTAAGCATAGTGGTGAACTGGGAGAACACCAGGATACGGCGCCCTTCGTCCACCATCTCCGGCAGGTTCTCTTCCAGCCAAGTCATTTTCGCACTGTGCTTTACCTTGGCGGCCTGCTTGAGTTTTACCAGCGCGGGGTCGATGCAGGCCTGACGTAGCTTTAGCAGGGCGTCGAGGAATTCGATGCGGCTGCGGGCCATGCCCTTGGTTTTCATTAACTCCCGCACGCGTTGTTCCATGCTCACGCGAATACTCTCGTACAGCGCCTGTTGATCGCCGGCGAGGTGGATGGTCTGTTGCATCTCCGTTTTTTGCGGCAGCTCGCGTACCACTTCCGCCTTGGTGCGGCGCAGCATAAAGGGCGCAACCCGGCGGGACAGCTCCCCGGCCCGCTCGGCATCGCCTTCCTGCTCAATGGGCTGGCGATACTGGCGCTGAAAGGTCTCGCTGTCGCCCAGCAAGCCGGGCAGGGCAAAGTCCGCCAGAGACCAGAGCTCCCCCAGGTGATTCTCCAGCGGGGTGCCCGTCAAACACAGGCGCGTTTCCGCCCGAATCTGTTTGACCTTGCGAGTAATTTTGGCCCGATGGTTTTTGATGTTCTGGGCCTCATCCAGCACCGCCACATCAAACGGCCAGTCGGCATAGTGTTCAATATCCCGGTGGATCAGGCCGTAGGTGGTGATAACCAGATCGTGGGCGGGAATCTCCTCGAAATGCGCCTTGCGCTCCGGGCCGTGCATGACCAGACAACGCAGGTTGGGCGTAAACTTTTCCGCCTCCCGCTGCCAATTCCAGATCAGGGAGGTGGGGGCCACCACCAAGGCGCCGCCGGCCAACTTCCGGCCGGCCTTCAGGCGCTGGAAAAAGGCGAGCGCCTGCAGGGTTTTGCCCAGCCCCATGTCATCGGCCAGAATGCCACCGAAATGATAACGGTGCAGGAACATCAGCCAGTCCAGCCCTTGCTGCTGGTAATCGCGCAGCTCGGCGCGCAAGTGTTTGGCTGGCGCTACGGACTTCAGACCCTTGAAGTTTTTGAGCTCGCGCCGAAGCTTTTTCAACGAGGGGGCCGCGCGTTGGTCCACTGCCTCCAGGTGATCCAGCTCCATGGCTTTGAAGGTGGGCAGGCGCATCGGCTCGTCCAGGCCGCCGCCCTGGTACAACTCCTGAACCAGACTCCACACCGGTTTTAGCGGCTGCATGTCCAGGGTGACCCAATGATCGTCGGCATCGCGCACCACGAGGGATTCGGGGGCTCCGGCGCTCAACCATTGCTCCAGGAGCGATTCGGTGTCCAGCGCCACGCCCTCCAGGGCCAGGTCCAGCTTGAGCTCGAACCAACCCGCTTCCCGGTCACTGACCTTACCGCCGACCATCGCTTTGCCGTCGCGGGTCTGGTAGCTGTCCTCCAGCGTGACCTCCCAGCCCTGCTCGTCAAACAGCGCCTCCAGCCCGGGCCTGAGCCGGTTCCAGGCGGCCACATGCCTCGGCGGTTGCACCTCGGAGGGGACCCACAGCTCGCCCTGCTCGCCGCCAAAGTCGTAGGGCACCAGGGAGAGGTTGCGCAGCTGATGCGCAATTTGAAACTCCCGGGCACGGTCGCGCGTAACCAGGATAAAACCCGACTCGGTTTCCATCAGGGTGCCATCCTCGGTCTGCCCCTGGCAGCGTGCGGCTACATCGTAACTTAACGGAAAGGACACGGGTCCGTAGCGAACCGACAGCGCCAAAGCGGGCAAGATGCCGTTATGGGGCAGCTCGACGCCCAAGAGTCGGGCCTGGGGGACTGGGGAGGACTCCGTCGGCGGCGCTGGCTCCTCGCCGACAAACCGCACCCCCGAGCCATACCGCAGGTGAGCCGAGATCTCCTCAACGCGGGCGGTGGGAATGGCTGGCATGGCCCGAATCAGCCGCAGTTGCTCCCCGGTCAGAGACGTCCGCACGGGACCGAGCTCCAGCCCCATCCGATACAGCGGTGGCGAAAATGCCTCTTCCAACTGCCAGTCGCTCGCCGGCTCGGGCTCCAGGGTCAGCTCCAGACGCTGCCCCTCCCCCCGCTTGTGCCCGGTGGCTGTACCTTCCGCTTGCGTCCACTGCGCTTGAAGAGCGCGCTCCGCGCCCCAGCGCAAGGGCTGCTGGCGCTCCATCGTTGCGGCCCGGCCACTGCGCACGGCGTATTCGACCATCATCCGCCCGGCGCCGCCGCTGGCCCGCCAGGCGTGGTCAAGTAACACGGAGCCGACCCGCAGCGGGGTGCGGCGCATGGGCTCGACCAGTGACAGCAGTTCCCGGTCAACGGCACCCAGGGTGTGGTTGCGCTCCAGAGCCTGCGGCCTGACGCTTCGCAAGCGGCCCCAGTCGCCATTTTTCTTGCGGTAGCGCTCGGCCAGTGCGAGCAGTGGCGGCTGCTGCTCCAAATGCACCAGGTAACAGAGCACCCAGGGCGAGGCAGGTGCTTCTGGTGAGGGCTCGGGGGACGTTTGCCCCTGTGCGACCCGAAGGGCCGCCAGCCATTGGTCGGGCGTCCGGTAGCGGCTTGGGGGTTGCTCCGCCTCAACCACCGCCAGTGCCAAAGCGGCAGAGTGCTTGCAGTCGATGGCATAGGGGCAGGTGCAAAATCCGAGATCGAGAAAGCGACCATCATGAATCACCACATGAGCGTGATACACAAGCCCCCGGCTGCCCATGACGTGGGCTCCGAAATAGACCGCAGCTTCCTCCGGGTGGGGCTCGCGCTCGATAGGGCCCACCGCGCCGCTGCGAAACAGCCGTTCGCCCCGCTCGCGGATGGTGGGATCAAACTGAGTACGCAGGCCCTGTTTCAGGGCGGAAACTTCTGCTGGAAGTGCCAAGGGCATGGGCCTTTCTCGCCTTATACAAAAGGGCGGAATTCTATCATGTCACCGCAACGGTGTTCGTCGTTGGCCTCGGCGGGCGACGTCAAATCATCCAGCCACTGGCCCAACCGCTTGCGGCGGCGCTCGATAAGCTGTCCAACCCTGTTTCCCCTACGCGCCAGGCTTGGCTACCGCTCCCCGATTGGAACAGATACGTAAAAAAACGCCCGGCCCCCGCCAGTTGAGCGCCCACTCCAAACCCGGACACAGAACTACACGGACGGCAGCCCGGACAGGGCCATGGCCATTTCCTCGTCACTGTATTCGTGGTCACTCAGCTCCCCGGCGAAATAGGCCGTGTAGGCCGCCATATCAAAGTGACCGTGCCCACAGAGGTTGAACAGTATGGTCTCGGCCCTGCCCTCCTCTTTGCAGCGCAAAGCCTCATCAATCGCTCCCTTGACGGCGTGATTGGCTTCGGGGGCCGGGACAATGCCTTCGTGACGAGCAAAGAGAACGCCGGCCTCAAAACACTGACGCTGGGTGTAGGACACCGCGTCAAACAGACCCAGCTCACTGGCGTGGGACACCAGAGGTGCCATTCCGTGATAGCGCAGTCCCCCGGCGTGAAAACCCGGCGGCGTAAAGCCCGAGCCCAAGGTATGCATTTTGGTCAGCGGCGTCATCTGGGCGGTATCCCCGTAGTCATAGGCGTATTTGCCGCGGGTGAGTGTGGGACAGGCCGAGGGCTCCACCGCCACAATACGCGAGCGCTCACCCCCGCGCAGGGCGTGCCCCATAAACGGAAAGGCAATGCCGGCAAAATTGGAGCCCCCGCCAGTGCAGCCCACAATCACATCCGGCCAGCTGTCGGCCATCTCCATCTGCTGCATGGCTTCCAGGCCGATAATGCTCTGGTGCAGCAATACGTGGTTAAGCACTGAGCCCAGGGCGTATTTGGTGTCCGGGTCTTGCACGGCCATCTCCACCGCCTCGGAGATGGCAATTCCCAGGCTACCGGTGTGCTCGGGATTCTCGGCCAACACCTTGCGGCCGAATTCGGTCTGATCCGAGGGTGAGGGCAAACAGCGCGCGCCGTAGGTCTCCATCACGGCCCGGCGGTAGGGCTTCTGGTCGTAGGACACCCGCACCTGAAAGACACTGATATCCAGATCAAAGAGCGCCCCCGCATAAGACAAGGAGGTTCCCCACTGCCCCGCGCCGGTTTCGGTGGTCAAGCGCCGGGTGCCGGCCTGCTGGTTGTAAAACGCCTGGGCAACGGCGGTATTGGGTTTGTGGCTACCGGCGGGGCTGACGCCTTCGTACTTGTAAAAAATCTTTGCCGGTGTGCCCAGGGCTTTTTCCAGCCGGTGCGCTCGGTACATGGGCGCGGGGCGCCACTGGCGGTAGACATCGCGCACCGGCTCCGGGATTTCCACCTCCCGCTCGGTAGTGACTTCCTGCTCGATCAACGCCATAGGGAACAGAGGCTCCAAATCCGCCGGCCCCACTGGCTGGTGAGTTTGAGGATGCAGCACCGGCGGCATGGGCCGGGGAAAGTCCGCCTGAAGGTTGTACCAGGCTTTGGGCATTTGGCTTTCGTCGAGGAGAAATTTGGTCTGCATGGCCAGGGTTCCCGTCAAGGTGGTTATTATCGTCAGGCAAAGGCGCTGGGATCGCGCCTTAATGGCATATTACTGAAGCCATTGAGCGATGCCAATACATCCCGGCACTGCTGATATGCCATCGGTCAGCGCGAACGACTGATTCCCGAAAACGGCGCTTCGGAGCGGACTTGCCTCGGCCAGTCGGCCGCCAAATCGAACCCTCGCCGCTGACCCGTTTATGCCTGCAAGGAGGATTTTCGTCCGCACAAAAAGAGCAGGCCGTTGAAATCAACGGCCTGCTACCGGGATGGACTTTACAGTGCGTTTAACAGTCGGCTAGAACTGCCAGTTCCACTGAGCCGCCAGGATGCTGACTTCGTTATCAAACCCGCCCTGCAATTCGCGCCCGGAGGTTTCATCCACCTCGTGCAAATTGGCATCGTCGATCATTAGTTGGGCGTAGCTGACATCCACGGAGGCATTCTCCGACAAGGCCCAGTTTGCGCCCACCGCGAACCAGGTGCGGTCTTGGTCGGGGATTCGCGGAGTGACATATTCCGGGTCCGTTTGCGGAGACTCATCTTGGGCCACCCCGAAACGCCAGGTCAGCTCGTCGGAGTGCCGATAGGTGGCCCCCAACGCAACCCGTAAGGTGTCATCATACTGCAAGTCCAACACGTCGACCGTTTGCTGGTTGTCCGTATTAATGACGGCAATATTCTGGATGCTACTCCAATTCGTCTGGGCAATATCGGCATGCACCGACCAAAGGTCATTCAACCGATGGGAAATACTGGCGGTGAGCGTATCGGGGAGGTCGGCATCGGCCACCACCGGCCCTTCCAGGGTGGAAAGAGTTTGCGCGCAGATGGTTCCGGTGGTGGGGGCTGGAGGGGCCCCCGTTGGGTAGCCTTCGCCGGGAGCGCAGGTGGCATTGTAGTCAAAGGCCGCGCTGCCCTCGGCGCTAAAGCTGCCTCCCTGGCGCCACACCAGCCCGATGTTGGTGCCGGGGACGGGCGTCCATAGAACGCTGGCATCGAAGACAAAGTCATCGTCATCGCCTTCAATACGGGCACTGCTGTCTGTGGCCGGGTCTGGGGCCACACCCAGAGTGGAATCCACTTGGTTCTCGAGCGTTACATCCATGCGCTGGTAGTTCACTCCCAGCCCAAAGGCGACTTTGTCGTTGGGCGCCCAGGCAGAGGTGGCATTAAGGTTCATGACTTCAAGTTCACTGAAGGTTGCGGAGTACCGCCCGGGCCACTGGTCGTCAAAATCACTGGACAGCCCGAAGGGGCCTCCGGCGCCAAACCCGACACTAAAGCCACCCTCCAAGGGCAAGACCAAGTAGGCGTTGGGAATAAAACCCGTCTCATCGGTTTCCCCGCCTTCTCCGGGGAACGTAGAGCCCTCGTCGATAAAACGCGCTTCGGTGGAGACAAGGTTGCCCCCCAGCGTAAGGCTGGCGCGGTCCAGACGGGCCATGCCAGCGGGATTGAAATAGACTGTAGAGGCGTCAACGATATCCGATGCCGTGCCCGCAAAAGCCTTACCCAAGTGAGCCGGGCTTTGCTCCAACAGCTGAAACGACGATGCCAAAGTGGTGGATGGGGCCGCCACGGCCGCCAAAGCCACAGCGACGCTAAGCGCTTTTTTATCCATGGTGCTGTCCTCCTGAGGAAGCAAGATATGAGATCTCGCGATACGGATTAAAAATACACGATGTAGTGTAGCCGACTAAAACGGTAATCGCCTTGATCCATCACCTTAAAGGGATCAGAAGAACATCCCGGTTTCAAGCTGCGCCTCTTCGCTCATCATAGTGCGGTCCCAGGGCGGATCAAACACCAGGTCTACATCGGTGGAAACCACGTTGGGTACCTCCGCCAACCGGCGCTTAATATCATCCACCAGCACGTCGCCCATGCCACAGCCGGGGGCGGTGAGGGTCATTTCCACATCCACATGGCCGCGCTCCTGATCGATGTCCATTTTGTACACCAGCCCCAAACTGACAATGTTGACCGGAATTTCCGGGTCATACACCATCGACAGCGCCTTCCACACTTGCTCTTCATCAATTTTGCCGTCGGCACGCGCCTCGAACTCCAGGCCGTTGGCGGTCAGACCGATCGCGTCCGCGTCCTTGCCGTCAATGCGAATCAGGTTGCCGTGGTACAAGAGGGTATAGCTCGCCCCCAGCGCCTGGGTAATGGCGGCTTCCGCGCCCTTGGGGATCATCAGGTCATCACCGGAGGGAACCAGCTTGGCGGGCGCTTCGCGCTCGAACACCACTTCGCGCCCCTGAGCGCTTTGGGGCTTTTTGGCGTTGGGGGCGCGAATTGTGATTTGCTTCTGATCGCCCTGCTCCTGCAGGTTGATCTCAAGCCCTTTCAGGTACGGCAGGCTGCGCTTGTCCAAATAGAGTTTCAGGTCACCCTCGTAGACTTCCAAGTCGCTCTCGGACTCTTCGCCAGGGCGACAATAGGCCAGGCAGGTCTCCGCACGCGGGGTTCCCGCCTCAACAACAAAAATACGGGCCGCATCCACCCCCTGCTGCTCAAGCAGTTCAATTAAGTAGTCGCGGGCGGCGGGGGAAATATGAAAGCTGGGCGTCATATGATGCTCTCTAAATACACTTTATCCAATGAGAGCTATGCTACCATCATTGCTCGCAAACCTGAATACCTGACTAAAATAGTTGGGTATTAGGTGGTTCGGCCCGAGTTTGCATTGTAATAATGAAGGCGGCGCCCTCGCTGCTAAAGATTTGGAGTCATCATGCGCTTCTACCACCCTCTGGCATTCTGGCTGGGGTGCCTGGCCATTACCCTGGGCGTGCTGTCGCACATTCCCGTGTTTTTGCACGCCGCCCCCATGGGATACCAGATGGCCGGAATGCCAATGAGCACCACTATGCTGGTCGGCATGGCGTTGATTCCCGTCGGGCTTCTGTTATCCGGGTACGGCGTTGTGCCCAGAGTGACGGCTCTGGGTCACCACGATGACACCCATTTGCAGTTTCATGTGGCCGACCAGGTCCCGCTCAACGGGGAGCACTGGAAGCTGGTCACCGTGCTAATGGTAGCCGTGACGGTGGATGTGATGAAGCCCGCCACTCTGGGCTTTGTGATGCCCGGCATGGCCGCGGAATACCACCTGAGCAGCCAGTCGGCCGGGGTGCTTGCGGTGGTCGCCCTCACCGGAACGACAATCGGCTCGGTTTTGTGGGGCATGGCCTCGGATCGCATTGGTCGGCGAGCGGCCATACTCCTTTCGGCACTGATGTTCATTGGTACCGCCATATGCGGTGCCATGCCCTCTTACACCTGGAACCTGGTGATGTGTTTCCTGATGGGCCTGTCGGCCGGCGGTCTGTTGCCCATTACCTTTGCCCTGATGGCGGAATCCGTTCCCGCACGACACCGAGGCTGGCTGCTGGTGGCGCTGGGCGGTCTGGGCACCGCCGCGGGCTACCTCGCCGCCGCAGGCTCCGCCACCCTCCTGGAGCCGTTATTCAGCTGGCGAATTCTCTGGTTGCTGGGCCTGCCCACCGGTTTGCTGGTGATCATTCTCAACCGTTATATTCCCGAGTCCCCTCGTTTTCTGGCAAGTAAAGGGATGCTTCAAGAGGCACGTCATGTATTGGCCCGGTTTGCCGGCGACACACGGAGCGATAAGGATGTCGTGGTAGAGCCCGAGCCTTCCCAAGGCGGATTAAAAGAGCTGTTCCAGGCGCCCTACGCGGGCATTACCTGGGGCTTGATTAGCGCAGGCATCTCTTGGGGGCTGGTCAACTTTGGGTTCCTCTTGTGGTTGCCCACCAACCTCCACGGCCTCGGCCTGTCGGAGTACGCGAACTCTCTGGTGGCACAGTCCGCCCTACTGGCATTGCCGGGGGTGGCGTTGGTGATCGGGCTCTATCACCGCTGGAGCTCCATCTACACGCTGACATTGTTCACGTCCTTAACGGCCCTCACGCTGCTGGCTTTTGCCCTGTGCAGTGTCCTGGGGCTATTAACGGTAGGCACGTTAACGGCATGCACCGCTTTGTTGCTTGTCAGCGCCAGCGGGGTTATCGCCATGCTGATTCCCTACGCCTCGGAAATCTATCCCGTGCACTTGCGCGGCACCGGAGCCGGCATTGTCGCCGCCAGTTCCAAATTCGGCGGCATTGCCGGAACTCTACTGGGCGTTTCAGGTTTGCTGAATTTTCTTACCGCCTCGGCTTTGGTGATTGCTACGCCGTTACTGGGGGCTGCTCTGCTGCTAGTTCGCAGCGGTATCGATACCCGCGGCCTTCGCCTGGAAGATATCCGCCAAGCCATGCAACGCAAAGCCCAAGGCACCCCCCCTTCACAAGGTTGACTTTACCCGCCGATCAGGTAATCTCAGTAATAATTCCCTGAACTCAACGGCTTTCGTGGTATATAAAATGCTGCCGAACGTTTTGCTGCAATTTTTAATGTGGAGGCTCGCTCCCATCTTCCCCTCCTGAGGAGTGCTGTCTTAGGCACTCGGACTCGGCGCTCTGTCGCCATTTAACTCTCCATTTACTGATTTTTACCGTAGGTCCGTAGTACGTCATGTGTAATCCGTCACACATTGAGCTTACCCGCTCGATGTACCAACGCGCGCGCGCGTTTTATATTACTCGTGCCCGGGGAATGAATATTGACCCGATAACGCTGGCGGTCATTCTTGATTGTTTTCAGCACCGAGAGGCCCGGGAGGCCACTCCCAGCGGAAGAGTAACGGTGAGCTCGAAGGTCACTCTGCTGGACATGCAGGAAAACCAGCGCAGCACTGTGACCATCGTCACACCAGAAGAAAGCAACCCAGAAACCGGCGCCATCTCGGTTCTATCCCCGTTGGGCGCCGCATTGATGCGCAAGGTCATCGGCGAAATCGTGTGCATCCCAGTACTCGGCAGCAGTATGCGGTACCGAGTACTGCATGTTGGCACTTAATCGTTTATTTATAGGAGGTAATTGCTTTGCATGAAGGTCAGTGGCGCGGCCACCTTTTCCCACGAGTGTTTCATTTGAATGTTAGAGGAATCACACCATGGCGAAAAACGAGAAGAAGCCCGCTAAACGCTCCCTGAAAGAAAAACGAGCCGAAAAGCGTGAACGAAAAGAAGCAATGAAGAAGGATTAACCAACCGGAGAGCTTATCCTTCGCCAAGGACGGCGCTCACGAACACTCAACCCGATCGTTTGCCCATTAATCAAAGAGGCCTTCACATGGCACCCAAGCCCAAAATTACGTTATCGAAAGACGTTTACACCACCCTCTCCAGGCTACTTGAAGAAGTACCGGAAGATATTATTACCGACCAGTTGGTCGATGAGCTGGAACGGGCCAAGCTGGTCGCGCCGGAAAAACTGCCCGATGACGTGGTCACCCTTCATTCAACGGTGACATTTACCGTTCAGTCCACGGGGAAAAGCTTCACTTACACGCTGGTGTACCCCACCGAGCTGGATGATACCTCTCGCAAGCTATCCATCCTGAGTCCTGTGGGCAGCGCTATTATCGGTTTAAAACGAGGGCAGGAAATTGATTGGCCGATCAGCAACACCAAGCGGACCACCATTGCGGTGGACAGAGTGCAGCCGCCTCAATAGCGGCCATGCGAGCACTTTCGGGAGGGTCAGGCGCGGCTTACCGACCTGACCGGCTCACCGCGCTGGCGCGACTACTTAACCACGAACTCGCCTTTCATGAGCGAGGAGTGGCCGGGGAAGGAACAGAAGAACTGGTAGCTGGCATCCTTACTCAACTCACTGGCATCGAAAGTGACCGAGGTTTCCTCGCCGCCTCCGATGATCTCCGTATAAGCGATCACACGCTCATCGTCCGGTTTAACGTAGTCATTTTCCAAACCGGCGCCAGTGGCATCTTTAACTACGCCTTTCATGTCCTCTTCCAAGCTCAGCACCCAATTGTGCCCCATGACGTTTTCGGCCATTGAGCCGGAATGAGTCAGGTGGACAGTGAACTCTTCACAGCTCGCGTCCATTTCAATACGATCGGTGTCGAAGCGCATTTTGTCGTTGCTGTCGACGGTGACTTCACAGTCCGCTGCCTGAACGCCGGTGGCGGCACCCAGGGCAAACAACGGTGCAATTACTTTCACGGCAAACTTCATTACAACCTCCTATACAGAGAGAAAAATCAGAGCCAAATTTTTACCGACTCCGGTACCGTTCTGTGACTGCCAGCCGACGTAGTCTGCTGGCAGAGCACGATTTCCAAGGCCTCAGCCAATTGCTGGGCTTTTGGTCCAATGCTGCCATACTCCACTATTCCGAGTGGTCGGTCCCATAGACTCCTGGCTTGGGGCATTGAGCGGGCAGAATAGTTCCGACTGGCGCCAGTGGCCTACATCCACCTGCCGCAAACGCGCTATTCCATCTTCTTCAGGTACTCGCGGAGCACACGGGCGTGGTTGTGCTCTGTGTCTTTGGCACCGTACACAAGCGTCAGCCGCCCATCTTTACTTTTCCCGAGAAGCTCCCTCGCCTGCGGCTTGTTCTCTTTCAGCTCATCCAGATAACGGGTTCGAAACTCTTTCCATTTATCCGGATCGTGATTAAACCACTTGCGCAGTGTGTCGCTGGGCGCCACCTCTTTGCACCAGTCGGTGAGGGCAAGGTCCTCTTTTTTGACGCCCCGAGGCCAAATTTTGTCCACTAGCACTCGGGCCCCGTCGCTACTTTCCACCTCGTCATAGGCTCGCTTTATAAAAACATCCACCATAACGACTTTCTCCTCTCCAGTTTCACCTCAGACCAACAGACCGATGTCAGTACCAATGGTAATCCGGCGCAGAAGCATCATCCATGAGAGTGATGGAATGACGTCAAATTATCCCAAAAGCCAACATGGCGTCGGCGACGCGTCGGAAGCTGGCAATATTGGCCCCCACGACGTAGTTGCCCTTGGCGCCGAACTCTTCAGATGTGTGATAACAATCACTGTGGATGTTGGCCATAATGGCATGCAGCCGCTTTTCAGTGTATTCGAAGCTCCAGGCATCGCGGCTCGCGTTCTGTTGCATCTCAAGCGCGGAGGTGGCCACACCGCCGGCGTTGGCCGCTTTACCCGGGCCGTAGCCCACACCGCTGTCCAAAAACAGGTCCACTGCAATCGGAGTACAGGGCATGTTTGCGCCTTCCACGACGGCTTTACAACCGTTTTCTATTAGCGTTTCCGCGGCATTCTCGTCCAGCTCATTCTGAGTGGCACACGGGAAAGCCAAGTGGCATGGAATCTCCCAAATGTTGCCATCAGCGCGATACTCCGCCTCCGGGTGTTCATCCAGGTAGGCGCTGATACGCCCGCGTGCGCCCTCCTTGATAGCCTTGACGGTATCGAGGTTGATGCCCTCTTCGTGGTAAATCACACCCCCTGAATCCGAACAGGCCACCACCTTAGCACCCAACTGATGCAGTTTTTCAATGGCGTATATGGCGACATTGCCCGACCCCGACACCACACACGACAAGCCGTCGAGGGATTCATTGCGGGCTTTGAGCATTTGCTCCGCGAAATAGGCCACTCCGTAACCGGTGGACTCCCGACGCACCAGTGCGCCACTCCAAAGAGGGCTTTTTCCGGTGAGAACGCCCGCCTCGTAGCGGTTGGTGATGCGCTTGTACTGCCCGAAAAGAAAACCGATTTCCCGGCTTCCCACGCCAATGTCGCCCGCGGGGATATCGGTTAGCTCACCGATGTGGCGATAGAGTTCCGTCATAAAACTCTGACAAAAGCGCATGACTTCCGAATCGGATTTCCCCTTGGGGTCAAAATCCGAGCCGCCCTTGCCACTGCCGATAGGCATGCCCGTCAGGGCGTTCTTAAAGGTTTGTTCAAAGGCGAGGAATTTAATGGTACCCAACAGCACGCTGGGATGAAAACGCAGGCCGCCCTTGTAGGGCCCCAATGCACTGTTAAAACCCACGCGAAAGCCACGGTTAATGTGCACTTCCCCGTTATCGTCTTCCCAGGGCACACGGAAGATAATCTGGCGTTCCGGCTCGCAAATACGCTCGATAATCTTCTGCTTGGCGTAATAGGGACACTTTTCCAATACCGGGGTTAACGTCTCAATCACTTCCCAGACCGCCTGATGAAACTCAGCTTCCCCTGGGTTGCGATTTTTAACCACATTATAAATGACGTCGATACGTTCTTGAGCGTTGACCATTCACTTCTCCAGAACCGTTTGGTATGAGAGAGCGGGCCAGGCCCGCTCCCCTATCCAGATTACTTGTCACCCCCACAGTGGCCGCAGCACACGCTGTCGCCCTGATGGGCTTCAGCCATGGCGCTGTCAGACTCAGCATAGGCGGGCGCCCAGGCTTTTTCCACACGCCCGATCAGCGGTTTGTCCGAGGCGTCAGGGAAGAATACGCCCTTAATCACCTGCCAGGTCACTGCCAGGGCTCCGACGATGAAAATCACATCACCAATGGTGCGTACCCAGCGCAAGGTTTCCAGCAGCGGCTGCTGCAGGAAGGCTTCACTACGAGCGTACCACAGGCCTTCGGAGGCGCTCGCCACGAACTGGATGATGCCAACCGGCAGCAGGCTGGTAAACAGCATCAGTACCAAGCCACCGTTCATCCACCAGAAGGCGACTTTCATGAGCCGGTCGTTAAAGGCCATGTTGGGACGAATGTAGCGCAGAATCAGCAGGCAGAAGCCCAGGGCCAGAAACCCGTACACGCCGAATAGAGCCGCGTGGGCGTGGGTCGGTGTGGTATTGAGCCCTTGTACGTAGTACAGCGAAATAGGCGGGTTGATCATAAAGCCCAGCACGCCCGCTCCCAGCATATTCCAGAAGGCAACCGCCACAAAGAATAACAGCGGCCATTTGATGTTCTGCATCCAGGGAGCGCGAAACTTCAGCCGCCAGTTTTCCCAAGCCTCATAACCCAACACCACCAGCGGCACAACCTCCAGCGCGCTGAATGAGGCGCCTACCGCCATTACGGGCGTGGTGGTGCCGGAAAAATACAGGTGGTGGAAGGTACCGGGCACGCCTCCGAGCATAAACAGCGACGCCGAGGCCAGCGATGCGGCCGTGGCCATGGGGCGGGATACCAAGCCCATGCTGCAGAAAATAAAGGCCAAGGCAGCGGTCGCGAAGACCTCAAAGAACCCTTCCACCCACAGATGCACTACCCACCAGCGCCAGTACTCCATGATAGAAATGTGCGTGCGTTCACCATAGGCCAAGCCGGCACCGTAGAACAAGCCAATGGCTACGACGGAGGCGGTCAACAATATCAGCAGGTTCTTATCACCCCCCTGTTTGAGAGCCGGCACAATGCCGCGCATCATCAGGAACAGCCAGAAAGCGATGCCGCCCACTTTCAGAATCTGCCAGAAGCGTCCCAGGTCGACGTACTCATAGCCCTGATGGCCGAACCAGAAGCTGAATTCGGCGGGCATGATCTGATTGATGGCGAAGAAGTTGCCGACGAAGGAGCCGACCACCACCGCAATCAGAGCCCAGAACAAAATGTCCACGCCCAGCTTTTGATACTTGGGGTCTTTGCCGCCGTTGATGACCGGCGCCAGGAACAGGCCCGCCGCCAAAAAGCCGGTGGCGATCCAGAACATGGCCGACTGGATGTGCCAGGTGCGCATCAATGAATAGGGGAACCAGTCCGAGGTTTGAATGCCGTAGAAGCCCTGGCCTTCAATAGTATAGTGCGCCACAAAGCCGCCCAAAAACACCTGAAAGGTAAACAGCCCCACCACAGCCAGGAGATACTTACCCAGCGCTTTTTGCGATGGCGTCAGCGCGAAGGTGGTGATCGGGTCCTGCTTGGGGGCTTCGGGCTCTTCTTCGTCTTCTTTGCGCAGGAAGGCCCAGCCCCAGACCAGACCGCCCACGCCGGCAATCAACAACACCACGCTGGCGATGGACCAGACAATGTTCTCCGCCGTGGGCTTATTGTCGATTAAAGGCTCGTGGGGCCAGTTGTTGGTGTAAGTCGCCTTGCCGGGATAACGTTCGGTAGAGGCGGCCCAAGCCGTCCAGAAGAAAAAGTTAGTCATTTTTTCGCGCCGCTCATCATCGGGCAGCGTGACTTCTTTCATGGCGTAGCTCTCGCGGGTCGGCTGAAGCTCGGGAGCGCCTCCAAACAGGCGGTTATAGTAGTCCGCCGTTTGCGCCATGGCCTGCGCTCGCCGATCGGACACCACCAAGGTGTCGGTCTCGGCCTCCCAGGTATTAGTGCGGTAAGCTTGCTTTAACTCGTATTGCAGCGCGTTCTGATCGCGCCCATTGAGCTCATCGTAGCTAACCCCGAAAATATCCTGCGCCGCCAATTCCAGCCAGGCAAGCAGCTCCCGGTGCAACCAGTCGGCCGTCCAGTCCGGCGCTTGATAGGCACCGTGGCCCCAAATGGAACCCAGCTGCATGCCGCCCACGGATTGCCAAGCCGTTTGACCGTCGAGAATGCTCGTTTCGGTCATAATCGTCTGACCGCTTTCGGTCACCACCTGATCCGGAATAGGGGGTGCCTGGCGATACACTTCCACCCCAAAGTAACCCAATAACCCGAAAGTAACCGCCAATGTACCAATCAGCGTCCACCACAATCTTTTGTACTTACCCATTTGCCGAAGCCCCCAGCCCGTCAATACGATCAAATAAAATGTTGTTTTCCAGATGGATATGGTCCATTAAATCGACCTCCAGTGACGCCAACCCCACATAAAGCGCTCGCCAGGTATTGCAGGCCCCCACGGGGAGGTTGATGCCCCGAGTCAGCTCATGAATTCGGCGCAGCCCTTGCGCGTGCTCATCGTGTTCGTGGCGCATCATGTTCACCGGCCCCGAAGCCATGCCCAGCATGCCCCGAGCAATCATGGGAAAGAGAATCTGTTCCTCCTTACGCATGTGGCTTTCCAGTTCAGCGAACATCGTTTCGAGATGGTTCGCCAAGCCGCTTGGGCATTCGGGGTGACCACCGTGAACCAGTTCAACCCGCTGACTGAGGCGAATCAGCTCTGGTAGCTGCTGGCGGTGGACATCGTGGTAACGAGTCAGGATATGCTCGATCAGCTCGTCATTACCCGCCGCTGCCCAATCGCCCCGGGCGCCCTCCGCCTGGGTGTGAAGCTGGTCCAGCTCAGCGACCAGCGCGCTCTGGTCAACTCCCTTGCGCTCAAGTGCGTGGGCCAGGGTTTGTTTCCCCCCACAGCAAAAGTCCAGGCCGTAGCCATGAAGTACGCCAGTGGCGCCGGGTAACTCCCGGGCAATATCACCGACCGATTGTGTCAGCCAACTCATAGGCGGCTCCCCCTTTACGGTTGCAGCAGATTATCTAAGCATCCATTAAGATGCATAGTATTTACATCTTTCCAAAGAATACCGCGCCAAAAAAAAGAAGTAAAATAAATTCATCTTTAAAATACCCCTACTACCCCATCAGAGGTAGACGAGCATTGCTTGGGCGGGAGAGAGGTTTACCCTTTATGGGAGAGGACCGTTGAAGAGTCTTTCTAAAAGATATATTATTTTTACATGTTTAACTTTATCCCTTGGTGATACCATGCGGGAACGACAAGTCACAGGGCTTTGTTAGGAGCCATTATGAGCGGAGCGCAATGGTGGCAACACACCCGCCGACTACCCTGGTTGCTGGTAGCCTGGGTCAGCATTGGGCTGGGCGCTATCGGCGCTCTGCTCCCGGTAATGCCCACGACGCCTTTCCTGCTGGTGGCCGCCTGGGCGGCTCCCAAAGGCTCCCCCAGGCTGCATCGCTGGCTGAGGGAGCACCGGCACTTTGGGCCGCTGCTGCATGCCTGGCATACCCGGCGGGCGGTGCCCAGGCGAGCCAAGTGGCTGACACCGGCGTTACTGGTCGCCAGCCTCATTGTGATGGTGCTGGCCGGGGTAGCGCCGGTGGTACTGCTTGCGCTGGTGTGCCTGTTCAGCGCCGTGACACTTTATTTGTTCAGTCGCCCCGACGCCTAACAGCCACGGGGTGAAACCGAGGAGCTATTCATGGCCCAACCCAATGCCCTGCTCGCCTACCCTTTTCGTCCGTTCTTTATCCTGACGGGCCTCTATGCCATGGTTGTGGTGTTGGCCTGGGTCGGATTTTTGTTTGGAGGCTGGCCTTTGCCGCTGGGTTGGTCGCCCCTGCAGTGGCATAGCCATGAAATGATTTACGGCTTCGTTACCGCCGCCACCGCCGGCTTTCTGCTCACCGCCATGTGTAACTGGACCGGCGCCCCTCCCCTTCAAGGCAAAGGCCTGCTAGCGCTGGTACTGCTCTGGCTGGCCGGGCGCCTTGCCTTCTGGTTCGCCGGCTGGCTGCCGGGCTGGCTGGTGGCCGTGGTGGACTTGGCCTTTCTGCCGGTGCTGGCGATCTACGCCGCCCGCGTGTTGTTGCGCTACGGCAACAAACGCAACCTGATTTTAGTGGCGGTGCTGGCCGCTCTGACCGTCGGCAACTTGCTGATGCACGTGGGGTTTACCGGCGGCGGCATGCAGTGGCTAAAACTCGGGCAAGGCCTCGGGCTAGACATTATTACGTTAATGATTGTGGTCATCGCCGGGCGCATTACGCCGGCGTTCACGGCCAACTGGTTAAGGGGTCAAGGGGGACCGGCCGAACAAGTGGTTAAATCCACGAAGGTCACCGGCCTGGCAATGGCGAGCGTGGTCTTGCTGGCCGTATTGGCGCTGCTGCCCCTACCCGCTTGGTGTGAAGCGCTGGCCGCTCTGTTTGCCGGGGGCATCAATGCCCTGAGGCTGTATCAGTGGCGGGGCTGGCTCGCCTGGCGCGAACCGTTGCTATGGATCTTGCACTTGGCTTACGGTTGGGTCGTCATTGCGCTGTTGCTGCGTGGGGTGAGCGGTTTTTATCCGGCTCTGCCCGAGACGCTGTGGCAGCACTCTCTGGCCTTGGGGGGCATCGGCACCCTGATACTCGGGGTAATGAGCCGAGTCGCCGTGGGGCATACGGGCCGCCCCATGCAACTGCAGCCTTATGGCCGCTTGATGTATTGGGCCGTTATCGCCGCCACCGTGTTGCGTCTATTGGCGGCCAACCAGTGGATTGATTACCGTATTGGGGTAACCCTATCGGCGCTGGGCTGGATTTTGGCGTTTAGTTTGTTTGTCGTGCTTTACGCACCCATGTTGAGTCAACCCCGGGCCGACAACCGCCCCGGCTAACCGAGGTCATTCATGCACATTACCCGTTACACCGACTACTCTTTGCGGGTGCTGATGTACGTGGCCCTAAAGGGCGAAGAGCTGTCCACCATTCGCGAAATTGCCGAGAGCTACGACATTTCCAAAAACCATTTGATGAAAGTGGTACAGGAGTTGAACAGCAAGGGCTACCTGCACGCCATTCGGGGCAAAAACGGGGGGCTTCGGCTGCGCGGCACGCCAGAGGAAATTAACCTCGGTGAACTGATTCGCCGCACCGAGCAGGACCTCACCTTGGTGGAATGCTTTGGCAGTGGCAGCCAGTGTGCCCTGACGCCGGCCTGCCGGCTCAAAGGGGTGTTGGCCGAGTCGCTGGAAGCGTTTTTCCGGGTGCTCGACAGCTACACCCTGGCAGACTTGGTCTACCCCCAAAACGCGCGGGAAATGAAACAGTTACTGCGCATTCCCTGAACGGGCCACACCAAAGCGTAGCCGGCGCGGACGCTCCCCCGCTGGCAAGTGGCTGCCGCAGAGTTTATCCCACAGCGTGAGGCAGGTGCCGAAGTTGCGGTCCCAGTGTTCCGGCGCGGCGCTATGATGCAGTTGGTGCTGCGCCGGGCTGATTAACCAGCGCTCCAACCGCCCAAAGGTGAACCAGATATGGCTGTGGCGCAGGTTGGCGCCGAGGAAGTTAAAGGCGAAGCCCAGAACATCCACGCCCAGCACATCCAGTCCGCTCAGTTGCCCTCCGAATAAATAGACAAACACCCCGCTCACCCCTCCAAACACCACCAGGCCGCGCAGGTAGTAGGCCGTCATTTCCACAGGGTGCACGCGAAATAAGGTCAGCGGTGTAAGTCTCTTGGCGCTATGGTGAACCCGGTGAAACCGCCAGAGCCAGGGCACCTTGTGCATGGTCCGGTGCAGCGCAAAGCGGCTCAGATCTTCCACCAGGAAAAACACCAAGGTGTAACTCAGGGCAATGGCCAGCCAGTGCCACTGGAGTGTCGGGGCGTTGCCCAGGTGGGTCTGTAGGGTGCGGGCCACCCAGAGCGTGGCCATCATATGGCTGCCCAGCAGGGGCACAACCAGCAACACTCGCAGGGTGCTGTTGCCCAGCATCAAGCCCAGATCAGTACCGGTAGAGCGGTTAAGCCAGTGCCGGCGAGAAAGCAGGCTTCGGCGCAGCCCGCGCCAAAAGCCCACCTCACCGCGCCGGCGGAATTGCAGGTACAGCGCCACCACCGCCATTACCCCCGCCGAGACCCAGAACAGCCAGTACATCCGGCTGGCCGGGTTCAACGGGTAGTTCAGGGGCGCGGTTAGCGCCTGCCACCAGTCCACCTCAAACACCCCGTTGAGCCTCCTTTAGAAACGGTAGGTCACGCCCAGCTGCACCGTACGCGGCGCGTTGGGGCGGGCGCCAAACGGGCGGCGGGAAACCAGCTCGCGCTCGTCGGTGAGGTTGTCCACCACCAATTGAAGGCTCAGATCCGACGACAGCTCGTAGCGGGCGGACAAGTCGAGGGTGGTGTAGGCCGAGAGCCGATCGCGGCCGGTGGGCTCACCCCGCCCGGGCCGGTCACGCATCTCACCGGAATATTTCACCGCCAGATCCACCTGCCAGTCCAGCGCCACCAAGCCGACACCGAGCCGGGCCTGGTGGTCGGGTGTATAGGTCAGCTCATCGCCAGCCCGCACCGTGCCCCACTGGGAGAAGCCCGAGGTGAAATCGCTTTGGAAAGCGCTTTCGGTATAGGTGTAGGCCAGGCTTAAAGGGACATCGAGCCGGTCGTTTAGCGACCAAACCAGATCCCCGGTCAGCTCCAGGCCAGCAATTTCCACGCGGCCGCCGTTGAACTCCTCCCCGGGCTCGCAGCCGGCATCGGACACCCGGCAGCGCCCGAGCAGGTTGTCGTAGTCACTGAAAAAGCCGATGGCGTCCAGGGTCAGGTCCCCGTCCTGATAGCGAAAGCCGTACTCTAGGTTAAGGCTCTCTTCCGGGTCGACTGAGTCGGCCGCGCCCGGGCCGCTGGGGGAGAAGCCCTTGTTCACGCCCACCAAAAAGCCGAGCTTATCGGTCCATTCATAGAACACGCCAGCGCCGGGAGTGACGACTTCCTGGGTGTTGCTTCGGTGGCTATTGTCGGCGCGGTTTTTCACCTCGCCTTCAATGCGCTCGGCGCGCAGGCCCAGATTGATTTTCCAGGGGCCGCGACGCATTTCGTCGCTCACAAACAGAGCCCAGGCGTCGGTCTCCGCCCGGTTGTCGGTTTTCAGCGCTCGGTCGGTGACCCCGTCGAAAACCAAGTCTCCGCCCTGCACCCGATACCCATAAGGACGATGGGCGCGGTCCACATAGTCGTGGTGGTAGCGCAGCCCCACGGCCAGCTCGTGCTGCCACTGGCCCAGACCCAGCTCGTGCTGAAGCTCGGTTTCGAGCCCCTGAGAGCCGTATTCCCGGGCGTTGTCGGTCACATCGAGCCGATCCGACAGGCCGTCACTGGAGTTGATCTCCCCTCGCAATAAAGACAGCTGCCGCGCGAAAATATCGGGCCGGTCGAATACCGTGCTCGCACTCAGGTTGGCGGAGTAATCACCACCGGCGGCCGGCGGGGCAAAGAAACCATCAACTTTCTTCCACGAGCGGTCGAAACGGTTGAGGTACAGTTTGTTGATCCACTGCCAACCGGGAAGGAAGCTTGCCTGATGCAACAGGTGCACCTGGGTATGCTCGGATTCGAAACGATCTGCAACACTGCCGACATAGCGACGATCCGGGTTGCTGTCGAAATCCTCATCGGTCAGCCCCAGATAGGTCTCATCGGAGTCCTCATCGGCGTAGCCCAGTTTCACGATGACGCTCTGGGCAACCGGAGCGCCCGGCCGGGACTCCCACCCCAGTTTGAGGTTGAGGTCATTGCGCTCAAAACCGGTGCTGCCCCCGCCATCGAGCGCCTTAAACCCGTCGGCGCCGTAGTTGAGCAGATCCAGCTGGTAGCTGAACGGTTCCTGGCTATCGCCGTAGACCAATCGCTCCTTGTGGTAACCGTCGGTACCCGCGCTGAGCGACACTTGGCCTTCACGCTCGGAGGGCAAGGGGGCTGTCACCAAGTTGACGGCACCGCCCACGGTATGGGGGCCGTAGTGAATCGCGGAGGGCCCCTTAAACACTTCCACCGCGCTCATACGGTTGACGTTGGGTACGTAGTAGGCCGCCGGTGCCGAATAGGGGGCCGGCGCAATCAGAATGCCGTCTTCCATTAGGGTGATTTTTTGGCTGCGCTCGGCGGTGGCGCCGCGAATGCCAATGTTGGGCCGCAGGCCGTAGCCATCCTCGGTGCGGATATAGACACCCGGCACCTGGGTTAGCAGCTCATTGATGTCGGTTTGGTCAAAGCAAGCGATGGCCTCTTCGTCGAGAAAGCTCGCCGAGCCGGCGGTGGAGCGCACGGCGTCGGCGCCACCGGTGACTAGTATTTCTTCGTACACCAGCTCGGGCAGTTCAATATTCTGGGCGCTGGCCAGGCCGCTGATCAGCGCCAGCAGCAGGGGCGTGTGTTTCGATGGCTTCATGTTCATTCCCGCGATCAGTCGTTGTCGGATTGCCCGCGCTCGGGCAAGTCGAGATTGACGATGGTGACGAAATCCGTGCGCAGACGGTCGGTCACCCGCTTGAGGTAAGCGTGGGCGGCGCAGGCCCCTGGGTAATTGTCCGCCGGGTTTGCCGTGGCATTAAGGCAGTCCTGTGCGCTGCCGGAGTCGAGCTGGGCGCGCATTTCCTGAAGGAGAGAGGGGCTTGAGTACCCCGACCGGACGTCGGCGTCGATAATGGCATCCTTGAACGCTTCCATTACCTCGGGAAAGCCTTCGTGCACAAAGATGTCGTCAAAGCCCAGTCCATTACCACCGGTAAAACCCTGCAGAAATGCTTTCATATTAATTTGAATGTTGCTCATGGAGCTTTCGCTGTAAGGCGACTCGACCGCGTCCGGACAGGCAACGGCGCTGCACCCGGCATGGAGGCCCGTAGGAACGCCCAGTTTGCGATCTTTGGCCTGCAGTTCAATGTAAAAGAGCGCATCGGAGAGGGCTTTTAAGTTCGCCTCCTGATTGGCGGGATTGACCCACTCAAAACGGTAGTCCCCGCCCTCCGGCTCCCAGGCTTCCACCAGTGTTTGGGAGGCATCGACAATGTCATCGGCCAGGCGCTGGGCATAGTCGCACCGCTGTTGCCGCCGGGTTTGCTCGGGCAAGTTATTCCAGCCTTGGGTCTCACTGATTTGCGACGGGCAATGATGGGTCAGGTCCTCGGAGAACAAAAGGTACTCCAACGCATCCAGGCCGCGGGCGTTGACCGAGCGCGTGCGAAGATCGAAGCCCTCCTCCTGGGCCAACACCACACTTTGGTCCACCGCGCATTCACTCAAAGGGGCGCTGCTGCCAAAAGAGTAAATTCGGTTGCGCAAGGCGCCACCATTGGCCGCCAGCGGGCCCACCTGGAACAGCTCTACCCGCTGCCATTGTTCCATGACTCTGCGCCACTGATAGCGCACCCGTCCAATGTCCGCGATGCGGCCGGGCTCATTTAAGGCTTCACAGTAGAACTGCACCGAATGGATCCCCTCGGCAAGTTCATCCGCCTGCTCCCCAAAGGCCCGATATTCAGGCAGAAACACATTGTCCGCGTAGTTGGCCATCATGCCCTGATAGTCAAAGCCACGGGCGGTTTCCGATTCGGTAGTGTCGGATTGGTCGTCACCGACACAGGCACTTAGTGACAGGGCGATAAGCGTCATCGCCCAACAGCGGATTGATGTCACGGTGGGACTCCTATTGGTTTATTCACATTGCCAGTGGGTAGCACTGATTAAAGGCGCCAGACGCACAAAAGGTGAGTGCCCGAAGGCACTCACCTTTTCCCTAGCTACTGGCGCTTTTCTCGCCGCCAGCGCTTTGCTCGCCACTGACGCTCCGTGGCTTACCAGTTTTGGACGTTCTCGGCATCAAAGCCGTAAGCCGCTTCCATCAGGTCACGGGCCGTCATCAGGTCAGTCGCGTACTGCTCGACACCACCTTCATACGCCTCGCCGTTCTGCTGGCCGTTGGGCAGCACGGGGGCATCACCCATCAGAGAAAGCACGTCTTTGAGATCCGCCAGTGCCTCGGCATCGGCACGGAACGGCGACTCGGGGCTAAACTGCAGACCCAGGGCGAAGCCCTTCATTTCGCTCCAGTGCTTGGCGAGGTTTTTGTAATGCCCCAAGTCCTGGAAGGCGCCCTCCTGATAAGCATCGATATCGGCCAAAGTGTCGTTGATGTAGTGCACCACGGTGGCCGCCACGCATTTTTCCCAGGTCAGGGCGGCGGTTTCAATTTCCGCATCCAGCTCGGCTTGCATGTCTGCGGTCAACTCACCGTTTTCCGCCGCCGCACGCAGGATGGCTCGGCCGGCCAGAAACGCTTCAAAAACCTCTGTGGTGTAGTCGGTGGGGCTGGCGTTGTCCGCTGTGCCGGCATCGCGTTTGGCGCAGTTGGTGGAGTTGCCAAAGTTGTACTCGCTACGGATGTCGATGGCGTCGTCGCCGTTGGTGTCTTTGTAGCCAATGTTGCGGATTTCATCGAGGGTGTAGTCCCCATAGTCCCGAGCGGCACCAAAGTAACCAAAGGCTTCGTCCCAGTTGTGCTCACCTTCGGTAAAGGTATTGTCGCCCTCGATCTCCAGCATGTTGGCGAAATCGGCCTGCAGGTAGTCGTTGGTGCCTTGGGAGAAGGCCACCGCGCCCAACAGGAACTTCTGGGTCAGTTGACGGTAATCACGGCCATGGGCGTCCACGGTGACAGTATCCAGCGCTACGGCGCCATCGACCGTTTCGATTTGGGGGGCTTCCCCGTCGGTGGCCTCTTCGGCCAGAGCCGCGAAGTAGTGATCCACCAGGTCCACCGGCCGGGCATCGGCTTGCAGCCCGTCTTCCCAACCAAAGAATTCATCGTTAATCAGCTTATCGGCTTCGCCATTACCCTGGCCGTCACCACCGGCAATTTTGCCGATCAGGTCTTTGCCGCTTGCAATGGCGCCATAGGTCAGCTCACCGGAGTTTTCCGGCAGAATGTTCATTCCGCCCAGATCACGAGCGTTGAATTGGGTGGTAATGTCGTCGGAGGTGGCGGCGTCAAAACGGAAGTAAAAATTCAAATCCGCCTGGACATCCTGCGCGACGTCTTCCTGCAGGCTCTTAATCTCTACCACCAGATCGTCAATGAGAATGTGTCGTTTGGTTTGCCCGGTATAGGACACCGTCTCTTCCCCATCGGCGTTCGGGAAGGTATAGGTCGTCGGCACATCGGAGCCGTCTTCGTTGTCCTCTTCGTCACCATTGTCCTCGTCGGTGTCCGGGGTTTCGGTCTCCGGCTCGTCCTGGCCATTGTCATTATTACTGCTGCCGCCGCACGCACTCAGCGTCAGGGCGCCTAGAATCATCAAAAGCAGGGCTGACCATCGAAAATTCACACACTTCTCCTAATTCGGTTTTCTGTCGGTAATTGTCTGTTATTTCCAGTGTTTAACGCTGTGATTTCCCGCATTGCCCCCCATTCGGGGAACGGTGGCGTCGCTCACAGCCCACCATAAGCTGCCAATAGTATATGGAAATGACTATGATTATCAAATCCAACTGGTCGAAATTCTTATTGCTATTTGAATGACAAAAGCCCGCCCAGGGCAATCAATGCTACTATTGGCCTCATGGACTATCAGATTCTCTTTAAACGCGTCTATGAGCCCGCCGCCGACACGGACGGCCACCGGGTGCTGGTCGACCGGCTCTGGCCCAGGGGCAAGCGCCGGGACGAACTGGCCTTGACGGAGTGGTATCGGAACGCCTCCCCCTCCCCGGCGCTGCGCCGCGCCTGGCATCGGGGCGATATTGATGAAGACCGTTTCGCGGCAGATTACGGCGACGATCTGAATACTCACCCGGAAAAGCTGACGCCGTTGATGAAGCTGGCTCGAGACGACCGGCTGACCCTGCTGACCGCCAGCCGAGACCCGGCCCACTCCCATCTCCCGCAACTGCGCCGAGCATTACTGAACCAGCTTGAGCAGGAAGATGCCCAGGCCGACGGCCGGGAGCCCAGCTCTCCCCCTTGTTACGCTAGTTAACCGGCAACCACCCCGGATATCGCCACCTCCATGAGCCAACCCTCCTACCGACGAATTGACCGCGGCCACCATCACGCACTGGTGAACACCGACATCACTGGCGAGGTCCATTTGGATAGCTTCAACCCCGAGACCTGGGGAGAGTTAGCCACCCCCGTCTCCGGCAGCGGTCGCGGTTCGGCCTGGTTTCTGGAAGCCGGGAGCGGGTGGGTGTTGCGCCACTATCGGCGCGGGGGCCTGCCGGGCAAGCTGCTCAAAGACGCCTATCTGTACCTGGGGGAGGCCTCGGTTCGCTCCTTCAATGAATTCCGCCTGCTGCAGGCACTCCACGGCCAGGGCCTGCCGGTGCCCCGCCCCATCGCCGCCTGTTACGCCCGCCACGGTTTGAACTACCGGGCCGCGATCATTCTGGAACGGTTGCCTCACACCCGTTCACTACTGTCGCTCAATAGCCAAACCGACCGACCACTCTGGGAAGCGGCGGGCGCATGTATTCGCCGGTTTCACGAGGCCGGGGTTTATCACGCTGATTTAAACGCAACCAATGTGCTGGTGAACCCCGATTCCGGGCAGGTCTATCTGATCGACTTCGACCGCGCACAACAACGCTCCGCCCCGGCAGGAGACACCGGATGGAAACGAGCCAACCTCAAGCGCCTCCAGCGAGGCGTCGAAAAACACTGGCCCGGCAATGCCGGTTCACCCACGCCTTTTATTAAAGCGCTGAAACAAGGTTACCGCTGAAAAACGACCTGCTAGCAAGCCCCTTTGCCGTGATAGAATGCCGGCCGTTTTGCCGCCCCGACGACCGGGCCCTTGAGTGATCGCACGGGTTTGCTGCCATGTATGACGGACTTCGCCTCGCCTTTTTCCGACTGGCCGCCAAGGGCTGGGTGCCACCTCAGTGGTTCGAGCCCAACCTGCCGCCGGTGGCCTCCCGCGCGGCCAAGACCGGTCATCTGAGTTTGGAAGTGGTCAGCCACTGCTGGAACTATTCGCACTTCCTCGCCTACCAGCTCAGTTCGCTCGTGCTTTTTCCACCGCACAACCTTTCCGTCACCATGACGGTCTTCTATTGCCCGGAGGACGAGCAGACCGAGCGCCTTCTGGCCTTCTTTTCCGAGCAGTCCGTTCCCGGGGTGACCTGGAACTGGCAACCGCTGCCGCGCCAGCAGCTTTTCCGCCGAGGCATCGGCCGCAACAAGGCGGCGCTGGAAACCCATGCCGACTGGGTCTGGTTTACCGATTGCGACTTGATGTTCCGTGAGGGCTGTCTCGATGTGCTCGCGGAACAATTGCAGAACCGGCAAAGCGCTCTGGTATTCCCCAGGGAAGAGCGCTGCACTGACCTGCTCGCCGAAGACAACCCCATGCTCAAAGCCGGAACGGGGGAGCCCCAGGTGCTGGATATCGATACGTCATCCTTCACTTCGAAATTTCCTTCCAAGGCCACCGGGCCGTTACAGATCGCCCATGGCGATGTGTGCCGCGCGGTGGGCTACTGTCGCAATATCGACTTGTACCAACAGCCCACCGAGCAATTTGCCAAATGTCATGAGGACCGAGCCTTTCGCTGGCTGATTCGCAGCCAGGGGGAGCCACTCCCCATTCCCGGGGTTTATCGTATCCGCCATATCGCCAAGGGGCGCTACACGGGCAGCAAAGCCAATACCGGCGTGAGAACCGCCCTGCGGCGCCTACAATCCTGGCTGAGGGACCGCGCCTGATGAGTCACACCACACGCGCCGAGGAGCTCGACTCCAAGCCCCCCAACGCCGATACCATTGTGCTGACGCCCACCTGGGCAGGGGACCTGGATCATTTCCGGTTGCTGCGCGCCTCTCTCGCGCGCTCGCCCCTGGCGACCCTTGAGCATCATGTGGTGGTCCAAACCGAGGATTTACCGCTATTCCGCACTTTTGCCGAAGAGCCAAACGTGGTGCTGCGTTCCACGGCCGAGGTGCTGCCTCCCATCGTAGAGAAACGGCGGCAGCGGGCCCGCCACATTGGCGCCCACGCCGGCCGACACTTGACCCGCATCAGCGGCAGCCTGCGCCGAAACCTGGGCTGGCCACGTTGGCCCTCCTACACCGGCTGGCATACGCAGCAGTTATGCAAGCTGGCGGTGGCGAGCGCGACCGGCCGAGCTACCACCATCGTGCTGGACTCCGATGTGGTCGTGACCCCGGCGGCGCAGGTGCGAGACTTTCGCACCCCGGGGGCCGTGGTGTGCTTCGCCCGATGGCAGCCAGTCGGCACCCTCAAAGGCAAGGTACGCAAGTGGGTGGACAGCGCCGCCAAGCTGACCGGGCGCTCGCCCTTGAATGAGGAGGATGAAGTAAACACTTACTTCGACACCCCCTTTGTGCTTGATGGTGAGGCAGTGTGGGCAATGCTCGCGCACCTGGAGCAGCAAAGCGGCCTGCCCTGGTGGCAGCACCTACTGAACCAGCCGCCGCGCCGCTGGTCCGAGTTCGGTCTCTACAAACAATACTTGAAAAGCTGGAGCCAACAGCCCGTCGACTGGCGGGCGCCGGAACTCATGCAATATATTTTCGACACCAGTAACGCCGAAGCGGTGGTCCAGCAAGTGACTCACTTGTTCCAGAGGCCCGACATCCACTACATTACGCTTCACTCTCAGAGCAGCGGCAAACATAACTGGCGCGCTAGCGACTACACGGAACGCCTGCTTGGATGGATCAACACGCTATGACAGCCAATGACCTGGAACGCCCCCTGGGCCGGTACCAGCAAAAGCTACCGACCCTGTTTTTGATATGGATTGCACTATCGGCGATCTCCCCCCACCCGGATTTATACAAAGGGTGGTTTCACCTAGCCATGAGCCTACCCGTGTTAGCCATGATGGTCGTGGGCCGCGTGCGCATTGATACCACCGATACCCTGTTGCGCGTCTGTGTCGGGCTTCTACTCTACACCACGCTCGGCTCCCTCATTGTCAGTCAGGCCGACTGGAGCCAGCACCTCCACGCCCTTCGCTGGAGCTTTGAGACCTTATTGTTGGTGCTCGTCCTGTTTCTGGCGGTGCCGCCCCTGCTTAGGGATCCGCACTTCCTCGGGCGGTTTCTACTGACCTGCATTATTCTCGGCAGTCTCTCGGCACTGATTATTTTTGGCGTATTCCAGGGTTTTGCCGGCCGGCTTAGCGGGATAGGGGCGCTTTACCAGCCCATCGAAGGGGTGTCGGTGCTAATCATTTACCTGTGCATCGGTGCCTTCCTGCTCTGGCAGAAACGGAACGAACTGACCTGGAAGGATCAGGCCCTGCTGTTTTCCGCGTTGATCTTAACCTGCGCCTGTACTCTGCTCTCCGGAAGCCGGGGCCCGACCCTGGCCCTGGCGCTGGTGGTTGCCTATGCCTTGCTCGTGGGTGCCATCGCCCACCGCCACTGGAAAATACTGTTGGCCGCCACCGGCTGTTTGGTGATCGCACTGGTGGGGGTACTTTGGCTCTACGGCCTGGAGAACCTTATTAAAGTCATGGTCGAGCGGGGCACCTCCTACCGGCTGCTTTTGTGGTCAGCGCACCTGCAGCACCCGCCGGAGTCGTTGCTGTTTGGCCACGGGGCGGCCACGGATCTGGAGTCGACCGCCGCCGGGCTGAAGATCTATAAAGAATCCGGCATCGGCACGGCCCAGCCACACAACCTGTTTATCGGCACGTTTGCCCAAACCGGGCTGGTGGGCCTGGGGTTGCTGCTTTTGCTTCTGGGCACCGTGCTGCGGGGGATTTACACCGCCCGCACCAGTGCCACCGCCAAGTGGTATATGCTGGGAATCTTCGCGGCGGTCATGCTGCTGGTGACCACCAATACCTACACCTTGATCATCTCCGTTAAAACCATTTGGCTCTACACTTGGCTGCCTCTTATTTTTCTATGGCTGTGGAGTCGGCAGACGCATCACTCCCGAGCCGACACTCAGTGAGTGGGCCGACCATCCCGATTCGCGGGCTCGCCTCGGGGCATTAGTGGGTAAAACACAATGATATTCTGCATATTCTCGTTCAACAGAGGGCCGTTTCTGGACAACTGCGTTCGCTCAATCGAGCAGTGCCTGCCGGGGGCGGAGATTATTGTGTTTGACGACGACAGCGATGATGCTCAAACCCTCTCGGTTTTGGAGAACATCCGGGCAACGCACACAGTCGTCACCCCCGAAAAAGCCGGCTCCACCAAACACGGCGGCCTTTACGCCAACATGCAGAGCGCCATTGAGCGGCTGAAAGATGCCTCCTCGCTAGTCTGTTTTCTGCAGGATGATACCCAGGTTGTGCGGCCCATTCTTGAGGAGGAACTCCAGTTTCTGGACCGGCTATTTTCGGAGAACCCGTCGCTGGGTTTTGTTCAACCCTGCTTCCTTCGGGCCTCCGCTAAAAGCCGCCGGCCGTTTCAGGTGCCCGAACAGGGGAAAACCGAACTCCTCTATCGGGAGAACCGGGGTCAAAGCGCCGGGCTGCATTACTCAGACTTGCTGATTACCTCGCCCGCCCGGCTCCTGCAGCGGCAGTGGACCTTTCGCACCTCCGAACCGGAGAACGATCGCCAAGCCAAAGCGATGTTTGGCCCCATGCCCTACCTCTATTCGCCTTTTGCCATGTGGCTCCCTAATGTACCGGCCTACCGGGGCAAAAAGAAAACCTGGGCGCTGAAGTATGCAGAGGAAAAGATGCAGTGTGGCTATTATCCCTTTGAGCTATGGTCCACCGAGCAAAGCGAGCAGTTCATCGCCCGGCCGGAGGACCAGTTACCCATTGCCGAAGACTACCTGACTTGCAATGGGCATACCCCTCCCAAGCCCTGGCGCTATACCCCCCTCTCAGGCCAGCGATGGCTAAAACGCCTGAATAGTATTGAGGTTTTCTTCCACCGGCATTTCGGAAAATCATAACGCCACCGATTGCGCTGAGCGAGAAGAGCCTCTAGCAGGCCGCCTTTAACTCGCCCGTGGTTAGCGCTCGCGGCCTGCCTGTTCCAGTTGGGCTATACCGTGGTCGGTGCGCGTTAGCTTTTCTTTTTCGCTTTTGATTCGAAGCGCCTTGTTCTGCGCCACTAGCTCGGGGGACTTGTAGCCCCTCGGGTGGTCAAGATGCACCACAATCGCGTTGTAGCGAACGTGCTTGGGCCGGATACCGGCGTTGCTCAGACGTACCCCGAACTCCCGGTCCAGCCCGCCCCAGGGCATCCGCTCGTCAAACCCGTTCACCGCCAGAGCATCCTTCTTCCACACCGACCCGTTGGAGCCTTTGAAGTTGCAGGCGGTCGGGGTGATTTTATTCAGTATCGAAGCTTGAAACGGCGTGGCGGTTAGCTTGAGGTTCTTGTGGCTGGCCTTTAGGCCATGGGACTTGAGCCACGCCAAATCAAAACACCGGCCGCTCAGGATATCGTCTTTGGTAATGGCTTTGCTCGTGGCCATGGGCAGCTTGTGGTACCCGCCGGATAGATAAGTACCGGGCCGGGCCTCGCTCGCATGAACGGCAAGGAAATCCTTGCGGGGAATGCAGTCCCCGTCGGTAAACACCAAGTATTCGGACGAGGCCTCCAGTATGCACTTGTTGAGAATCCGGCACTTTCTGAAACCGTCGTCCTCTTGCCACAGGTGGGTAATCGCAAGCCCGGTTTCCTCGCGCAGACGATCAATCATCTCTCGGGTCTCGTTGGTTGAGCCGTCATCCCCAATAACGATGTCAAAATCAGTGTGCGTCTGCGCGCTGTACCCCCAAAGGACTTTTTCCAACCAGACGGGCGAGTTGTAGGTGGTCATGATGACGGACAGTTTCAAAAGGTTTCCCCATGGCTGCGGCACTGAAGGCGCTATGGTAACACCGAGATAAACCCTATGGTAAACCGAAGGACCATTCCGGCGTCCGGTTCACAGGGCGTTCGGGGAAAGGCCCACTAACGCGCCTGCAGGTGAACCCGGTTGCGGCCAGAGTGTTTGGCGTCGTACATGGCCTGATCGGCTCGCACCAACAGACTCTTCATGGTATCGCCCTTACGCCATTCGGCCACACCGATGCTGATGGTCACCGGCTCCTCCAACCCGAACGTCGTGTCCACTACCACGCCCCTCAGTCGCTCGGCGAAAATGCCGGCGTCATCTAATACTGTGTTCGGCGCCAACACCAGAAACTCCTCACCGCCCCAGCGGCCCAACTGGTCTCCTTCTCGCAACCCTTCGGTCAAAGCGGCCACCAACGTTTTTAAGACCCGGTCCCCCACTTCGTGCCCGCAGGTGTCATTGATCAGTTTGAAGTGGTCCAAGTCAAAGAGCAGCAGGGAAAACGGCTGACCGTACCGCTCGGCATTGGCCATGCTCATCTGCACCAGATGTTCAATCCGGTAGCGGTTCAGCGTGCCGGTCAGCGCATCGGTATTGGCCACTTTCTCAAGGTGTTCATTCGCCTCCGCCAAAGCCTTACGCTCGCGCCGCAAATATTCATTCAAACGGGTAATTTCATGGGCCGCCGCAATCACCGCCAGATCATCGCCCAAGTCCCGGGCGGCATTGACTTGCGCTGGATGCCACGCTTGGCTTTTCCCGCTGACTTCTTCCACCCAGGTCGCAAAGGAGGTTCGAGGGGATAACACCGTACGCCCATCGCGTACCTCCGGTACCTTATCCGGCTTACCCGCCCAGGGCACCATTTCAAACTGTTCCGGCCGGAACAGCAGCAGCCAACCGCGGGCGTCCATATCGATCAATAAAGGCATGGCCAACAATCCGCAACAACAGTCCAATATAGCCTCCGCATCCGGGTAGCCCGACGCGGTCAGAGAGGTTGTGGCCCAGGGTTCCGCCCCTTTCAATTGACTATCCAGCCAATGAGTTAAGGCCAGGACCTGATCCTCCCCGGGGGTGGGCCCGAACAGGGTAGTCTCCCCCAAATAGACAAGCGCGAGCCCTTCCACACTGAACAGTTGCTGCCAGTGTTCGCCATGTTGGCGCACCAGATCACTCGGTGCCTGACGCTCCTGTACCCCTCCGGCAAGCTGTACCCGATTATCGTGGATCTGAGAACGATAATGGGCCTCCGCTTCGGCCTTGAGCAGAAACAGGCGCTGGCTGGCAACTTCAACGAGGGTAACCACGCTGTCTCGAGCGGACGGAGACAGCGCCAGAACATCGCTACTGTGGCAGCTCACCAGCCCCCACAACTGGGCATCGGCATAGATCGCCACCGATAGGGAGGAACTTACTCCCATATTCTGCATATACTCAGTGTGAACGAGAGAGACCGCGCGAAGGTAACCGTAGCTCAAGTCCAGCGGCTGACCATTAGCCGGGTTCATGGCTGGTACCAACCGCGCCGGTTCCGCCCGGGCATCGGCAATCATTCGAACGCGGTTTTTGCCATACATGGCCCTGACCTGAGGCGGGATATCAGAGGCGGGAAAGTGCTGCCCCAACAAGGATGAGAGGGTCTCGCTACGGCTCTCCGCCAGAACCTTGCCATTCCACTCTTCATCAAATGAGTAAATGAGGGCTCGGTTGTAACCAGTAATCGCGCGAACGGCTTCACACAGCAATGCCATCACATCATTCTCGGTGCGAGTTTCCACCAGCCGGGAAATCCAGTCGTTGACCAGTGACAGCCAACGGTAACGTGCCCCGCCGGCCAGAGGCTCCAGCTCCACCACCACGGCATCTCCGCTGCGGTAGGCCACCACGTGCAGCTTACGAGAGGCACCACCCAACTTGCGGGTCACCGTCAGGGCACCGGGAAGTCGGTCCGTCTCTTTAAGGCCCCGCCGGATGCGACCGAGCAAGGTCTTACCGAATATGTCGATCGCGCTGGCACCGAGGCAATCGTCCACGCCGAGCCCAAGGTGCTGGCTGACATTGGCACTGACCTGCCAAACGCGGCTGATGGCCGCATCAAAGCTCAGCAGCACACCGAAGCTTTGCACGGCACCCGGGATATGGATGGGCTCGCGCGCACACTCGTTCTGTGCTCCCTGGAGTTCCTCTACGCCCTGCTGGGAGTTTTTAACAGCCACTCAGTCGCCTCTGCCAATGATCAAAATGAACTTTCAATGCTGTGAATGTGCTTTTCGCTCCCGTAAGTGCCTCCTCCCAGGGTTCCTCGCTGGGAAGCATTTCCAGCCAACGGCACAATAATTTCCAACTATCCTGTTTGGCGTAAAGTGAGAAAAAACCCGCGCCATTATCACTGTCCAGAGCAAGCACCTGACTGAGACGACGAGCGATTACCCGCCCTCCCTGACTCGCCCCTTCCAGGACGTATAGCACACCCAACGCTTCTTCGGAGGACTTCGGGCGAAACGCACTCACCGGTTCACTTTCAACCCCGTCCTCGGCCAGCGCTAACTGACGACAGTCGCGCTCCAGGGAAGGCAAACGGGAGTGATAGTGGTAGCCCACTTCGGGCAAACAGTCACGAAGCTCGCGCTCGTGGGGCCAGAGTAACGGCTCCTGAAAGCGGTAAAAAGCTCGTTGGGCCTGCACGATTTGACCGTACTCGGCCAGCGTCAGCTCCGGGGAAAGCAGCCGCCGCATTAGCGGTTGAGCCTCAAGCGCCTTGTGTTCCACTTGCGTAGCGGCGCGCAGCGCCTGTCGCAATGACTGACCTTGGTACAAAGCTGCTCCTCACAACCCGATGGATTCAGTGCTTGGCATCTATATTAGTATAGCGGAGAGACGTACCCACCGCGGTGATACGCGTTAGAATAGCGCTTTTGCCTGCGCATGAGGAAATGACGAAATGCCGAGAGTCTCCCGCCGACTGTTTCACCCGCGCTATTGGTTAACCTGGGTGGGCTTTGGAATCTGGTGGCTACTGGCTCTATTGCCCTATCGTGCCCAACTGGCGCTGGGGCGGGGCCTGGGACGAGTGCTCTGGCACTTGGCCAAGAGCCGCCGCCACACGGCGCTGCGCAATCTTGAGCTGTGCGTCCCGGAAAAACCGGAGCGGGAACGGGTGGCGCTGGCGCGCCATAATTTCGAGTCCACGGCGCTGGCACTTTTTGAGACCGGCATGGCTTGGTTCTGGCCCCGACGGCGACTTGAGAAGCTTTATACGGTGGAGGGGTTGGAACATTTGCGCCAGGCGGCCGATGAGGGGGAGGGCGTGGTTCTGCTGGCCATGCATTTCACTCACTTGGACCTGGGCGCCAAGTTTTTGTGCATGAGTCATTCGATCGATGGGTTGTACCGTCCGCACAACAATGCGCTGTACGATTTTATCCAGCGCCGGGGGCGGGAGCGTTTCAGCGACGGGGGCGTGACCATTGCCCGCGAGGATTTGCGCCAGATGGTCCGCCATCTACGCAAGGGAAGGGCGGTCTGGTATGCGCCGGACCAGGATTACGGCCCTCGCCGCCCTCATGTGTTTGTGCCGTTTTTCGGGGTGCCGGCGGCGACGATTACGGCGACGCTGCAGTTGATGCGCATGGGTCGGTCCCGGTTGATTCCGTTTACGCATTATCGCCGGGAGGATGGCAGTGGGTACGATGTCAAAGTCTACCCGCCACTGACGTCGGTTCCGACCGGCGATGATAAGGCGGATGCGGCGACGATCAATGCGTTTGTGGAGGCACGGGTCAGAGAGTGCCCCGAGCAATACATGTGGGTACATCGGCGGTTCAAGACGCGCCCTGAGGGGGAGAAGTCTCTCTATTAGTTTAACTAGGGGGATACGTGAAGCCCGGATTGAAGGGGAGGTGTACCACTTCGAGACCCGCCGTAAATACATCCCTGTAGGCTTCTCATCGGCATCCATGCCTCAGAGAGTCTCGAAGTGGTACACCTCCCCTGCAATCCTCAGTGCCAATATTCCGCTCCCAAATGCTCAAAACTACATCCGATTCGACTATTCGGGGAGCGCGTCCTGACACCAGCGGTGGCACAGGGAAAGGAATCTTTAATGAAAAATAAGCTCTTCCTCAAAACTGTCTACTGGCACTGAGGTCCGGGGTGGGGCATACCCCTTGGAGACTCTCTGAGGCATGGATGCCGATGAGAAGCCCCCAGGGAGGGGTTCACGGCGGGTCTCCAAGGGGTATGCCCCACCCCGGACCGGACCCCAATGCCACTACACAACTACACAGGGATATCGGCCAAGTTCCCCTTGCTCTCAAGCCAGACGCGACGATCAGAGGCGCGTTTTTTACCGAGAAGCATATCCATCATTTTCAGAGTGCCCTCGATATCATCAATGCCGAGCTGCACTAACCGTCGGGTATCGCGGGCCATGGTCGTCTCACGCAACTGAAGCGGATTCATCTCACCCAGCCCCTTAAAGCGCTGAACATTCACCTTGCCTTTCTTCTTCTCCGCCTCAATGCGATCCAGAACACCGTTGCGCTCGCTCTCATCCAAGGCGTAATACACCTCCTTCCCCACATCGATCCGGTACAACGGCGGCATAGCCACAAAGACATGACCGTTTTCCACCAGCGGGCGGAAGTGCTGCACAAACAGCGCGCATAACAGCGTCGCGATATGCAGGCCGTCGGAATCCGCATCCGCCAGAATACAAATCTTGTGATAACGCAACTGAGTCAGATCCGCCGCGCCGGGATCCACCCCCAACGCCACGGAAATATCGTGCACCTCCTGATTGGAGAAGATGTCGGAAACATCCACCTCCCAAGTGTTCAGAATCTTCCCGCGCAGCGGCATGATCGCCTGGAACTCGCGATCCCGCGCCTGCTTGGCGGAACCGCCGGCCGAATCCCCCTCCACCAAAAAAAGTTCACTGCGTACCGGGTCGGAGCTCGAACAGTCCGCCAGTTTGCCGGGTAAAGCCGGGCCCTGGGTAACTCTTTTTCGGGCGACTTTTTTACTGGAGCGCACCCGCCGCTGGGCGTTGTTGATGCACAGCTCCGCCAGCTTGTCACCGTCCTCGGTGTGCTGGTTGAGCCAGAGGGCGAAGGCATCCTTGGCAATGCCGGAGACGAACGCCGCCGCTTCCCGGGAGGACAAGCGCTCTTTGGTCTGACCCGAGAACTGAGGGTCCGCCAGTTTCGATGACAAGACGTAGCTGCAGTTCGCCCACACATCCTCGGGCGCCAGTTTGACGCCCCGGGGCAGAAGGCTGCGAAATTCACAGTAGTCCCGCAGTGCGTCCAGCAAACCGGTGCGCAGGCCGTTCACATGGGTGCCGCCCTGGGCCGTGGGGATTAGGTTGACGTAACTTTCCTGTACCAGTTCGCCCCCTTCAGGCAGCCACTGAACGGCCCAGTTGACCGCTTCGGTTTTACCGTTGAACTCGCCCACAAAAGGCTGTTCGGGCAGTGTTTCCCAGCCTTGGGTAGCGCCCAGCAGGTAATCCTTGAGGCCGTCTTCATAAAACCACTCATCGGTCTCCCCGGACTGCTCATCCTTGAAGATGACTGTCAGCCCCGGACACAGCACGGCCTTGGCCCGGAGCACATGACGCAGCCGGCTGATGCTGAACTTGTGAGATTCAAAATAGCTGGGGTTGGGCAGAAACCGGATGGCGGTGCCGGTGTTGCGCTTGCCGCAGGTGTCGATCACTTCCAGGTCCGTGGCTTTATCGCCGTTGACGAACCCCATGCGGTGCACTTGGCCATCCCGCTTGATGGTGATTTCCAACATCTTGGACAGGGCATTGACCACCGACACCCCCACCCCGTGCAAACCGCCGGAGAATTGGTAGTTCTTGTTGGAGAACTTACCGCCGGCGTGCAGGGTGCACAAAATCACCTCCACCCCGGGTTTGCCCTGCTCCGGGTGCATGTCCACGGGCATGCCGCGGCCATCGTCGGAAATGGTAACGGAGTGGTCCTTGTGCAGCACCACCTGAATGCTCTTGGCGTGGCCGGCCAGCGCCTCGTCCACGCTGTTGTCGATCACCTCCTGGGCCAAGTGGTTGGGGCGAGAGGTATCGGTGTACATGCCCGGGCGCTTCTTAACCGGGTCAAGCCCCGTGAGAACTTCAATATCTTCTGAGGAGTAATTCGCCATATAGGGTTTATTAGCTCTGTTGTCGTTCTTACCGTTTAATATCGTTACCGCCCCGGCGGGAATACGCTAGGTGCGACTTCAATGTTCTTCGAGGAACGCGATGGCCTCGGGGATGTAGCGCTCAAAACCTTGAAAGCCATGATCGCCACCGGGCTCCACGGTCTGCTTTGCCCCCTTATATTTGGCCACCGCCTGGCGGTAGTCCAGGGTCTCATCCCCCGTTTGCGCCAGCAGCCAGAGGGCCTGGGGACGGGTCGGTGAGGCCACTTCATAGGCCCGAAACTCATCCACATGGTGGGCGCTCAAGCGGTACGTATCATCGGTATGATAGCCCTTGAGGTCAACCTCCACATAATTTGGCATAAATTGCCAGGGCGCCACGGCCGGGTTAATCAGTACGGCCGGGGCCCGATAGCGTTCGGCCAGCCAGGTGGCCCAGAAGCCGCCCAGAGAGCTCCCCATCAGATAGAGGGGCGCCTCGGTAGGGACCAGCGCTTCCAGTTGTCGAGCCGTTTCGCTCGGATAGGGAGAAAGGTGTGGGCACTGAAAGTCGATGTCGGGGCGGTGGCGTGCGACCCACGCGCTAACCTGACGCGCCTTGAAGGACGCGGGCGAGCTGAGGAACCCATGGAGATAGAGTAACCGGGGGGCCGGCGCCATCAGTAACCGGCGGAGCGATAGTCGATATGGTATTCGCGGTCGGTCACGCGCGAGACGCCGGTCTCCAGGCTGCCGTCGGAGTGCAGCTCAAACCAGCGGTAACCCGGCATGGCGTGATCCACCGCGAAGTCCTGGCTGCCGGGCTCGAACTGGATACAGGTAGCGGGAGTGGCAAACAGCTGAACCCCATTTCGCTCGCCCTGATAGAACTGATGCACATGCCCCCAGGAAATGGCTTTCACCTGTGGGTGAGCGTCCACGACCTGAAAGAACTCATCGGCGTTGTCGAGGATGTATTCATCAATCCATTTGCTGCCCACCGGTACCGGCTGGTGGTGGAGCATAATCATGGTCGGGCGCTGGCCGTTGCTGGCCAGTGTCTGCTCCAGGAACTCCAGCTCACTTTGGGCCAGGCGCCCGTGCACGTAGCCGGGAACCGCCGAGTCAAGCAGCACGAGCATCCACTCGCCCACCATCATCACGCGGGACTCGGGCACCTCCTCGCCCTCGTACTGCGCCATGGTCGCGGCCGAGTCGTGGTTGCCGGGCAGCCAGCCCAGGGGGACGTCGGTGTAACGGCGAATCGTCTCGACAAAACGCCCATAGCACTCGGTGTGGGCATCGCTGGCGACATCGCCAGTGCATACCATAGCGTCATAGGTCGATTGCTCCTTGGCAATCAACTCCATTACATCCGCCAGGCTCTGGTCGGTGTTGAGTCCCAGCAGGGAGGGATCAGACAGAGGGCCCAAATGGCAGTCGGTTATCTGAATCAGGCGCACGAACGTCTCAATAATCCGGTTGATTCCGCTTCCAATTGACTCATTGCGCCCCGGGCCGGCCACTCTGGATGGCCCCGGAAGCGTGGCTGAGCAATTGAGAATGTGCTTGGAGAATAACCACAAGTTGAGACAGGTGCAAGGAAGTTGCCAACAGTGTCGGAACTTTTGTCAGGGAGTGTGAAGAGCGTCAGAAAGCGGGAGGTCTACCAGACCGTCTCCAGGGTGTGCCCTTTCGCCAAGCACAAACCGAGCCACTCGCCGAGAAAGCGGTTCAATTGCGCCTTTTCATCCTGGTGGTACATGGCACGGTTGGGGTACTCATAGCGGGGCTGCAGGTGGCGATGGCGCTCCCAGGCGAGCACCTCGGCCAGTTGGGCGTCATGGTAGAGGCGCACGGTGAGCTGGGGCGCCTTGAGCCAGTCATCCCCCAGGGCCGCGTCCGACTGGCTAAGGCGCAACGTCGTGGTGTAGCGCGAGCGTTCGGTCACTTCAATCTGGGTCCGCCACTGCTGGCCGCCACTGGTCACCGCAAACTGCCAGCGCTCACCGCCTACGCCCTCCGGCATCAGCTTGCACAGGCGCCAGTAGTTGGCTTCGCACTCGGCAAGCTGACGGGATAAATTGACCTTGTAGCGGCTTTTTATCATTCGCGGAGACTCTCCTGCAGTGTCTGCGGTACCTGTCGTCAATTTCTTGGTCACAATTTGATCGCCAAGACCCCCTCTCACCCGAAAACGGGCGGCGACGAGTATGCCGAGGGGACATTGGGCGGCCTGGCCGCCCGGCGAATCGGACGGATTAAATTGAGTCTAACAGACCTTTGGGCATTTATCCCTGTTTCAACCGCTCCCGGTTGAGCTGCAGCCATTGCAGGCAGATCAACACGGCGGCGTTGTTGAAGCGCCCCTTGTACAGGCATTCGAAAGCCTCTAGCGCGGGAATGACGTGCACTTTGATGTCTTCGTTCTCCTCGTCCAGGCCGTGAATTCCGCCGGCTTGGCCGAGATCCACCAGGCTGCAGAGGACGTGCATTTTCTCATCACAGGCCCCGGGACTGGGGAAATAGCTGCCGATATACTCCAGGTGCTGGGGCTCGACGCCAGCTTCTTCGACGGATTCCCGTCGCGCCACGTCTTCGGGGGTTTCGCCCTCTTCGATCATGCCGGCGACGATTTCCAGGCACCAGGGGCCCTGAGGGTCATCGAGCGCACCGGCGCGGAATTGCTCCACCAAGCCAATGAGGTCGCGCTCGGGGTCGTAGAGCAGCACGCCGACGGCGGGGCCGCGCCGGAAGAGCTCGCGGGACATGGGGTCGGTCCAGCCCCCCTGAAACAGTTTGTGTTTGAGGGTGAGTTTCTCGGCGCGGAAGAAGTTTTTGTAGAGGGTTTCCCGGTCGGTGATTTCCACATCGTCGCGGGTGTAGGGGGCTTTTTTCCAGTTGGTCATGGTTCGAGCCTATTTAGAGGTGGAGCTAAAGTAGCGGCCACGGACCCGCCATCAGGCAGACGGTTTCGAAACCGTCTGCCTGACGCCGTGTCCTTGCAGTGAATTCTTACCGATATACTACGTAGCATGTGAGCGTTCGGCTAGCTTTAGCACGTGGAGGTCATGAATGGTAGGTGGCGGCTACCGCCTTACCATACCCTACGCTCCCCGAAGTCGCGGGTGCTAGGCTACTTGCAAGTGGGATTGGGATGAAGTGCAAAATGGTAGGTGCGCTTCGCTCCGAAGCGTCGTACCGACCAACCCTACGGCAGCTATCGAGTGTTCGGCTATCCACAGAGGGCGCGATGCCGGGTGAACCTTTCTCAAACCCTCACTTCAGGGACGAAGTGAGGGAGCTATAGGGACATATTCATCGCGTTTTGAGAAAGGTTCACCCGGTAGCGCGCCCGGACTCTCTGGAGGGTCCGGACGACCTGGAGAGAAAGCTCTCAATCAGACTTTCTGGTAAAGCTCCGCGCCCTGTTCGCGGAATTCGCGGGCTTTCTCCTGCATTTCGGCCTCCACGTCGATCATTCGGACGGCCTCTTCCACAACTTCTGTCCCCTGGGCCGCCACATGATCTCGCACTTCCTGAGAAATTCTCATGGAGCAGAACTTGGGCCCGCACATGGAACAGAAGTGCGCCACCTTGGCCGAGTCCTTAGGCAGCGTCTCGTCGTGGAAGGAGCGAGCCGTGTCCGGGTCCAGGCCCAGGTTGAACTGATCCTCCCAGCGGAATTCAAAGCGCGCCTTGGACAGGGCGTTGTCCCGCAACTGCGCCCCCGGATGACCCTTGGCCAAGTCCGCCGCGTGGGCGGCGATTTTGTAAGTAATAATGCCGGTTTTCACATCATCCTTATTGGGCAGGCCCAAGTGCTCTTTGGGCGTGACATAGCAGAGCATTGCGCAGCCATACCAGCCGATCATGGCCGCCCCGATGCCGGAGGTGATGTGGTCATAACCGGGGGCGATATCCGTAGTCAACGGCCCGAGGGTATAGAACGGCGCTTCGCCGCAGGCCTCGATCTGCTTGTCCATGTTTTCCTTGATCATCTGCATGGGCACGTGGCCGGGGCCCTCCACCATCACCTGAACGTCGTGCTCCCAAGCGCGGTGAGTCAACTCGCCCAGAGTCTCCAACTCACCGAACTGCGCCTCATCGTTGGCATCGGCCACCGACCCGGGGCGCAGGCCATCCCCCAGGGAGAAGGCCACGTCGTAGGCCTTCATGATTTCGCAGATATCATCGAAGTGGGTATAGAGGAAGCTTTCCTTGTGGTGGGCCAAGCACCATTTGGCCATGATCGACCCACCCCGGGAGACGATGCCGGTCACTCGCTCGGCGGTCAGAGGCACATAGCGCAGCAGTACCCCGGCGTGAATGGTGAAGTAATCAACGCCCTGTTCGGCCTGTTCGATCAGCGTGTCCCGGAAGACTTCCCAGGTCAGGTCTTCGGCAACCCCATCCACTTTCTCCAGCGCCTGATAAATGGGCACGGTACCGATGGGCACCGGAGAGTTACGCAGAATCCACTCCCGGGTTTCGTGAATGTGCTTGCCGGTGGACAGATCCATGACCGTGTCGGCGCCCCAGCGGGTGCCCCAGGTGAGCTTGGCGACTTCCTCTTCGATGGAAGAGCCCAGGGCCGAGTTGCCGATGTTGCCGTTGATTTTCACCAGGAAGTTACGGCCGATGATCATCGGCTCGGTTTCCGGGTGGTTGATATTGCAGGGGATGATCGCCCGGCCGCGGGCGACTTCCGAGCGCACAAACTCGGGGGTAATCTCATCGGGAATGTTCGCCCCGAACGCGACCCCGGGGTGCTGCATGTCGCCGCGCTCGCGCGCATCGGCCAGGGCCATGTTCTCGCGAATGGCGATATATTCCATCTCGGGGGTAATAATACCGCGCCGGGCATAGTGCATCTGGCTCACATTCGCTCCGCTTTTGGAGCGGCGGGGCTGGCGGGTGAGATCAAACCGCAGAGAGGTCAACTCCGGGTCCTCCATCCGCTTCTGTGTGTAGTGAGCGCTCGCTTTGGACAGTATCTCGGTATCGTCCCGCTCCTCAATCCAGGCGGCCCGGAGGGCGGGCAGACCCTGGCGCAGGTCGATATTCGCTTGCGGGTCGGTATAAATACCCGAGGTGTCATACACCCGCAGGCTCGGGTTGTCTTCACCCCCAAACTCGGTGGGCGTCTGACTCAGTTCGATTTCCCGCATGGGAACGCGAATATCCGGACGCGAGCCCTGGACATACACTTTTTTTGAGCCGGGCATCGGCTGGACCGAGGCATTGTCGACCTCGGCGGATTCGCGTAACGGTTGCGCTTTGGGTTGGGACGGCATAGCAAACTCCTTGATTCGGGTATTCAGTCAGTGGTCATTCGGTTTCGGAGGATAAAGGGGCGTGCGAGGGCAGCGGAGGCTCCGGCCAGTGCTGGCGATAGAAGTGGTCCAGTGGGCCCGCGCCGCGACCCAGCTGCCACCCCATTGAGCCGGCGAGCGCCCCCTGCACATAATCTTTGGCCTCGGCCACGGCGGTGGCAAGCGTCAGGCCCCGTGCCAGACCGGCGGCAATGGCGGCCGAAAGGGTACAGCCAGAGCCGTGGGTGTTGGCGGTTCTCAGGCGCGGGCGGGAGAGCACCTCGGACAGCTCGGCACTGAGCAGCAGGTCCATGGCCTCGGCCCCCTCGCTGTGCCCACCTTTGAGCAAGACCGCCCCCGGCCCCATGGCCAGGAGCTGTTCGGCTTGTCGCCACAGGCCGGCTTGCTCCTCGGTGGAGGGCTCTCCCAGCAGGGCGGCGGCCTCGGGCAGGTTGGGGGTAACCAGCGTGGCGCGGGGTAGGAGCCGGTCGCGGATAATGCGCTCCGCCTCCGGCTCCAGCAGGCGATCCCCACTGGTGGACACCATCACCGGGTCCACTACCAGGGGAATGTCGGGCCAGTCATTCAGCACTTGGACCACCGCCTCCAACACACCGACGTTGGCCAGCATGCCGGTCTTGATGGCGCGCACGGAGAAGTCAGAGAGTACGGAGTTGAGCTGCTGGACGACGAATTCGGGGGGCACCGGATGTACCGCCTGCACCCCCACGCTGTTTTGAGCGGTCAGGGCGGTCAGAGCGCTACAGCCGAAAATACCGCAGGCGGCAAAGGTTTTCAGGTCTGCCTGGATGCCCGCACCCCCGCCGCTGTCGCTGCCGGCAATGGTCAGCGCCACCGGGGGCCCGGAGCGATGGGGTTGAGCCAAAAAGTCGTTCACGCGTTCCACTCCCGAAGACAGTGGCGCGGGAAACGTCAGCAACAAGCCAGGAATGATCGTGAATCGGTGAGAAGCACCGAGAGGGGCCGTTTCGCTTTCGTTCCCTACGCCGGTATTAACCGGATCAGGTTCAACGGGTAAAATCTCAGCCCTGGGCTTTCAGCCCCGGGGCACCCCGACGATTGTTGGACAGTCTAGGCCAGTCATTCGGGCCTGTAAAGTCGGCGTGCCTGTTTCCGCAGGGCACCATCGGCCTCGGAGCTGGGCTTTGGCCGGCGCGCTTTTAACCCTTTTTTACAACTTCTCCCCGCGCGCGGGCTCGACCTCCCGCGAGCGAGTGAGTAAACTCCCGACTTGCCCACCAGTCGGTCGACGACGTCTCAACTCTGGAATGCAACGGACAGGAACTCACATGAAAACAACCCGAACGTTTTGGTTTCTCGGCCTGATCGCCATGGCCCCCCTTTCCGCCAGCGCCAACTCGCTGCTGGATGTGTATGAGCTGGCCCTGAAAAATGATGCCCAGTTGCAGGCGGACGAAGCCGCCTACGAGGCCGGACTGGAAAACCGGGCGATCGGTCGCTCCAAGCTGCTGCCAAAGATTGATGCTAGCGCCACTTACTCAAAAGAAGAGAACGAGACCCTCAACAACCTGACTGAGGAGGGCAGCGAAGGCGTGAAAGAAACAGAAACCGAGCAGTCCGGCTGGAGCGTGTCACTCTCACAGCCGTTGTTCAACATGCGAGCTTGGTACAACTACAAGCGGGGTGCCACTCTGAGCGAACTGGCGGAAGTTCAGTTCGGCGCCGCTCAACAGGACCTGATCGTCCGAGTCGCGCAGGCCTATTTCAATGTGCTGCGGGCCATCGACAACCTCGAAACCGCCAAGGCTGAAGAAGAGGCACTAGCCCAGCAACTGGAGCAGACCCAGCAGCGCTACGAGGTGGGGCTGACCGCCATCACCGAGGTGCACGAAGCACGCTCCGTCTACGACAGCGCCGCGGCCAATGTGCTGCAGGCCAGAGGGGACCTGGGAATTGCCTACGAAGAGCTGGAGGTGCTGACCGGCACACCGCTCAATGCCATCGCCCCGCTGCCGGACGACTTCGAAGCGGTGCGCCCGACACCGACCGACCGTCACGCCTGGGTAGAATTCGCGTTGGAAAACAACTACCAGTTGAAAGCCGCGCAACTGAACACACGCGCCTCCGAACAGACCGCCAAGGCCTCCAAGGCGCAACACTTACCGACGCTGGGGCTTTCTGCTTCTTACGGCGAGACGAACCGAGAGGGGTCGGAATTTTTAGGCAATCAAGTAATTGACAGCGATATCGAATCAGAGGGGCACAGCTTCGGTGTCAAGCTAGACGTACCGCTCTATTCCGGCGGTGGCGTTTCCGCCGAACGCCGTCAGACTCATGCTCAGTACCTGCAGGCACGCGCAGAATTCAACCGAACCCAGCGCAGCGTGATTCAAAGCACGCGCTCTTTGCACCTATCGGTGGAGACCGGAGTTTCGCAGGTAAAGGCTCGCCAGCAGGCAATTGTGTCCGCTCGCAGCGCCCTGGAAGCCACCCAGTCCGGTTACGAAGTCGGCACCCGCAACCTGGTGGAAGTTCTGCTGGCTCAACAGGCCGTTTACCAGGCCGAGCGCGACTATCAGAATGCCCTGTACGATTACATTATCAACACCTTCCAACTGCGCGAAGCGGCGGGCATGCTAACGCCCGCCGACATTCAGAACGTGGATGCAGCCCTGGCCCAAAACCAGATGCTGCGCCGCAACGAGTACGAGGTGTACTGATCGGCGGGATCGACGAAACCTTTTTTCCCCAAGCGCATCCGGCCGATGGCGGTCGGATGCGCGGAGGCCTTCAGAACGAACCGTTGAACCAGAAGAACACTATGACCGACGAACCTACCCTCCCCCTGGAAGCGACCCTCAACCTAGAAACCGCCACCATCCCCTGGCGTGAACTCGAACGATTTTTTGCCGCCGGGCGAGCCATTGGGGTTAGCCCTTCCCTGGATCTGATCAAGGTGGGCGCGGAGCTTTCCCGGGACAATGCCGAACAGTTCAAACAGTGGATGGATGAAGGCAAGGTAGACGTGGTCGGTGACGAACAAGCCCAAGCCTGGCACGAGGCGGACGCCGAAGTGTGGGCCTTGGTGATCAGGCCCTATGTGTTGGTTCAGGGAAAACTGGACGCTTGATGAGCCAGCGCACGCTCATGAATGGTGGGGCCTCGGGTGTTTTGATGGCGGATGCGCCTTCGGCTTATTCGCCCTACGTGACGATCGGTGACGTTAGCACTGAGGGCCGGTGCGGGTGAACCCTTTCAAGACCGTGGAGCGGGGGACCCGCGATTCGAGCCCCCAGGGAGGGGTTTACGGCGTGTCTTGAAAGGGTTCACCCGCACCGGCCCAGAGCTCAAATTCAACTTCCACAGGCGGCCCTTACCAATTCACCCTTTGCGCTTGTGTTGACGCTCCCAATTGTCCTGTCGTTTGCGCTCACTCTTGCGCAAAAGAATGTAAGTCGCGCCGCTGCTGCCGTGTTGGGGTAGCGCCGAGTGAAAGGCCAACACTTCCCGCATTTGCGGCAGCCAGTGCGCCACGCAGCTCTTAAGCAACGCCGGGCGCTTGCGCCCCACGCCCCGGCCGTGCGTCACCAGGCCGCAGCGTACATCCTGCGCCATGCAATCCTGCACAAACTGAAAGACCGCCCGGCGCGCCTCCTCGACCGTCATGCCATGAAGGTCCAAACGAGCATCAATCGTATACTTGCCCAAACGCAAATTGCGGTACACCCCGTTTTGCACTCCGGCACGCTTAAAATCCAACATATCGTGCGGGTCCAGCGGCGGGACATACTCGCCGGAGAGAAAGTTCTCGTCCGAGCCCACGGCGGCTTTTACCGCCGCCTCACGGCGCTGCGCCAGGGTCATTTCCGGCGCGTCTTGTCGGCCCAGCGGCACCTTGGGCTCACTTTTGATGGGTTGGACATCGCGCATCTCGCGCTCAAACAGCGCCCAGTCATCACTCTCATCACTGCTCATAACCGTTTCTCACTCTCTGGCGGAGATCGCGGCAGGCACCGGGAAAAGAACCGGGCGAGCCCTGTTGGCGCCTGCTACACTCTCTTCTACTATCGGCAATTCTCTTGAGAAAACCATGATCAGCCACTTTTCGAAGGCATTCACGACACTGCTGCTGACCGTGTTTTTCGCCTTTGCTTGGGCATTGTTTCTGTTTTATACCTTTCCGACCCTGAGGCCACAAAACGTAGAATGGGCCCAGGTTTCGCGGGACTTGGTCCTGTGCCTGGCCGCCTTTTTGCTATTTGCCATCGCCGCCTACCTGCCCGTGCGCCGGGCCGTTGCCGTTAAGCTGACGACAGGTTTCGGGCTTCATTTCCTCGGCGTTTGGCAAGGCCTGCTCAACAGGTTGATACAACCCAGTGGCGGACTGTTCCAGGCGATCGACCTGGTGCTCGCTCCTCTCGGTCTGCTGATCACCGCCCTGGGCCTATACCACCTGGGCCAAAGCTACCGCATCAACCGCTTGATACTCGGCAGCTACCAAAAAATCGAGCGAGACCTGGCAACGGTCGATCAGTTAACTCAACTGTACAACCGCCGCTATTTCTTTGCCACCTGCGGCCCCTTGGTGGAGCATACCCCCCAAGGCGACCAGCCCGTGGTTGTCGGCTTGCGGGTGCTCAACGTCACCGAGCTGAACCACAGGCTCGGGCTGCAGGCCGGGGACGACGTCTTGGTCCGGGTCGGCAAGGCAATACGGCGGTATTTGCGCCACGGCCAAATTGCCGCGCGCATGGGAGGCCGCCGCTTTGCCGTTTTTATGCCCGACGCCAGCGTGAAGGAAGCCGAACGCTTCGCGGAAGAGCTATCACATCGCCTCAACCATGTGCTTCTAAAAGACGAGCACGGCAAGGAGGTGTCGGTCAGCCTGGAGCTGAATTACCAAATAGCCGCCGCCGAGCCCGGGGAAACGCTGGAAAGCCTCTCCCAGCGCACGGGCTCGCCCCTTGAAGAAAGCGAGACCCCGAGAGGGCTCTAGAGCGCTAGCCCGTATTACGCATCCCCGCGGCGATGCCCGCCATGGTGACCTTCAAGGCACGCTCAAGCTCTGGGCTGATGGGCTTGCCACTGCGGTGGCGCTTAAGCAGCTCCGCCTGCAAATAGTTCAACGGGTCCACATAGGGCTTGCGCACCGTCAACGCCCGCTGGAGCATGGGCTCGTCGCTCAGCAGCTCGTCCTGGTGCTTAATCCGGTTGATCAGCACTTCAAGCGCACTCAAATCCGCCCGCAGCTGTTGCCCCAGCCCGTGCAGCTCCGCCGGCACCAGCTCTTTCTCGTAGTAACTGCAAATGGGCAGGTCGGCCTTGCCCACCACCATTTCCAGCAAGTCCAGGAAGCTGGAGAAAAAAGGCCAGTTTTCCAACATATCCACCAAGGTGGAGGGGGCGTTCTCCAGTGCGTACTCCAGCGCCTGGCGGGTACCCAACCAAGAGGGCAGGTTCAGACGCACCTGCATCCAGGCAAAGACCCAGGGAATGGCTCGCAGGCTATCTACGCCGCCAGTCGCCTTGCGCTTGGCCGGGCGGCTGCCCAGGGCCAATAGGTTCAGTTCCTGCTCAGGCGTCAGACTACGGAAATAAGGAACAAATTTGGGGTGACCGCGCACCACGTTGCGGTAGGCTTCCAAACTGCTTTGAGCCATGCGCTCGATCAAGTCCCGCCACTCTTGCGATGGCCCTTCGTGGGGCATCAATGTGGCGCGCAGCGTCGCGGAGACGTAGGTGGAGAAGCTGCTAAAGGCCGCCCGGGACTGGCCGAACTTGTAGCGGATCATCTCCCCTTGCTCGGTAACCCGAATCTGTCCGCGAACCGACCCCGGCGGCTGGGAGGCCATGGCCTTTTCCACCGGACCTCCACCGCGACCGACGGTACCGCCGCGGCCGTGGAACAGGACCAGGTCGATGTTTTGCTGCTGGGCGATTTCCACCAGTTTTTCCTGTGCCTTGTACTGGGCCCAGGTGGCGGCAAACTTGCCAGCGTCCTTAGCCGAGTCGGAATAACCGATCATCACCGTCTGACGCCCTTCGGTGTAGTCCTGGTACCAGGGAATCTGCCAGAGCCGCCCCATAACCTTGGGCGCCCGATCGAGGTCGTCCAGGGTTTCAAACAGCGGCACAATGGGCATTTTCCAAGTCATGCCGCACTCGCGCAGCAACAGTGCCACCACCATGACATCCGAGGGTTGCTGAGCCATGGAAATCACGTAGTGTGAGAGCGTCTCTTCCGGCTCCTGGGCAATTACCTTGCAAGTGGCCAGCACCTCCTCGGTTTCCTCGCTCATGGGCCAACGGGAAGGCAGCAACGGCCGCTTGTTCTCCAACTGCTCAAGCAGGAAAGCCTGACGCTGCTCTTCGTCCCACTCCAAATAGCTGCCCAGCTCCAGGTAGCGAGTCGCCTCATCAATGGCTTTAATGTGTCGTTCACCATCCTGACGGATGTCCAGAGGTACCAGGTTGATCCCGAAGCTCTGCACCCGGCGAATGTTGTCCAGCACCGGTCCATTGGCAATGTGGGGAAACCCGACTTCGCGCAGTGAGCGATAGCACATCAGCAGGGGCTCAAGCAGGTCCTCCCGCTGGGAAATGACCTCGGCGGTCAATTCGGGAGAGCGCCCCTTGAGACGCGCCTCGGTCCACTCCAGCGTCGCCTGCAGGCGTTGGCGCAGTTCGCCCAAAAGGCCCCGGTAGGGGGTGCGGCTGTCCGGGAAGCGGGCGCTCAGTTCGGCGTCCGCCTCATGCATGCTCAGGTCGTTGCTCAGGCTGGAAATGTCCCGCAGGTACAGGTCCGCCGCCATCCAACGGCCCAGCAACAGCACCTCCCGGGTGACCGTATGGGTCACATTGGGGTTGCCGTCGCGGTCACCGCCCATCCAGGAATAGAAGCTAAAGGGCTTCAGGTCCACCGGCAACCTCTGATCCAGATGCCGACCGCTGAGCCGGTCCAGGTGGCGGATAAAGTCGGGCACGGCCTGCCACAGACTGTTTTCGATGACCGCGAAGCCCCATTTGGCTTCGTCCACGGCGGTGGGCCGCTCGCTGCGGATTTCATCGGTGCTCCAGATTTCCTCTACCAGCCGGTGCAGGCGGCCCCGGTGTTTATCCTGCTCATAGGTGAGCAGGTTGCCGCGCTGTTGATCGCTCAAGGTGTGCACAATCTGGTCGTATTTGCGAATCAGGGTGCGGCGGGTGACTTCCGTCGGATGCGCCGTCAATACCAGTTGAATGTTGAGGTCGCGTACCACCTCCGCCAGGCGGTCCTGCCCATAGGTGTCCTTCAGCTCCAGCAGCAGGTTTTTCAAGCCGTCCTCCGGCTCGGCCTCGGCGCTGGAGAAGTACTCCTGCTCGGCGATATTGGCCAGGTTCAAAAACTGGTTAAAGGCCCGGACGATGGGCAAAACATCCTTATCATCCAACGCTTCCAGGCGCTCCACCAAGGGGGCGGAGTCTTCGTCTTCGGACTGCTGAATAGCCTTGCCCAGTTGGCGAATGTCCTCGATTTTCTGAAACAGGTCTTCCCCTTCATGATCGCGAACCGTATCGCCCAGCAACTCACCCAGCAGGCGGACGTTCTCCCGCAGCGTCTCTGGTAAAGCTTCCATAGAGCTACCTCCAAAATCAACAATGAGGCCGGCATTCTAGCGCAAACCGGCGGGCCGGGCACACGTCGCCCCCTTTTCCACAGCCGGAGCGCTATCCACAAAAACTGTGTACAACTGTGTGAATGACGGCTGAGTAACTGCCTCAACCCCGCGTAGCAGCGGCCCCGAAAGCCCTCGTTCAGTTTCTACCCAGCCCGTTAAAACTTGCCATTTTGGCCCTAAAAGGGAAAAATGCGTCGAACTGTTCGCTCGGCTCTCCGCTCCCCAGAGGCTCAGCCTATTGGCGAGCGTTTGCGAAGTCCCGGTTTCTGGGCAATGCTTGGGTTTGAGCCATTGCGCGCCGGTCAGCCGAGCCCACCCGATCTAAACAAGGAGTCCGCTTGCTGAGATTGTCAATTGTGTTTGGGCTACTGCTCGGCCTGAGCGCAACCGGCGCATGGTCCGCCGACGCCGTGGAAAGCGCCAAACCGCCCACCGGGATCGAACAGAGTGGGCGCTGGGTTGCTCCGATGCCCGCGGCGAATACTGCCACTGGGGCCCCCGACCCGGCGCTGCTGATCTCCACGCAGGTCAGCCCCGCCGGCGGGGGCGTTCTGTGGTACGAGCTGTCATTCACTCTGGCCGAGCCCACCGAACTGGTATTGGACTTCGCCAGCTCCTCCACGCTTAACCACTTTGTCCATACAGTGGTAAACGCCCGGGGCCGAGAGGTCGAGCGTCTGGAGGGCGGACTGCGCTTTAGCGACCGATATGATTACTTCCTGCGCCACGGCCGCCGCCTCACCCTCCCCGAGGGCGAATACCGGGTGCTGACCCGAATGCAAAGCCCCTTCTACTTGGCATTGCCGGAACCCCATGTGTTTGAGCGCCAAACCTACGAACAACAGATCGTCGGCACCCAGAGCCTGACGCTGGTGGGGCTCGGTATTTTCTTCGGACTGCTGTTCTACTATGCCGTGATGGCGATGTGGCGCCGCACCTGGACCGACGGGCTCTACGCCCTGTTTATCTTGGGGAACCTGTTGTACAACGGCGCGGCCATGCTGGTCTACAGCCATCTGTTCGGATGGACGTGGTTCTACCTGATCAGCACCCCGATTTTGTTCTCCAACGCGGTTTATATCGGGTTCGTGATGAAGCTGCTGGGTATCGGCCGGGAAAACCACCCGGTCCTGTTCTGGCTGGGTATCGCGTTATTGGGAGTGTTGGCGAGTTTCTGGCCCGCGGCGGTGCTCTGGCCCAACTGGGCGCTGGAGTTTTGCCGCCTGGGCGTGGCGATTTTTGCGCTCTACGGCCTGCTCTGCGGAGTAAGCTGCAGTTTGCAGGGGTATAAGGTAGCGCGCCTGTACCTGATCGCGAACGCCGCTTTTGCCGTGCCCGCGCTGATCGCCATTTCCATCCAAAGTACCGACCACCCCGTCTACCTGGTGGAGCACCTGGGCATGGTGGCGGTGTTGATCGAAGTGCTGTTACTGGCGCAAGTCATGAGCTATCAAATCGGGCGAGTCTACCGCGAACGCGCGGACAGCCAAATATCACTGGAGCGGGGACGGCTGCTGGACAATTTAACCGCTCAAGCGCCCGGCATCGTGTATCAGTTTGAAATGTCCCCAGAGGGCGAGCTAAGCATGCCCTTCGCCAGCCGGCGGATAGAGGAATACGTCGAGGTGAGCCCGGAACAGGTACGGGAGGATATTAACCACCTGCTGGCCCGCACCCACCCCCAGGATTATAAAGACATCATCGCCTCCATTGTCGCCTCCGCCCGCCACCTGAGCACTTGGCACCAGGAGTTTCGGGCGGTCATGCCCATTCAGGGAATGCGGTGGCTGGAAGGCACCGCCGAGCCGGAACGACTGCCCGATGGCACCACCCGCTGGTATGGTTTTATCAGCGATGTGACCGACCGCAAGCAGACGGAAGAGCATATGCGCCACATGGCTCAGCATGACCCACTGACCAACCTCCCCAACCGGGCGCTGTTCGCCGACCGCCTGGACCAGGCCCTGAAAAGCGCCGACCGTTACGGCGAGAGGGTCGCCTTGATGTTTATCGACATCGATGGTTTCAAGACCGTCAACGATCACTACGGCCACGAGCTGGGTGACGAGCTGCTAAAGCAGGTCTCGCAGGTAATGACAGTCAACCTCCGGGCGGCCGACACGGTCGCTCGCATGGGGGGCGACGAATTCGTCGTTTTGCTGGACAGCATTACGGGGGCGGAAGAGGCTCTGACAGTGGCCGAGAAGATTCGAAGAACCTGTGAGCACCCCTTCCGGGTAAAGGGGCACACCCTTCACATTGCCTGCAGCATCGGCGTAGCCCTGTACCCCGAACAAGCCGGTGACAACACGGAATTAATGCGCACGGCGGACCGGGCAATGTACCGCGCCAAAGAGGCGGGCGGCAACCAGGTCATTCTGGCCGAAAGCTGGGGGAGCTGGCCGGAAGCGGACGCCTGACCGCGCCCGCTTCAGCCAGCCATTGCCCACGGTTAGTCCGTGCAACTGAGGGTGGCGTCAGCCGCCTTGCCTTTTTCGACACGCACCTCGGCAAAAGTCACGTCCAACTGCCCTTCGGTCAGCAGCGAGAAGGGGCGGCGCACCTGGGTGATGAACTTTTCAATCGGCTCGCTCACTCCGAAGTTGGCGCCGGAGCGGGGGAAGCAGCTCAAATCCACACTGAAGGTTTGCCAGCCTTCGCCTTCCGCCGCGCTAAGCGGCTCGGTCATATTGATATCCGAGGCGCAATAAGAGCCGCAACCAAAACGCAACCACGTGGTGGCGGTGGGGGCTCGGTTGACCTTCATATCAAAGCTCAGCGCCGCATCGTCTTCCAGGTAACCGGTCCAGTCCTGGCGCTGAGGGGCAAACAGCGCCACCTGGCCGGGGCCCTCGCCGCTCCAAACCACCTGACGGGCGTCCTGCTGCTCGTTACGGTCCACCGCTTCAATGCGCAGGGTGGAGACTTCAACCAGGTTACTGGTCATGGTTTTGCGATCATTTTGAGCGCCGATGATTTCCAGCTCCCAGACACCCAAAGGCCGGCGCTTGAACAGCTCCAGCCGGTCCTGAGTCGCGGCCACTTCCAGTCCTTTTTCGGACAGAGGCTCGGTCAGGGAGGACTTCTCGCCATAGCTTAAGCCATAACCATAGGCAAAGAGCGGGTCATAGGATTCATCACCCACATTGAGCGGGGTCTGATCGGGGCGCTTGGGCCAGCTGAACGGCAGCTCGCCGCTCATGGGGAAGTTCACTTCGCCCTCGTTGTCCCGGAAAATGACATCGGCAATTCCGCCTCCTTCGGTGCCCGGCAGCCAGACCACCACGAAGGCATCGGAGGCGTTCAGTTCCCGGTTAACCCACAGGGGCCGGCCGGTAATAAACAGGGACACCACCGGGATCCCTTCCCCCTGCAAGCGTTTGAGTAATTCCCAGTCACTGGGGGCTCTGGGCGCGTAGGCCAGGTTGCCCCGGTCGCCCTGCATTTCGGCGTAGGGGTCTTCTCCGAACACGACGATGGCGACATCCGGCTTTTGCTCGTACTCGCCGTCGATGCTCAGCACCGCCTGGCCGCCACCGGCGGAGACGGTCGCGTCAATACCGTCATAAATGGAGGTGGCGCCCGGAAAGTCGCTGTTCTTATTGCCGGTGCCCTGCCAGGTCACCGACCAGCCACCGGCCTGTTTGGCGATATCATCCGCGCCATCGCCCGCCACCAGCACACGCTGGTCACGACTGAGCGGCAGCAGTTGCTCCCGGTTTTTCAGCATCACCAGGGACTCACGCACGGCTTGCCGGGCGACCTGTCGGTGCTCGGCCGAGCCCAGCACGTCGGTGTCGCCGGCCAGTACCCGCTCCGAGGGCGCGCCCTTTTCAAACAAGCCCGCACGCAGCTTTACGCGCAGAATGCGGCGCACCGCATCGTCAATCCGCGCCCGGCTGATGGTGCCATCGCGCACTTGTTCGATGGTATTCCAGTACAGTTCTTTCCATTCCGGGCCCGGCGCCATAAACATGTCCAGCCCGGCATTCACGGAACGGGCGCAGCTCTCGGGGGAGCACCCCTGAACAAAGCCATGACCACTCCAGTCACCCACCACAAAGCCGTCAAAACCCATCTGGTCTTTGAGCACGTCAGTCAGCAAGTATTTGTGGCCGTGCATGCGCTCGCCCTCCCAACTGGTAAAGGAGGCCATGACCACCTGAACGCCGGCTTCAATAGCGCTGAAGTAACCCGCGCCGTGAATGTCCCGCAGCGCTTTTTCATCGCCGAGGGTTTCCCCTCGATCCACGCCTTGAGCGGTACCGCCATCACCAATGAAATGCTTGGCGGTGGCGATCACATGCCGTTCAGACAGAAAGTGAGCGGAGTCGGGCTCGCCCTGGAGCCCCTTTACCATGGGCCCGGCATACTCGCCCACCACCTCGGGGCTCTCGGCATAGGCCTCGTAGGCCCGACCCCAGCGGTCGTCCCGAGCCACGGCCACGGTGGGCGAGAAGTTCCAGTCCAACCCGGTGACGGCAATTTCCCGGGCGGTGGCCTCACCAATCTTGCCGATCAGCTTGGGATTGCGCGTGGCCCCCAGGCCAATGTTGTGGGGAAAGAGCGTGGCGCCGACAACATTGCCCAGGCCGTGCACGGCATCCGTGCCCCACATGATGGGAATTCCGGTGCGGCCATTGGCGGTGTCCACCGAGGCGGTGTAGTAGGCGTCCGCCAAGTCCACCCAGGCTTGGATGGGGGCGTGCTTGTCGTTGCCCGGAGTCGTGCCGCCGCCGTTGAGGACTGAGCCGAGGTGGTACTCGCGTACGTCCTCCGGGGTCGCGGTCTTGATTTCCGGCTGAATCATCTGTCCGATCTTCTCCTCCAGCGTCATTGTCGCCAGCAGGTCGTCGATGCGCGACTCGATTTCCGGGGTTTGAGGGACCGGCGTCTCCAGCCGGGGCCACTCAACGGTGGTAGAGGGCTCTGAACGGGCGGCCTGCTCGTCGGGCGTTTGCGTCGAATCGGGAGAGCAGGCAAGCAGGCCCGCGAGCGCGAAACTCAGGCCGCCGATGCGAAGACCGGATAAACATTGCATAGTATTGACCTTGTCATTTGACGTTGTTGTGGAAGTTTTTTGTGAGCGAAAATTACCCTTCTGTGCTTATACCTGTCAACGAGTACGACGCCAACGATCCCAGCGCGGGGCTGACATTGGGAATAGGGTGGGCCGGGCTGATATGATTGCCGGCTCCACTTCTGTCAGAGCGCGCCCATGACCCTGCTGCTGATTTATATCGCCCTCGCTCTCGGAATCTCCTTCCTGTGCTCGGTGGCCGAGGCGGTTCTGCTAAGCGTAACTTCGGCCTACACCAGTGTCCTGAATCAGGAGGGCAAACGCTCGGGCACCCTGCTAAGCGCCCTCAAACAGAACATTGACCGGCCGCTAGCGGCCATTTTAACGCTTAACACTATTGCTCACACCGCGGGGGCCGCCGGGGCGGGCGCCCAGGCCACCCAGGTTTTCGGCAGCGCTTACCTGGGGGTCTTTTCGGCGGTACTGACGTTACTCATTCTGGTCTGCTCGGAGATCATACCCAAAACCCTGGGCGCTTTTTACTGGCGGGCACTGGCGCCGGCCACGGCCCATGGCCTGCATTATCTGATTTATGCGCTCTATCCGTTTATTGTCATGTCGGAGTTCCTTACCCGGCTGATCACCCGGGGCAATGCGCAGGCTTCCGGGTTTGACCGTCACGAGCTGACGGTCATGGCCGACCTAAGCTCCCAGGAGGGCCACCTGGACGAGCGGGAAACGGGCATTATGAAAAACCTGCTGATGCTCAAACAGACCCCGATTAAGGATGCCATGACCCCGCGTACCGTGCTGTTTTCCGCCGCTGGGGAGCAAAGCGTGACCGAGTTTTTCGACAGCCACCGCACCATTCCCTTTTCCAGAATTCCCATTTACCGGGAGGATCCGGACGACATTACCGGGGCAGTATTGTTGAACGAGCTGCTCCTTGCTCAAGCCAAGGGTGAAGGTGATCAGCCGCTCAAGCACTACCGCCGCGACATTCCCGCCCTGCTCGATAGCATGCCCCTGACCCAAGCGCTGGAGGAGTTTCTGCGCCAGCAAATTCACATGATTCTGGTGGTGACCGAGTACGGCTCGGTGGTGGGGGTTATCACGCTGGAGGATGTTCTGGAGACGCTGCTGGGCCTGGAGATCGTGGACGAGAAGGACAAGACCCGCAACATGCAAGAACTGGCCCGCCGGCGTTGGCGCCGCCAAGCCCGGAAAATGGGCATCAACCCCGACGCCACAACGGCTGAAGACTATGAAGAGCCCCCCGCTGAGCCCGGGGTGGGAGAAGACCAGAGCCACCCACGGGGGGACGATTACCAGTCCAAATAAACATCCTTTGGGTCGAATTGGTAGCTAACGCGGTGGCGCTCATGCTGCCGGCATACCTCACGAATTGCCCGCTGGGCGGTCAGCGCCCAAATATCGTGCGCCTCGGACACCACAAACCCCTGCCGAAGAAGCGCGCCGGCAATCGCCCGTCTGGCCCCCAGCGCCTGTTGCAGCGAGTGGTAAGGGCCCTGCTGCTGGGTGCGCTCGGGCTGAAGGCCGGAACCGGCAAAGGCGAACAGCGCAAAGCGCCCCCCTTCATCCCGGCGCAGGTGGATTTCAACCCGGTCTTGCTCGCCCCGCCGCAGAACAAGCGGCTGTTCACTGGCGGGAATGGACACGTCGTACTGAAGGTTCATGACGGCCGACCTCATTAACCCATGGGTAGTCCTTTAAGCCTAACAGCTCCCCCGCACTTCACAAGCAAACGCCTTTTAAGAGCGTTATAGCCGGTCAATATCGAAGGCGAGCACTTCGGCGATCGAGCGGGCACCGGTCAGGCACATGAGCAGGCGGTCCATGCCCAACGCCACCCCCGCGCTCTCGGGCAAACCGGCGTCGAGAGCGGCCAGCAACTTCTCATCCATTGGGTAGAGCGCCAGCCCCAAGGCACGGCGCCGCGCCAGGTCCGCCTCAAAGCGGCGGCGCTGCTCCGGGGCGTTGGTCAGCTCCCAGTAACCGTTGGCCAGTTCCATACTGCCGATAAACGCCTCGAACCGACGGGCCACCGTTTGCCCCTGGGCATCGGTATCCAGCCGAGCCAGGGCCGCCTGACTTGCCGGGTAGTCATAAACGAATGTCAGTCCCGGGCCGAGCGTGCCCTCCAGCTCGTGGGTAACCAGCAGATCCAGCCAGAAGTCTCTGTCTTCCTCTCCCGCCTCAATGTTGATGCGTTCACGGGCGAGCGCCGCCAGTTGCCCGGCGCTGGCCAGGTGTGGGTCCAGCCCCAGGTGGCGTTCAAACCACTGACGGTAGCTGAGGTAGGTGACCGTCAGACCGGGCAGAACGCTGAGCACCAGTGCTTCCACCTCTCGCATTAACTGGCGGTCATCCCAGCCGGGGCGATACCACTCCAGCAGGGTAAACTCGGGGTTGTGCTTTCGTCCGCGCTCGCCGTCGCGAAACACTTTGCCCAGCGAATAGATGGCCCCCGCCCCGGCGGCCAGCAGTCGCTTCAGGGCAAACTCGGGGGAAGTCTGCAAATAGTAGGGGCGGCCACCGCACTGGGCGGTGACCGAATCGATAAACGGGTCGGTCACCGTGGCCGCGCCCATCACCGGCGCTTCGATTTCCAACACCTCGCGTTCGGCAAAAAAACCGCGAACCTGCCGGTATAGCCGGGCGCGCTGGCGCAGTTGTTCGAGGGGGGCAGAGGGTTGCCAGTCAGTCATCGGCGTGGTCGGTTACCATCAATGGCGGGGAGGCACCCGCCCGGTCGGTGCCGGGCGGATGGCGAAGGAATCAGTCCTTGGAGGCGCGGCCGAGGTATTCCCCGGTGCGAGTATCCACGCGAACTACATCGCCTTGATTCATAAACAGCGGCACCTTCACCACGGCGCCGGTGCTCAGGGTCGCCGGCTTGGTGCCGCCCTGGGCGGTGTCGCCCTTGAGGCCGGGGTCGGTTTCCACCACTTCCAGCTCCACATGGTTGGGCGGGTTCACGGCCAGGGGCGCGCCGTTGTACAGGGTGATTACGCACCGATCCTGTTCGCTGAGCCACTTGGCGGCGTCCCCCACCGCGGCCTTGTCGGCCTGGTGTTGCTCAAAGGTGATGGGGTCCATAAAGTGCCAGAACTCTCCGTCGGTATAGAGAAAGTCCATGTCCAGGTCGGTCACATCGGCGCCTTCGAGGTTTTCACTGCCGCGGAAGGTGCGATCCCACACACGCCCGGTTTTCAGGTTGCGCAGCTTGACCCGGTTAAAGGCCTGCCCCTTGCCGGGCTTAACCAGCTCGTTTTCCACGATGTTGCAGGGGTCACCGTCGAGCATGACTTTCAGCCCGACACGGAAATCGTTGATAGAATAGGTGGCCATTACGCCCTCTCGTTGACTTCTGGAATGTTAAAAGGCGCCCATGATACATCGAACCGCCACTACTTGGCAGGCCCCCCGCTGGCAAAGCGAACTGGCGGACATTATTCGCTCGCCCCGAGAACTGTTCGAATTGCTGGAGCTCGACCCGACCTCCCTGCCGGTGGCCCTGCGAGCCAGCGATGACTTCGCCCTGCGGGTACCCCGCGCCTACGCCGCCCGCATTCGCAAGGGTGACCCGGAGGACCCCCTGCTGCGCCAGGTTCTGCCGGTGGGCGAGGAGCTTGAGACCGCGCCCGGCTACAGCCAGGACCCACTGGGCGAGGCCGAGGCCAACCCGCACCCGGGCCTGATCCACAAATACCACGGCCGGGTTCTGCTGATTGTTTCCGGCGGCTGCGCCATCAATTGCCGTTACTGTTTCCGCCGACACTTCCCCTACGCCGAGAACAACCCCGGCCGGGCCCGCTGGCAGACGGCGCTGGACTACATTGCCGCCGACCCCAGCATCACCGAGGTGATTTACAGCGGCGGGGACCCTCTCAACGCTCCCGACCGGCAACTCAAGTGGCTGACCGAGCGCGTCACCGCCATTGAGCATGTGCGCCGCTTGCGGGTCCACACACGGCTGCCGGTGGTGCTGCCCAACCGGATCGACGAGCAGTGCGTTGAGTGGCTCACGGATCATGCGCTCACCAGCACCGTGGTAATTCACAGCAACCATGCCCGCGAGCTGGATGCCGAGGTGGGCGCGGCCCTGGCGCGCCTGCGCGAGGCCGGTGTTACGCTGCTCAACCAGGCGGTGTTGCTGCGCGGGGTCAATGACAATGCCACGGCGCTGAGCGAGTTGAGCGAGCGGCTCTTCGAGCTGGGGGTTCTGCCCTATTACCTTCACCTGCTGGACCCGGTCGCCGGTGCGCACCATTTCGACGTGCCGGCGGCCGAGGCACTGGCTCTGCACCGACGCCTGCGCGAAACGCTGCCGGGCTACCTGGTGCCCAAGCTTGTGCGGGAAATCGCGGGGGAGCCCTGTAAGACCCCGGTCAACGAAACAGACGCCCGATAGGATCTGCTATAGTCAGAGCACATACCGTTTGAAGCTGTAAGTTGATCGACCGAGAATCACCCACAGGGATTGACCGAGGGCGCCAATCAGCCAGGGGATGCCGGTCAGCGCCGGGCTTGACCACCGACGACAGGATACTGAATGATCGCTGAGACGCCGCCGAATGAGCTGTTGAGCCGATGTAAAGTCCCCCAACAGGACTTGGAGGCGCTATCATTCTGTGCCACCAAGCCGGCCAAAGTCGCCGAATGGGCCCAGGCCCTGCCCATGACCCGCATCAACTACGTCAGCAGCCTGCTCTACAAGGCGCTGCCGGAAATCGCCCGGCTCAAAGCGGGCCCTCAGGCTCGCCTGGAAATGCTCGAAGCCTTGCGCCCGGCGGTTCAACAGGCACTTCAGGGGCTCGCGCCCCAATTCCTCAATCAACCGCTCATTCTCCCGGAGGCGGCCCGCAAAACCGCCACCGTGGCCCAAGCGCTGCAAAAACACATGACCCAGGGGTACCTGGCGACGGTGCGAGAGCTCGGGGCAACCACCAAAGGCAACGCCGATACCTTAGCGGCGCTGCGGGCTCTGGCCCTGCAGCGGGCCATTTCCGGCATGGGGCTACTGTTGCTTCGCAGCTACCAGCTTTATACACCGGTACCCAGCCGGCTGTGGCTAGAACTGCACGCCCTCTATCAACTGGCCGCGTATTGGCAGGTGGCCGCTCTTCCCGTGGCCGAAGCGCTGCCTGGCCACCAGCGCCTAAACACCGTGGAGCGATGCTACCAGCGGCTTCTGCTACTGGCCTGCGCCCGGCCCAACCAACTGCGCCAGACCGAGGTGGGCCTGACCTACGAAGCCCTGGAACAACTGGCGCCTCTGGCCCACATGGTGGCCTACGACCCCACCCAGGAAGACAACCTGTTCGCGGTGGTGCTCGACAGCGATACCCCGCCGCTGTATAAGTCCCGCCTGCCCCGCACGCCGGGGGGCGCGATTCGCGAGCTGGACACCGGCCCCGTGGTGGCGGCTCTGCAGACGGCCCGGGAGGCCCTGGGAGAAGGCTCCGGCGCCGCCCGGGACGAGTACGGTTTGAGCATCGCGCTGAATGACCACCTGCGCCAGTCCTGGCATCTACTGGCCCAGCGAAGCTTCGAGCGACGCCCCGGGAAGGGCCGGATGGACATCACCATCGGCTTGTCGAACCTGCACTTTCACCTCTGCGGCGGACAGCCGTTCAAGCTGTTTATGAACCAGGCGAGTCACCTTCAACAAGAAGACGGGACTTCATTAAGCGCCACCCCGCCGGGCATTCCCACACTGGAAGAAGACCCCTGGGGCGACGCCTTTGACGCCGGCGGCAGCCGGCTGGCCGGGCACGGCGTGGGCACCTTCAATATTGAGCACGACATCCGACAACGGGCGCAAACGGAGTACCAGGGCGAACACCCTACCTACCAAGTGCCCATTGTGGATATTAGCCTGGGCGGTTACTGCCTGGAGTGGCGCGATCAAGTCCCGGCCCAGCTCAAAGCCGGGGAGCTTTTGGGCGTGAAAGAAGAGGGCCGCCACAAGTGGAGCGTGGGCGTGGTGCGCTGGGTTCAGCAGTCCCGGGAGGCTACGCTAATCGGGATTCAGACCTTGGCGCCCCAGGCAACCCCGCTCGGGGCCGCCGTGGTGTACAAAACCGGCGGCTACTCCGAGTTCCTGCGCGCGCTGGAAGTGCCCGCCCTGCGCGCGATCAATCAGCCGGCGACCTTGCTGACCAACTCGGTCACCTTCCACGAATACAGCAAGGTGCGCCTGTACCGCCGACACAGCGGCCCGCGGGAAGACAATCACAAGAACCAGATAAACGTACAGTTAACCCGGCGGCGCTTCTCCACCGGCGCCGTGAGTCAATTCGAGTACCGGGAGCTGACCCCGGACACCAGCGCCAGTAGAAAAGATAGCGACAGCCTTTGAAGGCTAAAGAATCAATAGGCCGAGCCGATTCACAAAATTGGCAGGAATTTACAGGTTATTGTCATATGAACCAACATTGGTGTTGAGGGCAGCCCCTAATCAGTTAATATAGCCCGACCACGACACGCTGGAGAGCTTACCGGCTGAACGGCCTCAAAAACGAGTGCAGTATTCTTCTATGGATCCAAACGAGACAATCCGCCTCCTGATTCTCAACGACTCTCGCTCAGAGGCCGAGCGTCTGATCAGCATGCTCCACAACGCTGGGCGCCCAAGCCGCGCCCAGCACGTCGACAGTGCAGAGCGCCTGGACAAGCTCCTCCAGGAGCAAGCCTGGGACCTGCTCATCGGCCACGACCAGACCACCAACGTCACACCGCAGAATGCCATTCGCCAGATTCACCGCCTAAACCGGGACGTGTCGGTCATTCTGTTGACCGACGACGATACCGGGGCGGCGATTGTCGAGGGCATGAAGATGGGGGCTGTGGATGTGGTCAAGCTCGACGATGACCAACACCTGCTCTTGGTCATCGAGCGGGAATTGGCCAACAAGGAGCAGCGCCACCAACGCCGGGTGGCCGACCGGCGCTTCCGCGAAGCCGAGCGCCGCAGCCAGGCCCTGCTGGATAGCTCCCGCGATGCCATCGCCTACGTGCAGGATGGCCTGTATCTGTATGCGAACGAATCCTTTGCCGAACTGTTCGGCTACGAAGACCGGGACGAGATCGACTGCCTCCCGATTATGGATATGGTGGCAGAGAAGGACCAGAAACACCTCAAACAGTTTCTCAAGAACTTCACCCTCAAGGGGGACGAGGCGGAAAGCACCAAGGTCGAGTTCCAAGGGGTTAAACACAACGGCGAGACCACCAATATCAGCCTGGAAGTGACCCGGGCCACCTACGACGAAGAGCCCTGCATCCAGTTCCTGGCCCGCGCTGGCGTGGTGGAAACCAGCGAAGAGCTGGAAGCTCAAATCGCCCAGATCAAATGGCAGGACTTGGCCACCGGCCTGTACAACCGTCAATACTTGGTGGACCGGCTGGAGAAGCTGATCGCCTCGGAAAACGACGACGAGACGCAAGAAGCCGCACTGATTTATATCGACATCGACAACTTTGCCGACCAGGTACAGGCCGCCTTCGGCGTGGCCGGCTCGGATATGGCCCTAAGCGACTTGGCCACACTGCTCAGAGAGCACGCGCAAGAGAGCGACCTGCTGGCCCGTTTCGGGGACAGCGCCTTCACCTTGCTGGCCCCCAAGACCAAGCCCGACGCCGCCGTGCAGCGCGCCGAAAAAATCTGCAAAGCCATTGAGGACCACATCGTCGAGGTGGACGGCAAGACCATTCAGTTGACCGCCAGCATCGGCGTTTCACTGATTAACGAAACCAGCTCCAGCGGGGAATCGGTGATTGAGCAGGCCGTCAGCGCCATGGAAAAAATCCGCGCCGACGAAAAAGGCAACGGCGCGCGGTTGTATGAGCCGGAGATGTCTGCCGACGAGCGCAAAGAGCGGGACATCATGGCCGAAGTCCAGTACGCGATGGAGAACGACCGCTTCCGCCTGCTGTTCCAACCGATTATCAACCTACGCGGCTCTGAGGATGAATACTACGAGGTGCTGCTGCGCCTGCTTAACCACGAGGACAAAGAGGTCTCCCCCAAGGAGTTCCTGGATGCGGCGGCGAAGATGAACGTCAGCCACAAAATCGACCGTTGGGTGATTCTCGAGTCCATCAAAATGTTGTCCAAGCACCGGGCCAAGGGCAACAAGACCAAGCTGATCGTGAACCTGAGCCGGCAGTCGCTGTGCGACGACAGCCTTCCCCCCTGGCTGGGCGTGGCCTTCAAGGCCGCCAAGCTGCCCACCGATGCGATCGTATTCCAGGCCAACGAGGTGGACATTACCAACCACATCAATGCCGCCAAGGCCTTTGCCCAGAGCATGGAAAAACTCAAAAGCTGCCTGAGCATCAGTGGCTTCGGCTGCTCTCTGAACCCGTTTAACGTGTTCAAGCACGTCCCCCTGTGCTTCGTTAAAGTGGACGGCTCGTTTACGCAGGATATTCAAAACAATAATGAAAAGCCGGACGCCCTGGTGGAAATGATCAAACAGCTCCACGAAGAAAACGTCACCACGGTAGTGCCTTTTGTGGAAAACGCCAGCGTCCTGGCCACGCTCTGGCAGGCCGGGGTGCACTACATTCAGGGTTACTACCTGCAAGAACCGAGTGATTCAATGGACTACGACTTCAATATGGAAACCTAGTGGCTGCTACCCCAGCCCACTAACCCAGGTCTCCATGCTCGCGGTCTCTAAAGCCTAATAGATACAGAATGGCATCCAGCCCGAGGGTGGAAATGGCGTGCTCGGCCGAGGCTTTCACCAACGGCTTGGCCCGAAAGGCGATGCCCAGCCCCGCCGCGTTCAGCATCGGCAGATCGTTGGCCCCGTCGCCCACGGCGATCACCTGCTCGGCGGTAATGCCTTCGCGCTCCGCCAACTGCTGTAGCAAATGCGCCTTGCGGGCCCCGTCCACCACCTGCCCTGCCACTTCCCCAGTGACCTTGCCGTCGACAATCTCGAGCTGGTTCGCGTAAACATAGTCAATGCCCAAGCGGCGCTGAAGAAAGCGGCCAAAGTACTCAAAACCACCGGAGAGAATCGCGGTTTTGTACCCTAGCTTTTTGAGGGTGGCGATCAGCTTTTCCGCCCCCTCGGTCAGGCGCAGGTTCTGGGCAATACCCTCCAGCACCGACTCATCCAAGCCATTAAGCAGACGCAGCCGCTGGACGAAACTTTGCTGAAAGTCCAGCTCACCGCGCATGGCCGCTTCGGTGATGGCCACCACCTGGTCACCCACCCCCGCCGCTTTTGCCAGCTCGTCTATGACTTCCGCTTCAATCAGGGTGGAGTCCATATCAAAACACACCAGCCGCCGGTTACGGCGATAGGGTGTGTCTTTCTGGAAAGCGATATCGATTTCCAGCCGAGTGGAGAGGTCCAACAAATCCGCGCGCAAGGCCTGGGCGTCAGCGGGGGCGCCGCGCACGGAAAATTCCACGCAGGCGCTGCTGTGGCGGTCCAGCGACTCCAGGGGGACCCGCCCGGAAAGGCGGTTAATGTGGTCGATATTCAGCCCGTGGCGCACGGTCACCGCCGTCACCTCGGCAATCTGCTCCGCCGTTACCTGGCGGGACAGCAAGGTCACAATATGGCGGGGCTTGCCCTGCTGTTCCACCCACTCCTGATAGCGTTTATGCTCAATGTGCTCAAACCGCACCCGCACCGACAACCGCTCGGCCACATCACTGATGGCCGCCCGCAGGTTATCCGGCGTAATGCGCTCACGATCCAGCGCCACCAGCATTCCCAGGGCCAGGTCATCGTGAATCACAGCCTGGCCGATATCCAAAATGCTGGCCCCAAAGCGGGCCAGCTCGCCCGCCAGAGAAGAGGTAACACCGGGTCTGTCATCCCCGAATACGTTGATCAATACAATATCTTTCACACGGACTCACTTGATTGGTTCACATAGAGTGGCTCGCCCGTTTGACGTTGGGGGTTGGCAAGCGCGGCGATTATACCGCCTCCCGGGGGGCGGTTGCCATGGAATCCGGCCCGCGGAGGGCCGGGTTCACACCCCGGTGCCACGGCGCTGGCGTCCGGCGGAGCATGCCCCGTAGAATAGAGCCCTTTTGATCGACACCCGAACCCGATCCGCCACCAGAGATACCCATGACCCCGTTTTCACAGCTTCGCCCACATTGGCCCGCCCTGGGCGCCAGCGTCCTGGTTCTGGCACTCGGCCTGTTCGCTGCGCTGCTCCACGGCTCCAGCAGCCTGGAGAACCAGCGCCAGCAGCTGGACGCCTTCGGCCAAACCCTGGCCCACAGCGCCGCGCAACGAGCCGTGGACGCCACCTTGCGGCAAGATATGATCAGCCTCCAGGTGGTCCTTCAGGAGCTGAACCGTCACCCTCAGGTGGTGGGCGCCACCATTCACGATGTGGAAAACAACCTGCTGGTACAGAGCGGCTTTGCCCCGTCGGATGCGGAAGGGGAGCGTTTCCAGAGCTATACGGCGCCAATCGCGCTGGCCGACAACATTGCCGGGCACTTACAAATCGCCCTGACCGCCCCTTCCCTCACCGCTGCCGACCAGCGCTTTTTCTGGATCTGGAGCCTAGTCGTTCTTCTCGTGGCCGCCCTGCCCTGGTTGCTTGCCCGCCGGTTTCCCCTAGCGGGGGCCGCCACCACGCCTTCACTCACCGGGCGTGAAGAACAAGCACCAGAAGAAAGCGGGAACGACCCGGCGGACCTGCCGTCAGCTTCCGAACAGGAGCCGGAGCTCGGGCTCGTTGAGATTCGCCTCAGGCTGCAACTGACCAACCTGAACGCGCTGCACAGCCAACTCAACCAAGACAGCTTCGACCGACAGCTGCGGCAGTTCGAGCGTCAACTCCAGGGCGTACTCTCACTCTACGGCGGACGAAAACTCGCCCTCTCCGACGATGTTCTGCTGATCGATTACCAAGGCGAATCCCACAGTGACTGCGCCTTCAGGGCTTTGTGCAGCGCACAACTGCTGGGAGAACTGACGCACCTAAACAGCGGCCCCAAGCTGAAAATCCGTGCCCGTATTCACCCGATCACCACCGACACCCCCGTCACCCTCTCCGAGGCCTACCGGGACCAACTGAGCGAAGTCCCACCCGCCCTCCAGGGTATCGAGATCGTCCCCTCGCTTATCGACGAGGAGCTGCAACAACACCTGGAGCTGGACCCGAGTAACGGCCTGCTGATCGGCGTTAAAGCGCCCTACCGGCAGTTGCTTAACAAGCAACAGCAACAACTTCAGCACCTGGGGACGGACACCTAAACCTACACGGAAAGCCTTATATTCACCAGCGGGCTTTGGACGGCGCGACCACCGCGATTGAGCACGTGAGTATAAATTTCCGTCGTGCGCAGATCCGTGTGCCCCAATTGCTCCTGCACCGTGCGAATGTCCGCACCACTACTATCGCGATCAAACAGACTACTCACCAGGTTTATCTGCTTTTGCAGCAAGGGCAGGACATCTGGAGACAAAGTGACGATACATAAAAACCAACGCATTCAACGCGGTTTTCTGCGTGCTGGGCGACACATTACCCTCGATCGCAAGGTGCGTCAGGTAATGCCGGATGTCGGCCTCGCCCAGCTGCTCGGGATGCTTATTACCGTGAAACCGAATATAGGCCACAATCCAATAAAGATACGTTCTTTCGGTCTTGATGCTGTAGTACTTGCTCCGGATGACCCTTCTGACACTATCCAAAAACGGTGACGCCATTTCTCGCACTCCTTTTACCTGGTCATATAGACAGTATTGCCGTGGCGACTGCAAAAGTCAACAATGAGCACCCCAGCTGACGTGTTTAAACACGTCACTTTGACGTTGAATAAGCCGTTAAGCAATTATGGAGAGATGATAAAAAAGCTTTTGATGGACCCCGATAAGTCAAAGGATCTACTTTACGTGCTAGGTTCATTTACGTTTTTATCGGGCCTATTTAGGCTATGTATTCCGACAGTTAGAGATTCGATGTTCGGAACCAAATTGGTCGCTATCTGCGTAATACTTTTCCTTATCACATATGTAAGCATTTATGCCTTACTACATGTAGCGCGCCCAATTGTACAGCTTTACTACCCTAGTTTTACTCTTCCAGGAATTGATGCCAATCATAAGCTGCCCAAGCATTGGTACGAACCGTTTTCTAACCCAGCGTTTCTGTTGTTTCTTGGATTATATCTTACAATATTGTATTTTGGTTGGGCCGTGGTAAGCATCGGTATGCTGCATGCTTAACAAGCGTATTATGTCGCCACTTCGTGGCTGGGACGGCTTTCACTTCGCTCGTTCCTCGCTACGCTCCAGCCGCCCCATATACGTGCGTTAGCCATACGACATGATTAGACCATATAAGGAATCAGATTTTGAGGTAGTTGAAAACCTCTATAATCGTAACTATTCAGCTCAATTTTTGAAAAAACACTTGACAGGGTTTTTCCGAGAAATTCTGAAAT
>NZ_JBDLLG010000007.1:0-134239 GCF_039822625.1 Marinimicrobium locisalis
ATAACTGGCCGGACTTTTTGATTGAAAAGCGCTCGCATCTTGAAGATGGTGCTGAATAGTTACGAATAAACGTTTTCATTGATAAGTCACTTTTACTCATGATCTTCATAACGCCTAAGCACACGGGCGCGAGTTTACGAGCGTCCCACCGCCGAAGGCGGTGTAGTGCTGCGTATGGTTAGTGTTTATTGGCGCAACTTCCGACATACTTATAAATCTTGAATAGTAAAAAAGCTACGATCAAAGCTGTAATTGAAACATACAGTACCGGAGCACCAGTTACCCAGAACTGCATAGGCACGATCAGAAGAACCAGAGCCACTGCCCAAGCACCGACAGCCTTTTGGGCCCAATTCTTTCCCGCAAACAGCGAAAATGCCGCCGTAGCTGAGCAGGCGACATATGCTAGCACGCAAGCAGCGAGTACCTTCGCCTGCCACTGTTCGTCTTTCAGCATAATCACTGCATTTCCAATGCCGCTCAAGGTGGAGAACGCCAAGCAATATGCCAGAAAGTTGGTCCATCCCGTTTTCTTCATAGCTCAAATCACACTAACATTTGTATATCGCGCATGCGCGTTTACAAGACAAGATTGCCCCAGTCACTACCTCGTTATCCCATTGATTTCGTTGGGTTTTCGTCAGTTTTTCGCCCCTACAAAGCCGGATACAAACGCGCATGCGCGATATCATTCCTGCCGATGCGTGACATCCATCCAGCCAATACGCTAAGCCACTGATTTTCCTGTATTTTTTAATAGGAAGGGATAAAAACGCGCATGTGGGTGAGAGAAAACGAGCCATGATTGCCTAGTCCATTACTTTTCTTGTGCCAGCGCCGAGCTATTTATTGTTCCAGGCTATAGCGACGTTTGCGTTCGCGTGTTACCTGGAATGCCATTGTTTTGACTTTATACCAGAATGCCTTCCCTGTCATTTTCTGAGCGCTGTTACTTCTAGGTGGCAGCTAGCTCCTCTCGCGGCGATACCGCTTTCAGCGTTGCGTATCCCGCCCGAATCCGTGCCAAGGTGGTAACCCAGCACATCAGAGCGAATATGCCGGCGAGCCAGGGGAAGTGCTGCGGGAAGAGGCAGAACAGAATGAACGCGATAATGGTCTCGGTGCCTTCGGTCAGGCCGCCCATGTAGTAGAGGGATTTCTGGGGGTAGTCGGGGCTGTCCAGTTGGTGTTTGTTGGCCATGATGGCGAAGGCCAGGAAGGTGGTGCCGGTGCCGGCGAAGGAGAACATGAGCAGGCCGGCCCAGAGGGCGTTTTGCTCGGGGTTGGCGAGCAGGAAGCCGAAGGCGATGGCGTTGTAGAAAATGAAGTCCAGCACGATGTCCAGAAACCCGCCGGCGTCGCTGAGGCCCTGGATTCTGGCCACGGCGCCATCCAGGCCGTCGCCCAGGCGGTTGAGGCCGATGGCGAGCAGGGCGGCGGTGTACCACTCCATCCACAAAAACGGCACGGCGAGCATGCCGACGATAAAGCCCACGACGGTCACTTGGTCCGCGCGAATGCCCCGGCGGTTCAGGGTTTGGGCCAGCCGGTGTAACGGTGGGCGAATGAGTGGGACAAGTCGGGTATCGAGCATAACGGGCTCCGTGTTTAAGCGCTCGCGCGGCGACGTCGGCCGGACGCGAGGGCGGCGATGATCAGGGCGGTAAGCGGCAGCAGCATTTGCCAGAGGGCGTAGAGGCCGAGCAGGCGGCGGTCGCCGCCGCTGCCGATGTTCACCGCTTCGGTAGTAACGGTAACGACGCGCCCTGCCCCCAGCAGTTGGGTGGGCAGGTAGAGGGCGACGCTGACGGAAAAGGCGATGACCCAGGCGTAGAGCATGGGTTGCCGGAGTATCGGCACCAGGACCCGGCACCAGCTGTTGAGGGCGGAGTGGCCCAGGCTCTGGCTGACCAGCAGCCAGCGGCGGTTGAAGCGCCGGTAGTCACCATTCAGCACCAGGTAGGCATAGGGAAAGGTGAACACGCTGTGGGACCAGAGTACCCAGCCCCAGTGCGGGTCGCGGTGAAACAGACTGAGACCGAACTGCCAGCCCATGACCAGCGGCAGTTGCGGCAGCAACAGGCCGAGCAGCAGCCACCACTGGGGCCAATAGCGCTCCCGGCGGGCCTGCCACTCCAGGCAGAGCAGCGCGGCGGCCAGGCCGAGGGTGGCGCTGACCAGCGCCAGTGACAGGGTCTGCCAGAGCAGCGGCGCCAGGAAGGGCCATTCACCGCGCCAGGTGGATAGGCTGAAGGCGTCGGGCAGCAGCGCCGGGTAGAACCAGCCCGAGGCGAAGGACCAGACCAGCAGTGCCGCTATCACGCCAGCGGAGATCAGCACCATCAAGGGCAACCAGAGTCGGGCGGCGGTTTGCAAGGCGGCACCGACGCGGCCGAGCCACCGGGGAAGGGTTTTATCGCTCTGACGCTGCCAGCGAAGCAGGGTGTTGTAGGCCCGTTCGTGCTGACGGTTGAGCCACAGAAGAATCGCGGCCAACAGGAATAAGGCGAGCCCTCCCAGTACGGCGGACTGCTGTGCGCCGGGCTGGAAGTCCTGCTGCCATTGAAACACCTGCTGCGCCCATATCCCCGGCAGGTTGGGCCCGACCAACAGGGGAACGTCCACCACCGAGAGGGTATAAACGATGACCGCCGCCATGGGAAGGCGCAGGCGGGTGAGCAGTTCCGGCACCACCAGTTGCCACCAACTGGCGACGCGGGAGTGCCCGAGGGTCTGCCCCACCTGCAGGTAGCGCTGGGCGGGAATCTGGGTGAGCGCGCTCTGGGTCATCAGCAGCAGAAACGGAATTTCTTTCAAAACCAATACCCACAACAAGGTCCACAGCGAGCGGTCGGCCAGGAGCGCGGCGTTGGGCGGAGCATCGAACACGCCGAACAGGCTGTGCAGAGCACGCACCCACCAGCCGGTGGGGCTGAACAGGAAGACCACGCCCACGGCGAAGGCCAGGTGGGGAATGGAGAGAAAGGGAGAGAGCCAGCCCAACAATCGGTTCGGGCGATACAGGCTGAATGCCAGGGCCACATAGCAGGCCAGCAAGGGAGCGATGAGGGCCAGCACCAGTGAGTAGATCAGAGACTGCAATAAGCCGGGCGCCGCGACAAACCGTTGCAGGGCCGAGGCGCTGAAGGCGGAGAGGTCGGCTCCATAGAGCCCGGCCGATATCAATACGGGCACGGCCACCAGCAGACCGATGCTCAGGCCGGCGCCGGTCGTCAGCCAGCGGTTTACTGGTAACGGGCGAGCCACTGGTCCTCCAGCAGGCCTTGCCAACTGGCGTGCAGTTCCGGCGCGGTGGGTAGCAGCGCCGGTTCACCGGGCAGCTCGACCACCGCCGGGTCGCCCCAATGGTCGGTGTCCGCCTTGCGTTGTTGCGCCGGTTCGGAAATCAGAAAGTTGATCGCGACTTTGGCGGCGGCTTTGTGTGAGGCATTGCGGGGCACGGCTAGATAGTGGCTGTTGGTGATGGCGCCCTGGGAAAAGTAATGCTGGGTCACCGATGCGGGCAAGCGCCCGGCTTTGACCTTGGCCGCCATTTCCTGAGGGTTGAAACTGAACGCCACATGCAGTTGCCCGTCCGCGAGCCATTGCAACTGTTGCGCGGAGGACTGGGGAAAGGTTTTGCCCTTTTCCCACAACAGGGGATGAAGTTGGTCCAGATAGCCCCACAATTCCGGCAACAGATCAGCGGCCGCTTTGTCGGTAGCGGGCTGGTACAGGCGTTCGTCATTGTCGGTGAGCGCTTGCAGCAGGGATTTTAAAAAGGTGGTGCCGATAAAATCCGGCGGCTTGGGGTAGCTCAGTCGGCCGGGGTGGTCTTGGGCATACTGCAACAGTTGCTGCGGTGTGATTTCTTTTTGCGGGAAGGTCTTTTCCCGCGCAATCAGGTTGAACTGGCCCATGCCCCAGGGCACTTCCAGGCCGTCCACTGGTACGCCGAAGTCGCTCAGCAGTGGGAGTTTGTCCGTCAACAAGTGGGTGTGGTTGGGCACGGCGGATAACAGCTCCGGCTCCAGCAGCTGATGGCGTTTTAGGGCGTGAAAGTTTTCCCCGTTGATCCACAGCAGGTCCATCGCGCCGCCTTGCTCTCGGCCGGCATCCTTGTCGGTGCGCAGGCGGTGTACCGCTTCGGCGATATCACTGACTTTCACGTGCTGGAGTTTGACTCCGTGACGCGAGCGCAGCTCGCCATCCGCCCAACGCAGATAGCGGTTCACCGCATCCGAGCCGCCCCAGGCGTAAAAGTAGACGGTCTGGCCCCGCGCTTCGTCGAGCACATGGGACCAGTCGTCCTCAGCCTGAGCACTGCCCGCCGTCAAAGCGAGCAGTGCTATCGCGGCGGCGTTAAAACGTTTGCGTAAATTGAATCTGAACATGCCGAGGCAATTCCGGGAAAACAAGAGAGGCCCCAAAGTAACCGCCTTCAAAGACCGGTGTCCAGTTCTCTTCGTCAGTGAGGTTGAACACATCCAGCCGGATGCGGCTGGTGCCTTGGTTGAACTCGTAGCTGACGTTGGCGTTCAAGGTGAACTGCTCGGGGATAATGACCGTCTGTAGGTAGTCCAGCGGATAGTCACTGGCGACCACCGCCGAGCCGCCAAAGGACCAGTGATCGTTCAGCTCGTAGCCGCCCGCCGCCGAAATACTCCAATCCGGCAGGCCATGGAGCCGCTGGTTGGAGGCGGGGAAAGCGGCAAAGTTGGGCGCGCCCACGCCGGTGCCTTCGACAATGTCCGGGCGGGAGTTATCGAATGCATCGGTCACCCGCTCGGCGGCCTGGAAGGCGGCGGAGTTGTCGAACTCGGCATCGAGCAGGTTGAAACCGACGCTGGTCCAGGCTTGCTCGCCCCGGTAGAACAGTTGCGCTTCCAGGCCCCGGGTCGCCACGCCGCTGTTGCTGCCGTCGCGGTTGCGCAGGCTACGGGTCTGGTCAAACACGGCCATGTCCGCGTACCAGGGCGAGCCGGCGGGGGCGTATTTTGCGCCCAACTCGTACAGGGTGTTTTCGGTAGCGAAGTTGAGCGGGTCGATCTCGTTGTTCGCTCCCAATACATTGCCACCGGCCATGCTGTTGGAGGTGGACTCGCTGTAACTGCTGGTGGCGTACAAGGTCACCGCGTCGGTGGCTTCATAGTGCAGGCTTGCCTCGCCGGCTTTGAGAAAGTCATTGTGGCTGTCGCTTGCGGCCTCAACCCCTTCCGGCGGCAAAGCGTCACGGGCGGTGACGTCGTACCAGTCACCGCGAACACCCAATGTCAGTTGCAGCTGTTCGGTGAGGGGCTGGCGGTGCTGGGCGAACAAGCCGGTTTGCCAACTGGTGGAGTCGGTGGTGTCGGATAGGTTGAAGTCGCCACTGCCGTCCCCGTCGATATCGTACTGCGCCCCTGGGGAGACAAACACGCCGGGACGCAATTCCACCAAGCGCGATTTTTGGGCGTCGGTGAGCGGAATTTCCCGGTTGCTGACCGGGCCGGTCAGGTCGGTGGGCAAGTCCGCTTCAGTGGTGAACTGGCTATAGCCGAGTACGTCGTTGTAACGAACGTTGGCCCCGACGATGGTGTTGTCGATATGCAGCTCCAGGCGGTTTTCAAAAGTGTCGGCACCGTCGACGATTTCCACAAAGCTGTTCTGGGCGATTTCCTCGCGCTCCAGGTGTTCGTAGTAGCTGCGGTTGACCAACCGAACCGAATCGCTCAGCTCGGTGTTGAACACCGAGTGCAACAGCAGGGTTTCCGCGCCGTTGATATCGTCCGGGTGAGTGTGGACACGGCTGCGCGGGATTTCCACTTCGCCCGTGGGGCTGACCACGGCGAAGGCACCGGGCACGGTGGAGCCGTTGGGTTGCACGCCCTGCCCCTGCACGTAGAGGCCGTGGTCGATCAGCTTTTGTGTGGGGCGGTTGAGGCCGGCGTTATCGGTCCACTCGACGTCGTAGTACTCGAGGGAGAGGTTCCACTCGGTCTTGTCGTTGGGTAGCAAGCGGTAGGCGGCGAACAGGTTGGTGCTGTCCAGGCCGCTGTAGTCGTAAAAGCTACCTTCGTCTTTGTGTTCCAGACTGAGGCGCGCCCCCTGGCGTTCGGGTTCGATGACCCAGGAATAGTCGAGCTGAGCACCGTACTGGTCCCACTCGCCGCCGGTCAGGCTGAGGCGGCCATTGTTTTCGGTGAGGTCGGGCCGCTTGGGTGTGATGTTCACAAAGCCGCCGGTGCGCTGCGTGGTCCCGAGAATGACCGAGGGCGTGCCGCGCACGATATCGATCTGCCCCACGGAGTTGAACGACAGCGGAATACCCAGGCCGTTGTTGCCCACCTGCCGACGCATGCCGGCGGAAAACACTTCGCCCAATTGGCCTCGCAGCGTGGGTAGACTGGGCGCGCCAAAGCCTTTGGCCTGGAAGGTGTTGGGGGCGACCCGTTGCAGTTCCTGCAGGTTGTCGATGGCCACTTCGTTGAGCATGGCTTCGGTCACGGGGGTGATGGAGCGGCCGATGTCGGCGATGCTCTGGTTGAGGCCGAAGGGACCTTCGACGTCTTCACTGCGGATGTTGCCCATGCCGCTCAGGGCTTCGCCGACGACGAGGACGTCCTGGATGTCGCCGGTTTGGGCTTGGGAAGATACGCTGGCCATCAAAGCCGCGCTGGCGCACAAAGTTCGAATGCCTGTGGAATGCATAAGTTGGCTGGGGAAGCGGTGGTTCATTAATTCAGTGCTCCTTTTGAGGGTCGGGTTGTTTGGTTTTGGCGGATGCGCTTTCAGCTTATCCGCCCTACATTGGCCTACGTAGGGCGGATAAGCGAAGCGCATCCGCCGTAAATTCGTTCTACTCGCTCTCGTTTAGTGACCAGTCATAATCGAGAAATTTGTAGGTTACATTGTCGTTCTTCAATGCCTGGCGCTGTGCATCATTTAAATCAAGCGCCTCGGCGTAGCGTAGGAAAAACTCGTTCAGGCTGTCCACACCGTTCCAGCCCCGCTGAAAGTCTTCGCGGTACCATTTGAAGATGGGGGAGACATGCAGTTCTCCATCGCGGTAGCGGTTTCGGGTTTCATCCCGCAGGAAGCGTTGGGTGCTGTCTTCGAGTTGTTGTTCGAGCTGCTCTGCGGTGAAGGGTTCGGTGCGCAGGGCCGGGCAGCCGATGGAGGCGCAGTTGACGGCGAAGTGGATGCGCGGTTCGTTGTAGACGCCGGGCTCGCGAATCAATTGGTGTTCGACGTGGTCGAGGCTGCGTTTTTCACCGAACAGGGGGATGAATTTGATTTCCCAGGGGGTTTTCCAGAAGGGGCCGATGTCTCGGATGTTGTCGACCGGGTAGTGGTCGATGATGAGTTTCAGGGTGTAGGCGTTGTAGGTGTTGATGAGGTAGGCGAGTTGTTGGTTTTTGGTCCAGTCTTCGAAGGTGGTTTTTTGGACGTTGGCGAGTTGTTTTAGGTATTGGTTGAGGTTTTCTGGGTTGGCGTTTAGGGTTTTGTAGTCGACGGTGGTGGCGGTACCGGCGTCGTTCCAGGTAACGTAGTTTTGCAGAACCTGAGCATAGACTTTGCTCTGATGGTCGAAATCATTTGCCCAAGACAGATTCCCAGCAAAGAAGAGCACTCCAAAAAGCAAAACTCTCTTAACAGTCTGAAAGGTAGCATCACGCCCGGCACAGAGTCCGGTGAATGGTTGCAAGACACGCCATAAATACATCCCTGTAGGCTCGCAACCGCGAATCCCGCGCTCTACGGTCTTGCAACCATTCACCGGACTCTGCACCTCCGTGCGATGTAAGAAAGCTCTGTAAGACGTCAATCGCATTATTGACTCCCTCCTCTTCTCCATGTGTGGTATTTCTCCAGCCACTTCAAAACCGTTTCGGGTTTGTGGGCTTTTTTCCATTCGCCGGCGGTGTATTTGTTGGCTTCGGACAAGGTTGGGTAGGTGTGGATGGTGCCCAGGATTTTGTTGAGGCCGAGGCCGTGGCGCATGGCGAGGATGAATTCGGCCATGAGGTTGCTGGCTTCGGCACCGACGATGACGGCGCCGAGTATTTTGTCTTTGCCTTTGGGGGTTATGACTTTGATGAAGCCGGTGATGTTGCTGTCGGCGATGGCGCGGTCGAGTTCTTCGAGTTCGAAGCGGGCGACTTCGTAGTCGATGCCTTGTTCGATGGCGTCGGCTTCGCTGATGCCGACGCGGGCGATTTCGGGGTCGATGAAGGTGGTCCAGGGAATCACCGAGTAGTCGACTTTGAAGCGTTTGAATTGGCCGAACAGGGCGTTGACGGCGGCGTACCAGGCCATGTGGGCGGCGGTGTGGGTGAATTGATACGGGCCCGCGACGTCGCCGGCGGCGTAGATGTTGGGGTAGAGGGTTTCGAGGTATTCGTTGGTGACGACGGTGCGTTCGGTGCGTTCGGTGCGGATGCCGAGGGTTTCAAGGCCGTAGCCTTTCAGGCGGGCTTTGCGGCCCACGGCGACCAGCAACTCGTCGAAGGGGATGCGCTTTTCTTCGCCCTGATGTTTAACGACCAGGATTTTTTGGTCGCCTTCGCGTTCGCAGCGTAGGGCTTCGTGTTCGGTCAGGACGTCGACGCCGTCGGCGGTCATGGCCTGGCGGGCGAGTTCCGAGACTTCTTCATCTTCTTTGAAGAGAATGCGCGGGCCCCGCTCGACCTGACTCACGTGCGAGCCCAACCGGGCGAAGGCGTGGGAGAGTTCCGAGCCGATGGGGCCGCCTCCGAGGACGATGAGGCGTTTCGGGGGGGTGTCCAGTTCGGAGAAGCGATCCCACAGGGTGTCGCTGGTGACGTAGCCGGTCTCTTCCAGGCCCGGCAGGTCGGGGACCAGGGGCTCGGCGCCGGCGGCGATGACGATGCTGCGGGTGGTGAGCCGCTGGGTGCCGCCGTCATTCAGGGCGATGTCCACAGTCCAGGGATCAACCAGGGTGGCGTAACCTTGCACCACGTCCACCCCCAGGCCGGTGTAGCGCTCGACGCTATCGTGGGGTTCGACGTCTTTGATCACCCGGTGGATGCGTTCCATGACCGAGCGGAAACTAAACTCGGGTTGGGTGGCGGTGAGGCCGTATTGGTCGGCGTGGCGTATTTGATGCGCCACTTTGGCGCTTTTGATCAAGGCCTTGCTGGGCACGCAGCCGTAGTTGAGACAGTCGCCGCCCATTTTGTGCGACTCCACCAAGGTGACTTTGGCCTTGACGGTCGCGCCGATGTAAGCGGACACGAGCCCGCCGGCACCAGCGCCGATGACAATGAGGTTGCGATCAAAGTGTTTGGGCTTTTGCCATTTCTTGTAGACGCGCCCGCGCTGAACCACACGGACGATGCCTTTGGCGATCCAGGGGAAGATGCCGAGCAACGCGAACGACAACAGCAGTTCGGCGGAGAAAATGCCGCCCACCTTCTCCACCTCCGCCAGTTGGGTGCCGGCATTCACGTAGACGGCGGTACCCGCGAGCATGCCGACTTGGCTGACCCAGTAGAAGGTCCAGGTTTTAAGGCCCGTCAGCCCCATCACCAGGTTGATTACAAAAAAGGGAAAGATCGGTACCAGGCGCAGCGTGAACAGATAGAAGGCGCCGTCGCGTTCGATGCCGCGGTTAATGGCTTTCAGCCGGTCACCAAAGCGCTCTTGCACGGAGGCGCGTAACAGAAAGCGCGCCACCAGAAACGCGAGCGTCGCGCCGATGCTGGAGGCAAATGAGACCAGCAACAGCCCCTGCCAAAGCCCGAATAGCGCGCCGCCGGCAATGGTCATCACGGCGGCGCCGGGCAGTGACAACGCGGTCACTGCCACGTAGATAGCAAAGTAGAGGGCGGGAATCAGCACCGGATAGTCGCTCAGGCGCTGTTCAAACCATGACTGGCTGCTCTTGAGCTGCTCCAACGTCAGATATTCGTTCCACCCAAACCCGAAGAAGGCGGCCACCAGGGCGGCGATAACGGCGATGATGAGCAAGCGTTTCATTCTGAGTCCTTCTGGTCTGCGATAAACCTTTGGCCTGGGGGCGGTAAAACATTAAGTGTCCGTCTGTCGGCGGCATCGCCCACTTCTTACAAATATGCGCCTCTTTTGTACGCCGCCAAGCCGCTGGAGGATAACCGGGGCGGCTGGAGGAGCGGTCATGATAGCAGCTAAGCTATAACCATTGCGTTCCCCGTCCCCGGCTGGGGCCAAGCCCCAGCCCGCCTTTATCTATGAGGTCGTTGAAACCTTTTGAGAGGAACATCCGCTAACCCAGTTGTCTACTAAGGTGAAGACAGCACCCATTGAACCGTTTCATCAGGAGCCGAAAAGATGCATAAGAGAAAGGTGGAGATTGCCATTATCGGCGCCGGCACCTCGGGGCTTACCGCCTATAAAGCCGCGCGCAAGCACACTGACGAGCTGGTACTGATCGAAGGCGGCCCCTATGGAACCACCTGCGCCCGGGTGGGCTGTATGCCCAGCAAGCTGCTAATTGCCGCGGCGGACAGTACCCACGATGCGGCACAAACCGGCCTGTTCGGCATTCAGGTGGGCGATATCGTGATCAATGGCAAGCAGGTGCTGGAGCGTGTGCGCCGGGAAAGGGACCAGTTCGTCGAGTCGGTGGTGGATTCTGTGGAGGCGATTCCCGCCGCACATAAGTTGACCGGTTGCGCCCGTTTTATCGCGCCAGGCAGGCTGGCGGTTGGTGACGAACTGGAAGTCGAAGCCGATCGCATCGTTATCGCCACCGGGTCGAGCCCCACTGTCCCAGACATGTTTCAAGGCCTGGGGGAGCGGCTGCTTGTGAGTGAGAGCCTGTTCGAGCTCTCCACCCTGCCCGACTCCATTGCGGTATTCGGCTGCGGCGTGGTCGGGCTGGAGCTGGGGCAGGCGTTAAGCCGCCTGGGGGTTCGCGTGCGTATGTTCGGCCGAAGCGGCTCCCTCGGCGGCATCGCCGACGAAGAAATTCGTGCCTATGCCGAACAGTACTTCAACGAGGAGTTTTACCTGGATACCCGCTCCGAGGTGAAGGATATTACCCGGGCCGAGAGTGGTATTTCCATTCGCTATGTCCATCGTGACAAAGGCGAAGTGACGGAGCAGTTCGACTATATTCTGGCGGCGACCGGCCGCTCGCCCAATCTGAAGGGTTTAGACCTTCACAACAGTGGCCTGAGTCTGGATGAGAAAAACGTTCCGCTGACGGATCCGTCGACGCTTCAATGCGGCGATCACCCGGTCTTCCTGGCGGGTGACGCCAATCAACAGGCGCCCGTCCTTCACGAAGCGGCTCACGAAGGCCGCATCGCCGGGGACAATGCGGGCCGTTACCCAAACGTGATTTCCGCCGACAGGCAGACGCCTTTTTCCGTGGTATTCTGCAATCCGCAGATTACCAGCGTCGGCGTTTCCGTTGGCGGTATCTCAAGCGAGAAACGCAAAGACTATGTAGTGGGCGAAAGTTCGTTCGAGGATCAGGGCCGCAGCAAAGTGATCGGGAAAAACCGGGGCCTCTTGAAGGTCTATGCCGAGCGCACCAGCGGCGTGTTTGTGGGCGCCGAGATGTTTGGCCCCGCCGCCGAGCATATCGGCCACCTACTGGCGTGGGCCACGCAGCAGCGCATGACGGTCTCCGCGATGTTGGCGATGCCGTTTTATCATCCGGTTATTGAGGAGGGCGTGCGTACCGCACTTCGGGACTTGCGCGATAACTTGGAGAAAAACGCCACTCCAGTCGACCCCTGCCTTGAGTGCGGGCCGGGTAGTTAATGCTTGGCCCAGCCCCTACAGCTTGAGTGCCCGGCCCATGTCCGGAATACGATGATTCAAGAGCGGTTCATTTTCCTCGTAATTCACCGGCACGACGATCAGGTGGACGCCGCCTTCGTGCCAAGCACTGTTGATGGTCTCGGCCAACTGGGGGATCGATGAAATTTCCACGCCTTTCGCGCCGTAACTTTCCGCGTAGCGGACAAAGTCTGGGTTCCCATAGCTTAAGCCGTAGTCCGAAAAGCCCAGTTGCCGCTGCTTCCAGCGAATCATTCCGTAAGCATCGTCACGCAGGACCAGCACCACCAGGTCCAGTTGCAGGCGCACGGCCGTTTCCATTTCCTGGGAGTTCATCATAAAGCCGCCGTCGCCGCACACGGCCACCACCTGGCGCTCGGGGTGTACCAGTTTGGCGGCCATCGCGGAGGGTAGCCCGGCGCCCATGCTGGCCAGGGCATTATCCAGCAGTAGCGTGTTGGGGCGGTGGGCGGAATAGTTGCGGGCAAACCAGAGTTTATAGATGCCATTGTCCAGCGCCAGAATGCCATCATCCGGCATCAGAGCCCGCATTTCGGCCACCAGCCGCTGGGGGTCCATGGGCATCCGTTCGTCCTTAGAGTGGGCTTCGAGCTGTTCGAGAAAACCCTGACGCACTCGCTCGAAGGGGGTGAAGTCCCAGTGGTGCTCAGCGCTCAAGCGCTCTGCCAGACGCTGGACGCTGTCGGCCATATCGCCAATCACGCCCTGTTGCGGGTAGTAGACGCTGTCGACCGAGGCCGGCACGTAGTTCAGGTGAATGACCTGGGCATCGCCACAAGGGGCCAGACGCTCGCCACTTCCCAGCGTGCAGGCCCCTTCCCTCACGTCGGCCCCCATCACGAACGGCGGCTTTTCGATCACATCGTGACCGATGTTCACAATCAGATTCGCCACTTCAAACGCCCGGTGCACGAAGTCGTCGCTGGAGAGCGCGGCCGTACCCAGGTAACCGGGGTGGCGCTCATCGAGAACACCTTTACCCATCTGGGTCGCCACCCAGGGGATGCCGGTTTTATCAACCAATTGTTTGAGGGACTGGCGGATATCGTATCGACTGGCACTGGCACCAATCAGCAGCAAAGGACGCTTCGCTCTGCGAATCATGTCGGTCGCCATGTCCAGTGAACCTTGAGAGGCGAGAGGGCAGTCAGCACGGCTGGGGCCAATCACTGCCGCGTCCGTCGTCTCCTGGGCCACATCTTCGGGCAGTTCCAGATGCACGGCGCCGGGCCGTTCCAGCTCGGCACGGCGAAAAGCTTCGCGAACCCGGGCCGGTATCGCCTGGCCGCTCACGACCTGGCGGGTGTACTTGGTCAGAGGCGTCATCATGTCGACGACGTCGATGATCTGAAATTCGCCCTGTTTACTGGTTCTGATCGGTTTCTGCCCGGTGATCATCAACATCGGCATGGCTCCGAGCTGTGCGTAGGCCGCCGCCGTCACCAGGTTGGTGGCTCCCGGCCCCAGCGTTGCGAGGCACACGCCCGTACGGCCGGTGAGCCGCCCTTGGGTGGCCGCCATAAAGCCTGCCGCCTGCTCGTGGCGGGTCAGCACCAGCTCAATGGAGGAGCGGGACAGAGAGTCCAACAAATCCAGGTTCTCTTCGCCGGGTACGCCAAAAACGCGTTCAACCCCTTCAGACTCTAGCGCTTTGACGAATAAATCCGATGCTTTCACTGAGACGTCTCTCCTCTCGATTGGGCGATGTTGACGGAGGCCACCACTCATGATTTCCGTCAACCGGTAACGGGACTCAAATTAGGTGACACCCCTTAACAGTACACCTTGAAACCTTCGTGTGGATCACAAGAGAAGTCAACCTCAGGGGGTAACCGCAGCAGGCTAGCAATATTCACGTTTTCAGCAACCAGCGCCGCAGCCAGTAGTCAACACTGACATATCGACCGGCACCGGTGAACAGCAAACTCAAAAGCATAATGAAATAGGTCGCGGCGAATTCGATGCCGTTGTTCAAGATGACAAATGAGCCACGCCCGGTCAGCCAGTCGTAGTTGCCGTGCTCTTTCAAAATAAAGCGGCCCATCTCCAGACGCTCGGCGGCTTCCATGACCCGCTCATTGGCCAGCCAGCTACCGGCATCGGCAATGGCAAGCCAGCCGTTCTGCCAATGCACCGTGACGGCGGCGATCACCATGGTGAACATCAGGGGGATACTGATCCAACGAACCGCAAAGCCCACCACCAACAATAGGCCGCCGAGAAGCTCCGTGCTCGTCGCCAACGCCGCCAGCACTTCCGGTAAAGGCAGACCTAGCCCCCAGTCGGAATTGCCAAACCAGGCAGCCGTGTTTTCGAAATTGCTTAACTTTTTCCAGCCTGCTTGCAGCAAGACAGGGGCAAGATACAGTCGCAGCAGCAGTGGCGGAACGCCATCCAAATGACGAAAGCCTGATAAGGCTTGCTCCAAACGACGATACAACTCACAGATATAGGCCACTTTGTTCTCCTCTCCATCGTTTTTAACGAAAGCGTTTAGCCAACTACATCAACTCCGGCTATGTTGTCGAGAAGAGCGGCAACTTCTTACAGTTCAAGAGAGCATGCTTGCCATCATCATTTTCGGGGGTGACGGTGTTTTTGGTTCTGATCCGAGCGTGAATTTGGCGAACCGGAAAAATGCCGGGAGGCCCGCCGCAAAAACTCAACCTGCCCATCAAAGCGCCGGCAGCCTGCACAGATGGACTGATGAAAGCGCAGCGCCAATTTTTCCCGCAACGTCAGGGCACGTTCCCTGGACTCAGAGATCAACCGGGTCGCCTGGTGGCAGCTCATCATGACGCACCCCCTTTAAACCAATTGTTTTCCAGGCAGTTTCGCAGGCGCAAGCGCGCCCGGTGTAGCAAGACATGGAGGTTGCTGACCGACAAGCTCACCTCCGCACAAATTTCATCGGAAGTAAGCCCCACAAATTCGCGCATCATGAAGACCCTTGCCTGCTTGCTTGGCAAATGCTCGAGGCAGGCCTCGAAAACTCGCCAAAAATGACGGCTCTCCAACGCGCCTTCCGGATCCGCCCAGGGTTGGGGCCGCTCGTCCCGGTACCAATGGCCCTTTTGATCAAACAAGCCATCAGAGCGATCCTGCTCCTCATCACCTGGCGGGAGGCTGCTTTCATTCAACAGGCGCTTGCTCCTACGGAAATGATCCGTAATTTTGTGTTTTAGGATGGCAAATACCCAGGTCCGGAAGGCGGCTGTGCCGGAAAAGGAGTCCAGGTTTTTCAAGGCACCCGCAAGCGCCTCCTGAACGGCGTCTTCCGCGGCGGCGGCGTCGCTGAGCTGAAGCCGCGCAAATCGCATTAGCTTGCCTCGCAGTTCGCTCAAGTAGGCATCATCCAAAACCATTTCTTGCGTCGTGTTGTTTTTCGGCATGTATCCCTCTGTCGTAAAGCCAGTGGGTATCTTACACTTGATCGTCCCAGGGATTGAACGGCAAACTTCACCGTGCCCATGAGATAGCCTGCAGCCACGCCGTGGCGAGAGATACTGACGCCGGGATTGCGACGGCAAAATCGTCATTATGGCGCCTATTATTTTACTGAGAGTAGTTCAATGATATAGATCGCGCCACCTTATTGAATAACCACTCAAACAAAGCTAGCGTACTACCTTGATTCCCATTTAGGAGCTAGGAGTTCTTATATGACAGATTTCAAACTGCATGATGCCGAGAGCGCGCCGTCCGATAGCAAACCCCTGCTAGAAAAGTCCCAGGAAAATTTTGGCATGATTCCCAACCTGCACGCGGTGATGGCGGAGGCACCGGGCACATTGGAGGCCTACCAAAAACTGCATGAGTTGGTGCTTGACTCCAGCTTCGACAATGACGAAAAAACCGTGCTCTGGCAAAGCATTAACGTGGAGCACAAGTGCCATTACTGTGTGCCGGCTCACAGTGGTATCGCCCGTTCCATGCAGGTTTCCGAGGAGCTGGACGACGCTCTACGCGATGAAAAACCGCTCCCCACTGAGAAACTCGAAGCCTTGAGACGGTTCACCCTGCAAGTGGTACGCAACCGCGGCGAGGTCAGCGAGAAAGAGATACAAGCATTTTGTGAGGCCGGGTACGGCCATCGGCAGGTACTGGAGGTGGTTATGGCCGTCGCACAGAAAGTGATGAGCAACTATATCAATCATATGGCTCAAACACCGATTGACGAGCCATTCAAGCCGTTCGAGTGGAAAAAGTAATAGACGACGCCACACAAGCTGGAAAGGAGGGCTCCGAGAGCGATTTCTCGGAGCCGATATCCCCTACCGCAATAACAACAGCGGCACCGCCGCATTCTCGAGCATTCGGTGCGTCACGCTGCCAAACAATACTTCCCGCAAACGGCTGTGACCGAAAGCGCCCATGACAATCAGCTCGATGCCATGCTCGCGCTGGTAATCCGCCAGCTGCTTTTCCACATCGCCGTGCAGACTGGCGGTCACCACTGTAATGCCCGCCTCATTAAGCAGCCCGGTCGCCTCGTCAAGCAGCGGCGATTGTTCGTCGCGAGAAACATGCACCAAATGGCATTCCATATCGCGGTACAGCGGGCTCTCCGCCACCATGGCAAGGGCCTTGCGCGCGGCTTCGCTACCGTCGTAGGCCAACATACAGCGGCGCGGCGCATCAGTGAACGCCCGGTTCACCACCAATACCGGTCGATGCATGGCTCGAATAACGGTCTCTAGCTGTGCCCCAAGCCCTTTGTTGTCTTCCTCGTGGTCCTCGCCCCGCGCACCGAGAACCAGCACTCGAATCTCGTCTTCGAGCTCAACCAGCGACTCCAACAGGGTACCGTGGCGCTGTACTTTAGTGACTTCTACCGCGCCATCGGCTTCGGCTCTGGAACGGGCCGCTTCCAGCATTTCCTTGCCCTGTTCCATCAGGATTTTGCTGCGCTTTTGTTCCATGGAGGCCAACTGCTCGAGGAGCTCATCCCGTTCGTCCACCCGGAGGTTGCCGCTCAGGTCAGACACTTGGGCATGGCAGCGATGCTCAATGTTATGGAGCAGCTTTAAAGGGGCTCTTACAGTGCGAGAAGCCCAAGAGGCATAGTCCACCACGCTCTGGGCGTAGGCGGATCCGTCAATGCAAGCCAGTACGGTCACTCGGTTATTGTTCATCAGTGTCCCCCCAGGACTTTTTCAATTTCTTCCGGTTTGTCATGGACGCCAAAGCGGTCGACAATTGTGGCGCTGGCTTCGTTGAGCCCAATCAATTCGACGTCGGTACCCTCTCGGCGGAACTTGATCACCACCTTATCCAAAGCGCTGACTGCCGAGATATCCCAGAAGTGGGCGCGGCTGAGGTCAATCACAACCCTATCGAGGGCCTCACGCAGGTCAAACTGGCTGGCGAACCGATCGGCCGAGTTGAAGAAAACCTGTCCCACCACCTTATAGGTGCGGGTGGTGCCTTCATCATCCAGCTCCGAAGCAACATACAGAAAGTGACTGACCTTATTGGCAAAGAACAAAGAGGCCAGCAGTACCCCCGCCAACACACCATAAGCGAGATTATGGGTGGCGACAACCACGACCACCGTCACCACCATCACGATATTGGTGGACAATGGGTGTTCCTTCATATTGGTGATTGAGCGCCAGCTAAAGGTCCCGATTGACACCATTATCATCACCGCCACCAGAGCGGCCATGGGAATCATGGACAGCCAGGGCCCCAGGAAAACCACCATCACAATCAGGAATACACCCGCCGCCAAGCTGGATAGCCGCCCCCGGCCGCCGGATTTCACGTTGATCACCGACTGGCCAATCATGGCACAACCGGCCATGCCACCCAGCAAACCGGCGCCGATATTGGCAATACCCTGGCCTTTACACTCCCGGTTTTTATCACTGTTGGTATCTGTCAGGTCATCCACGATGGTGGCCGTCATCATGGACTCCAACAACCCCACTACTGTTAGCGATACCGAGTACGGCAAGATAATCATCAAGGTTTCAAAGTTCAGGGGCACGTCCGGCCAGAGGAAAATCGGAAGGGTATCCGGCAACTGACCCATGTCGCCAACCGTGCGCACATCAATGCCCAGAAGCAACGCAACAAAGGTCAGCACCACAATACAGACCAAAGGCGAAGGCACGAGCTTACCGACCACCGGGACCAGCGGCAGCAAGTAAATGATTCCAAGCCCGGCCAGAGTCAGGGCATACACGTGCCAGGTAACATTGGTCAGCTCCGGAAGCTGTGCCATAAAAATCAGAATGGCCAGGGCGTTCACAAAGCCGGTAACTACGGACTTCGAGACAAAGCTCATCAGGTTGCCGAGCTTCAAATAGCCCGCCACAATCTGCAACACACCGGTCAACAACGTCGCGGCCAGCAGATACTCCAGCCCATGGTTCTTGACCAAAGTCACCATCAGCAGTGCCATGGCACCGGTGGCCGCCGAAATCATCCCCGGCCGGCCACCCACAAAAGCAATGACCACGGCAATACAGAACGAGGCATACAAACCCACTTTCGGATCAACCCCGGCGATAATTGAAAACGCGATGGCCTCGGGAATCAGTGCGAGCGCAACGACGACGCCCGCCAGCAGGTCATTTCGAATATTGCCGAACCAGTCGGCTTTGGTCGAATGGAGCAACATGTATGTTCCTTTAGTAAAGTAATGAGCCAATCACAGCAGCTTATGGAGCCAGAATCAAACTCAGCATTGTTCTACAAACGCCGTTCCAATACGGAACGACAACGCGTTTATTACCGCCGATTAATCGGCTTGTTATTCTGTATTCAAAAACGAGCAATTAACGCCCGGGTAAACTCCTGGGTACCAGCCTCACCGCCTAGATCCCGGGTCAGACTTTCACCGCTGGCGATCTGCTCCCGGAGGGCCGCCCTGATGCGAGCGGCCTTGTCCTTCAGACCCAGATAGTCCAGCATCATGCAGCTGGCCAGAATGACGGAGGTTGGGTTGGCGACATCCATACCGGCAATATCCGGCGCGCTGCCGTGCACGGCCTCAAAAATGGCAATGTCATCGCCGATATTGGCACCCGGCGCCATTCCCAGGCCACCTACCAATCCTGCACAGAGGTCGGAGAGGATGTCCCCGAACAGGTTGGTCGTCACAATGACATCAAATTGCTGAGGGTTCATCACCAGTTGCATACAGGCGTTGTCCACAATCATCTCTTCAAACTTGATCTCATCAAACTCTCTTGCCACTTCGCGAGCAATCCTCAGAAACAGGCCGGAGGTGGACTTGAGAATATTGGCTTTGTGAACCACCGTCACTTTTTGACGTTTTTCACGACTGGCCAATTCAAAGGCCGCTCTCAAAATACGCTCTGCTCCACCACGAGTGATAACACTCAGCGCCTCGGCCACGGTGTCGTCATCGGAAACGATCTGTCCGCGGCCGGAGTACATACCTTCGGTGTTCTCCCGTACCGTGACGATATCAATGTCCTTGTAACGGGATTGGGTGCCTTCAAAAGAAACCACGGGACGAATGTTGGCGTAGAGCTTGAACCTCTGACGTAATGCCACATTAATGGAAGAAAAACCCTCCCCAATCGGAGTCGTCAAGGGGCCCTTAAGAACCACCTTGTTTCGTTCAATAGCTCGAAGCGTTTCTTCAGGGAGCAGCTCATTGCTCTTCTCAAGGGCAGTGAGGCCCGCATCAGCGTACTCATAGTTAAAGTCGCAGCCCACCTGCTCAAGGACTTCAATGGCCGCCGCCATAATCGACGGACCGATGCCATCGCCCGGCAGGATCGTGATAGATGTTTTATCCATGGTTACCTCATTATCAGAAAGTTCAGTTGCCTCCGGAGCGATCACCCGGAAAGGCGTTCGTATTCGCGCTGAGCTGCTTGCGACACTCCCGGCGCTGAAACCCGACCTCACATACGGTTAACCGATCGATTTTGGGCGGACGCGTTTCGCGGCAAAGAGCGTTGGCTTGATCAAACGCCATAATTTAGGAGGCGGAGCGATACAGTTGTAAGGTGTTCTGTTGAATCGAGCGCTTCCGATCAGGTGCCAAAAAGCACCCAGACAGCAGGGGAGGGAGAGTTAACTCAGGGCGGACTAGTCCGAAGCTTTCGGTAGACAGGAGACAAAATAATTAACATACCGGCGTAATGAAGCGGCGAATTATACACGTATCCTACTCATTATGGAAGAGACGGTTTACCTTGAAGGTAGCAAGAACAGGGCCGTTCTCACTCGGCCACAACATTGTCATCAAAATTCCACGGTCTGGTCATTTCAGTTTGCCACACTGTAGGGACTTCCACCCCACAAGGAGTCCCCCAATGCGACTGCCCTTATTCCTTCTTCTTCCCCTAAGCGTACTTTTGCCGACTTCTGTCCATGCCGAGCAGTGTGGCGACCCGGCCACGCGTTTGCATGCCATTCAAGGCGACGGTGACGCGAGCCCGCTTGCCAACACGGAGGTGTCGATCGAAGCCGTGGTGGTCGGTCTGTTCCAGGGCAGCGATGCCCTCGGCGGTTTCTTTGTGCAGGAGCGCGACAGCCTAACCGACGATAACCCTCTCACCTCCGAAGGGGTGTTCGTCTACACAGGCAGAGCGAGTCGTGACCTGGCAATGGGCGACCTGGTGCGGGTCTCGGGGTCGGTAAGTGAGTATTACGAGATGACTCAGTTGGGCAACATCGCCTCCGTGGAGGTCTGTGAGCAGGGGCTGTCCGTCACCGCCACCGAACTGAACCTGCCAGTCTCGGAACTGAGTGAACTGGAGGCACTGGAATCCATGCGCGTGAGCATCGCCCAGCCGCTAACGGTGAATGAGAACTATGACCTGGGCCGCTACGGCGAGCTGCTATTGAGCTCCGAACGTCACTTTATTCCCACGCAAGTGGCCGAACCGGGGAGCGCCGCCCATGCCGTGGCCGCCTCGCAAGCACTCGACCGGGTCATTCTGGACGATGGCAGCACCGAGCAAAACCCGCCGGTGGTGCCCTACCCGGCGCCCGCACTGAGCGCCTACAACACTGTGCGCGCCGGCGACCAAGTGGTGGAGCTGACCGGCGTGCTGGCCTACAGTTTCGGCGAATATCGGGTCCAGCCCGTTCAGGCACCCACCTTTTTAGCCGCCAACCCGCGCCCAGGCGCCCCCACCCTACCTGGGGAAGGCAACCTTACCGTGGGGGCGTTCAATGTGTTGAACTACTTCAACGGCGATGGTCAGGGAGGGGGCTTCCCCACCCCCCGAGGCGCCGACACCCTTGAGGAGTTCGAGCGTCAGCGGGCCAAAATTATCCAGGCCCTGGTCACCATGAACGCCGACATCGTGGGCTTGGTGGAGATTGAGAATGACGGCTACAACGCCGACAGCGCCATCGCCGATCTGGTTGAAGGCCTGGCCGAGGCCGGTGTGAATTACGCCTATGTCGACCCGGGCGTGAACGCCATTGGCACCGATGCCATTGCGGTGGGCTTCCTGTATCGCCCGAACCGGGTGGTACTGGAAGGCGATGCCGCCATTTTGGATAGCAGCGTCGATAGCCGCTTTGTCGATATAAAAAACCGGCCGGTTCTGGCCCAGAGTTTCGAACACAGTACTTCCGGGGAAGTGCTGACCCTCGCGGTGGCGCACTTAAAATCCAAAGGCTCGGATTGCGATGAGCTGGGCGACCCGGACCAGAATGACGGCCAGGGCAACTGTAACCAAACCCGCACTTTGGCCGCCGAAGCGCTGGCGGACTGGCTCGCCAGTGACCCCACCGGTAGCGGCGACCCGGACTCCCTGATTCTGGGCGATTTGAACGCCTACGCCAAAGAGGACCCGATCGACGCGCTGAGGGCCGCGGGCTATACCGACCTGCCCGCCACCTTTTCAGAGGGCACCCCTTACAGCTATGTGTTTGACGGCAAGGCGGGCCACCTGGACCACGCGCTGGCGAGCGAGTCATTGGTGGAGCAGGTGACTGGCGCGACCCACTGGGCCATCAACGCCGATGAGCCCCGCATCCTTGATTACAACACCGAGTATAAAACACCCTCTCAAGTGGTGACTTACTACAACGATGGCCCTTGGCGTTCATCGGACCACGACCCGGTATTGGTGGAGTTGCAACTGGACGGGCCGATAAGGGGGGACTTTAACGGGGATGATGAGCTTGAACTGTGGGACATGCTGGCGCTGATTTACCAGTTTCGCCAGCCGGTTACCGAAAGCAATGTGCACTATGACCTGGACGATAACCAACGGATTGACAAGCGCGACCTCAAACAATGGAAACACTTGTGGCTGGAGCAGGCGCTGGCGGAACGCGTTCGCGAAAAACGGAGCTGGGCCTGGAGCCAATAACATTGAGTCGAGCCAAGGACGGCTCGGTTCGCTAAAACGACGAGTTGGCCTCTAACGGCCGAGCGCCCAGCAGCACGCCTAGATCCTGGAGCTGTTGGAGCAACACTTCTCCGCCGGTCATCAGCGCGTCCGGGTCCACTCCAGGCGACTCCTCCAAGAGCTGTTCCAGCAACATGCGACCACTTTTCTCCGGTGCCTGCTCCAGCAACGTCAGCAACCGGGCGCTAAAGGCGTTCAATGCCATAAAGGCCACTTGCTGATCCCGGCTTCGGTATACCAGCACCCAGGTGGGTTGTTCGGGCGGTTCGCTGGGCTGAAAATCCGGCGCGATCTGGTGTACCGGGTAGTCGTATTCCAATACCCAGGCCAAGGGCGACATCACTGGGTGGTGGTTCAGCAACTCCTCGCTTAAACCGGTGGGTATTTCGGGGCTCGGTGCAATTTGCAAGGCAAGCTCCACCCACTCGTAGTGGAGCAGCTCCGCCATAAAGGGCGGATCCTCCGGCGTCGTGGGGCGCTGACCGGAGTTGACGTAGTCAATGTACTCCCGGCCAATTTCGGAGAACAGGGGGCTTTCACACCGATGGTGCCGCATAAAACCGCGAACTTCACGCTGCCACCAGGGCTCGGGCATCAGGGATTTAAAGACGGGGAAGTTATTGCTTAAAAAATTGTTCAGGTTGTTGAAGAACAAGTCCTGATAAATCTTCATCCGGCGTGCTTCCACCCGTGAATGGGGCTGACCTTCCGGGTTCCGAATGGCGCTGGAAAACCGCTTCAGGGCTTCGCGATAGTCACTGGGCGCCGACATGGGCCACCTCGCTCTGATGCGAGCGCACCTGCGCCACCTCGTTTAACAAGTCTTCCAGGGGCGGAAAATTGAAGTCGCGCTCCAACAGCGTCGGGCAAACACCGGCGTGGTCGTAGGCCACATCGAGCAGGTGCCACACCGGGTCGATCACGTCCGCGCCGTGGGTATCCACCAACAGGTCTTCCGCCTCCCGGTAATGCCCGGCAATGTGCATGTAGTGAATGCGTTCGGCCGGCATGGAACGGATAAAGGCTTCGGGATCGTAGCGGTGGTTAATGCCGTTAACGTAGGCGTTGTTCACATCCAGCAGTAAATCGCAGTCCGCTTCTTCCAGAACACTGCGAATGAAGGTCGCCTCGTCCAGTTCGGGTACCGGCATCGAGTCGGTGGTGACCGGCGCATAATAAGAAACATTCTCCAGCGCAATACGTCGCTCAAGAATATCCTGAACCTGGCGCACCCGCTCGGCAATCCAGCGCACCCCGCTTTCGGTAAATGGGACCGGCATCAGGTCATAGAGGTGGCCGTCGTCACTGCAGGCACTGAGATGCTCTGAATAAAGGCGAATGCCGTGCTCATCCAGAAAGTGTTTTATCTGTTTTACGAACTCAACATCCAACGGCGCGGGGCTGCCGATGGATAACGATAAACCGTGAGTAGTGAACGGGTAACGTTCAGTCAGCGCTTTAAACTGTTCGCCCAGTCGCCCGCCCATGGCCATCCAGTTCTCTGGGGCCACTTCAAAGAAGTCGATACGGCCGTCGGGGGAGGTGGGTAATTGGTCGAGCAGATCGCGCCGCAACCCGAGCCCGACACCCTTTACGGGCCGGCTGTTTCCGCTCATGCGTCTTGCCTCAACGTCAGTGTGTGTTACCTCATCTGTGGAACCAACGGGAGCTTGGCGTTCCCGCTGTTCCACAAACTCATGTGGCCTACAAGCTTAGGAGCCGCACTTACCTTCGCCACACTTGCCTTCAGCGTCTTTGTGCCGCTCTTTCTCCTCGCCCTTCTCTTCTTCACCACATTTGCCTTCGCCACACTTTCCTTCGCGGTTTTTTTCCATCTCCTCGCCACACTTGGCTTCACCGCATTTGCCTTCGGCGTCCCGCTTTTTGCCGTCGTGGCCTTCATGGGCGAGCTGGGTATAACCGGAAGACATAGGCTCGGCGGAGAAGGGGTTTTCAGCCACGGCGGCCTGGCTGCCCAGCCCCATCAGGAAAGCGGCACTGGCGGAGGCAATCAAAGGTTTCTTCATGGATTTCATGGTCTTATCTCCAATGTTTTACACAGTATTATGAAATAGATGCGTTATTTGAGGGCATGGCCGCTAGCAAGCCATTGCAAAAAAACGCCCTGCCAGCCCGTGCTGGATCATAACGCAAAACTCAAACAACCACAGTCCCACTGGTAATACACCGAACGCACTATTTGCGACACCGGTCACAAAGCGAGTTTCCAGCGGGAATGTCCTGGCTCAGTCGTGCCGTAGACGACTTTCTTACAGAGCGTTTCCGAAAATCAGGAAAAATGTCCGCAAAGCCTTTGCGGCTCACCACGCGAGGACACTCTGTGCGGGGATCAGGGCAAATAGACCCGTGCAAATACCGCCTTTAGATAGTCAGTTTCCGGGATGGCGGAGTGCACCGGGTGGTCAGCGCTCTGCCCGCTCTGGGCAATGATTTGCACGTGGCGATCCAGGTGTCGGCCCGCACCGCGCACGATATCCACTAGCGTTTCCTTTGGCAGGTGCATGGAGCAGGAGGCGGAGACCAGCAAGCCATCCTTGCCCAGCAATCGGATGGCCAATTCATTGATGTGCCGATAGGCGGCTTCGCCGGCCTTCTGGTCCTTGCGTCGCTTAATAAACGCCGGCGGGTCCAGCACCACGATGTCGAAGGTCTCGCCGTCGAGGATTAAGGCTTTCAATACCTCAATAGCCTTGCCTTGCACGGCGCTGACTTTCTCACTCACCCAGTTGCGCTCGGCATTGGCGGTGACGCCATCCAGGGCAGATTCGGAGGAATCGACACATACCACGGCCTCGGCGCCGGCACAGGCCGCCTCGACGCCCCAGCCGCCCATATAGGAAAAGACATCCAATACCCGCTTGCCACGGCAGAGCTTTTGAAGGCGCGCGCGGTTTTCCCGGTGGTCGTAAAACCAGCCGGTTTTCTGGCCCGCCCCCAAAGGCACCTCAAAGCGCGCGCCATTCTCCACCAGGCTCACGGCCGCCGGCGGCTCGCCAAAGGCCGCTTCGCGATACCTTGGCAAACCTTCCAGTTCGCGGGCACCATGGTCGTTATCCAGCCAGATGCTGGTGGGCTTCAGGCACTGGACCAGCGCTTCGATGACCGCCTCCTTCTCGCGCTCCATCCCGGCACTGGCAATCTGAACCACCAAGTCGTCGCCAAAACGGTCCACCACCAGCCCCGGCAGCAGGTCGGAGTCCCCGTAGACCAACCGATAGTAAGGCTCTTCATAACAGAGTTGACGCAGCGCGAGCGCTTGGTTGATGCGGTGCACCAGCAGCGAGCGGCTCAGCCCCTGGGCCGGGTCCCGGCTGATCAGGCGCCCGCAAATCAGGCCGGCGGGGTTAATCAGGGCGACCCCGAGCTCCTTGCCACTATTGGCGCAAATCAAGGCCTGAGCCCCCGCTTCAAAGCCCTTTAGGGGCGTCTGGGCAACGTCCACTTCGTTGCTGTAAATCCACAGGTGGCCGCGCTTTAAGCGACGGTCGGCATTCTTTTTAAGGGCGAGACGGGGCAAAGCGCAGGACAAAGACACAAACATTCTCCAATTCTAACGGGCCGACCCGCGGCGGGCCGGACGCCGGGCATTGTACCCGAGTCCGCGGCTGGGCCGAGCGCTATTCTTCCTCCGGGATGGATAAGGTGTCACGCCCGGCAAAGCGCTCACGGTCTTTCTCGGTGGCCCCTTCCCGGCATTCGCCGCGCATCCACATTTCTTCATAGGACAAGCGATAGTCCAGCTCGAGAAAGCCCTCCCGGCAATAACCAGTCACTTGGACCGCCCGCTTGGTATCTTTCTTAAGCCGCCGGTAGGCCGGCTCTCCCAAAGGCTCGCGCTGGCGGTGCTGGGAGGCCTCCTTGGGCGAGTCATACACTTGCACCAGGGGCCGACGCATCGCCTCGGGGATGGCCAACCGATAGACAAACTGTTTGCTGGTGTTAGGCAGGATCTCAATGGAGAGCGTCTCCTGGAGAGCGCTGTAGTGACGTCCCCCGGAGCTGCAACCTACCACCAGTAGCAGCGGGAGCACTACCAGCATCCCTTTGCAGAAGCCAAACCCGTTCATTGTGAGGCGTGTTCCCATGTGGTTCCTATCTCTCAAGATTTTATGATCGCCGCCGATAGCCTTACCCGATACCGGCAAACTACCGGAACCCTAAAACATTTCCCCTCACTTGACCACTGGAGGAGCTCTGAACGTGGATAGACGCATGCGCTCATACTCTTCCGCGCTGGCTGTTCTCCTGGCCGCAATGCTAACCATGGGCACCCAGGCCGGCCCCAGCCTACCGCACCTGGGAGACTACCCACAGGGTGACCCGCGCCGCGTCGGCGCTGCCGAGCCCACCACGGAGGAAGAGGCAGCCACACAGCCAGAGGCGCCATCAGCACTGACCCTCTGCCCCGCCCAAGAGCGAGTCTATCGCAAGTCCCTGCTGGTAACGGCGTTTCCCCGCCGGGGGGATGCCAGTGCCAACGGCGGGGGCCTTCAGGGGGCAGAGCAGGCACTACCGGAGTGGCTCGCCGGCCGGCTGGCCAACAGTGGCGCCCTGTTCCACCATCAAACGCTGAATGCCAGCTTACCCATGGGAAGCCCGGCGGAAACCGCACAGCAGGCCCGCCAATTGGCGCGGGAGCGGCAGACACAGCTGGTGCTCACCGGCGCCCTGTTGGACCTGGGCATGGCCCGCCCCAAAGACTTACTCAACCCCGACCTGATTACTCGCGGGCGCAACGCCACCGTAAGCACCTTCGGGCTGAACGAAGAGTGGGACACCCGCCAGCGGCACTTTGTTCTACATCTTGAATTGCTGGACGGCGTGACTGGCAACGCGGTGTTCCGACACGAGTACCGGCTGCGGGGGGTATGGAACCCGAAGCACCCGGCACGGGCCAGGTTCGGCACGCCGGCTTTTTGGGAAACCGACTACGGGGAAAAGGTGGAGCAGCTGCTGATGGAGGCGGGCGCCCATCTGGAAGAAGCCATACGTTGCCAGCCACTGGTGGCGAGGCTAAACCGCGCCGCCCCGGGGTCGGCCCCACTACTGGAAGCCGGGCGGGTTCAGGGCCTGGAAACCGGTGACCGCCTGCCCCTGCACCGGGTCAGCCTACGGCAGATTCCGGGAGAGTACCGGCTATACACCGCTCATTTGCTGGCCAGTGGCGCCACTCTGACGGTGGTGCGCGCCTACGCCCATTCCAGCGAAGTGAAACTGGAGGGGGACTGGGCTCTGTATGGGGAGCATTTGGCGGTAGCACCCGGACCGGGCACGCAGACCGCCAGCACGGGGCCACCGCCCACGCCTTCGGCCGAGAAGCCGCACGCCGAGGCCCCGGAAACTGACGCCAATTAAGCGTCAGTGGCGGGGGTTTCGGCGGATTCGCCTTTTTTCTTCACCTGCTGAACCGCCTGAGCGAAGACCGCATCAAAGTTAATGGGGGGCAGCATCAGCGGCGGGAAAGAGCCGCGAGAGAGGGTGGAATCAATCACTTCGCGGGCATAGGGGAACAGAATTTGAGGGCAGGTGGTATTGATCACCTGGCTCTTCTGCGCCTTGTCCAACCCCTGAATGTTAAACAGGCCGGCCTGCTTCACTTCCACCAGAAAAACCACTTTGTCTTCCATGGTCGCGGTGATGGTCATCAGCAGCACCACTTCGTGGTGGCTTTCGCCCAGGTTATTGACCTGCACGTTCAGCTCCTGATCAATTTTCGGCTTCCAGGAGCGATTAAACACCTCCGCCCCCATGGGGGTTTCGTAAGACAGGTCCTTCAGGTAGATGCGTTTAATCTGGAGGCCACGGGGCGCTTCTTGAGTGGCGCCAGCGCCGTTCGCTTGGGAGTTGTTTTCGTCTGCCATAAGTCAAAGTACCGTTTTATTTATTGAGTCGCTGTATTTTGAAGTAGAGGCAAGGTTGCTCTGCGAGACGTTATTTAGCCCAGCAGCTCATCAAGCTTGCCCTTTTTGTCCAGTGCCCAGAGGTCGGTAAAGCCACCCACGTGGGTGTCTCCGATCCAGATCTGAGGCACGGTCCGCTGACCACTGTCAGCCATCATTTTTTCCCGCAGCTGGGGGTCCCGGTCCACCCGAACCTCCTCGTAGCTCACCCCTTTACTCTGCAGCAACTGCTTGGCATTGATACAGAACGGGCAAACCGCTGTGGTATACATCACTACTTTGGCCATAAAACACCTCAGGATTTGACCAGGGGCAACCCCTGGGTTTGCCATTCGGTCACGCCACCGGCCAGGCGACGCACATCAAAGCCTTTCTGACCCAGGGTACGGCCCGCCGCGCCGGCGTGCTGGCCTAACTTGTCCGCCACCACAATGATTTTCTCCCGGTAAGGCTCGAGCACCCGCTCGCCCTCCGCCGCCACTTTGGTGTGGGGCAGGCTGATCGCACCGGAGATGTGGCCGGCCTTGTAGTCCGACGCCTCGCGCACATCCAGCAGTACCGCCTGTTCGCTATTTAGCAGGCGGGTGACCTCATGGGCGGGAATCGGCTGACCGTTCTTGATCCGCTCACGCCAGGCGTACACCACCATCAATACCACCAGAGTGGTGATCAGGAGCCACTCCTGACTGACAAATACAAAAAAATCCACGTGTTCGCCGTCCTCAACTCGGAAAGGGAATCCTCCACCCTCATAGAACCGGGGCGGAGCGCGCCGCAGTATACACCATCGGGCGTGGATTTCTCAGCGGTCGGAATAGCGTTAGCGCGTGTCAGACGTATCCCAGGCCTGTCGCAGGCGTAGAGTTACCCACAGGAACGCGTTAGAATGGGGGTTTTGCGCCCTGCGGGGCCGATAAACCCCATTCTCTCGTTTATTCATTCAGCGACTCAAAGAAGTGACAGCATCTATGACCGCCAGCAAGAAACCCCTCGTTCTGATCATCTTGGACGGCTTTGGTCACTCGGAAAGCACCGAGCACAACGCCGTATACAGCGCCAACACCCCCGTATGGGACGGCCTCTGGGGCGAGCGCCCGAAAAACTTGATCGCCACCTCCGGCATGGCCGTGGGCCTGCCCGAGGGCCAAATGGGGAACAGCGAGGTCGGTCATACCACCATCGGCGCCGGCCGAGTGGTCTACCAGAACTTTACCCGCATCAATAAGGCCATTGAAGACGGCGAGTTCGCCACCAACCCGGCCTATGCCGCGGCCATCGACAAGGCCATCGACGCCGACAAGGCGGTTCACATCCTGGGCCTGCTCTCCGAGGGCGGCGTCCACAGCCACCAGAACCACATCTATGCCATGGTCGACGCCGCTGCCAAGCGGGGCGCCAAGAAAGTTTACCTGCACGCCTTTCTGGATGGCCGAGACACCGCGCCGCGCAGCGCCAAGCCCTCCCTGGAGAAAGCCGAGAAGCAACTGGCCGAGCTGGGCGTGGGCCGGGTGGCGAGCATCTGTGGCCGCTACTTCGCCATGGACCGCGACAACCGCTGGGACCGGGTAGAGCAGTCCTACAACGCCATGGTGTGCGGGACCGCCGAGAAAACCGCCCCCACCGCCGTTGAAGGCCTGGCAGCCGCTTACGAGCGCGATGAAAACGATGAATTTGTGAAAGCCACCGTGATTGCCGGTGAAGGCGAGAGCCCGGTGAAGATGGAAGACGGCGATGTAGCCATCTTTATGAACTTCCGCCCCGACCGTGCGCGCCAAATCACCCGCGCCATGATCGAGCCGGCCTTTGACAACTTCAAGCGCCAGTGCGAGCCCAAGCTGGCCGATTTTGTCATGACCACCGAGTACGCGGCCGACATCAAGGCCAGTTGCGCCTTTCCACCCCAGGAGCTGGTCAACTCGTTCGGCGACTATATCGCCAAGCAGGGCAAGACCCAGTTGCGCATCGCCGAGACCGAGAAGTACGCCCACGTGACCTTCTTCTTTAACGGTGGCACCGAAGCCGAGTTTGAAGGGGAAGACCGCATTCTGGTGCCCTCGCCGAACGTGGCCACCTATGACCTGCAGCCGGAAATGAGTGCCCCGGAAGTGACCGACAAGCTGGTGGAGGCGATTGAGTCCGATAAGTACGACGCCATCATCTGCAACTACGCCAACGGCGACATGGTGGGCCACTCGGGCATTTTCGAGGCGGCGGTCAAGGCCGTGGAAGCGGTGGACCAGTGTCTGGGGCGTGTGCTCGATGCCACTTTGAAGGCCGGCGGCGAAGCGTTGATCACCGCCGACCACGGTAACTGCGAGGAAATGTATGACGCGGATACCGGCCAGGTCAGCACCCAGCACTCCATCCTGCCGGTGCCGTTGGTGTATGTAAGCGATCGCAAAGGCACAGTGGCCGACGGCGGCTCACTGGCCGACCTGGCGCCCACCATGCTCCACCTGATGGGGCTGGAGCAGCCCAAGGAAATGACCGGGCGCAACCTGGTCGAGCTCAGCGAGTAATGATCGCGGGTGACGGCCCACGGGCCGTCCCCAACCCTTCCCCGGCCACTGGATACTGACACTGTGCGAGCCCGACACTTTTATAAAAAGCTGCTCACGCTGTGCTTGACCCTGACGATGACCGGCACTGTCTTTGCGCAAGCCGATCAGCAGGCGGACTACGAAGCCCGCATGCAGGAGGTTCAGCGCACCATAGAGCAACTGCAAAAAGAACTGAAGAAAACCCAAGGCTCCCGAGATGAGCTCAAGGAAAAGCTGGAGGAATCCGAGTCCGATATCGGCGAGCTGCTCCAAAAGATTCAAAAGATCGAATCCGAGCTCGAAGAGCAGAACCAGGACCTTCAAAGCCTTAAACAAGAGCGCCGCGAACTCAACCAGTCCCGCCAGCAACAACAGGCCGCCGTGGCCGAACAGGTTCGGGCAGCCTACCAACTGGGCCGACAGAGCCAAATCAAACTACTGCTGAACCAGGAGGAGCCCCAACGGGTCTCCCGGCTGCTTCGTTATTACGACTACTGGCTGGAGGCCCGCACCGAGAAAATCGAGCGCTACCTGGCCACCCTCGCGGAGCTGGACCAGATCGAGCCCAAGATTCTGCGCACCACCGCGGCACTGGAGCGCAACCGGGAAGAGCTGGAAACCCAGCACCAACGACTCCAGGCCCGCCAGGAGGAGCGGCGCGAGACCATCGCCTCGCTCAACCAACGGATCCACTCCACCGACCAGGAACTGGCCGACCTCAAGCAGGACCGCGAGCGCCTGCAGACCCTCATGGATGAAGTCACCGCCGCCGTGGCCGATATAGAGATTCCCGGCAGCGATGTCCCCTTCAGCAAGAGCAAGGGCCAACTGCCCTGGCCGGCCAAGGGCCAGGTTCGCCACCGCTTCGGCAGCCCGCAGCTCGACGGGCAAGTCAAACGCAACGGAATGGTGATTGGGGCGTCAGCCGGTGAGCCGGTGCTGGCCGTACACCATGGCCGCGTGGTATTTTCCGACTATTTCCGGGGCCACGGGCTCCTGCTGATTGTGGACCATGGCGAAGGCTATATGAGCCTTTACGCCCACAATCAGACCCTGTACAAGGAAACCGGCGAATGGGTGAGCGCCGGAGAGACCATTGCCCGGGTGGGCAGCACCGGCGGACAAAGCCAAGCCGGGCTGTATTTCGAAATTCGACACCGGGGCAAGCCGACCAATCCGGCCCCTTGGCTGGCCCAGGCCTGATTTAGGGTTACTTATGTGCCAGACTCAATATTCAACAACCATCGCCCCGGCGGTGCCGGGGAGAGTGCCAAACCGGCCCCTCAGTGAGCTTTCAGGAGAACCGGATGCTGTACGCTGATTTAAAACATGCCACCCTGCTGGCACTGTTCGCCACCCTGCCCGGCCTGGCGGCAGCTCAGGGGACTGCCCCCAGCATGAGCCCCAACGCCCAAGCCGACCAAGCGGCCACGGACGCTGTACCGGAGAAGGGGCTGTTGCCACTGGAAGAACTGCGGACCTTTACCCGCGTGTACGATCACATCCGCAGCAGCTACGTCGAAGAGCTCACCGACGCCCAACTGCTCGAGTACGCCATCAAAGGCATGATTTCCGAGCTGGACCCACACTCCGCCTACCTGGACAAAAAGTCGTTTGAGGACTTGCAGGAAAACACCTCCGGGGAGTTCGGTGGCATCGGCATCGAGGTGGGCATGGAAGATGGCTTTGTAAAGGTCATTGCCCCCATTGACGACACGCCGGCCGAGCGCGCCGGCATCGAGGCCGGAGACCTGATCACCCGACTGGATGGCCAGCCGGTCAAGGGGATGACGTTGACCGAAGCGGTAGAAAAAATGCGCGGCCCGAAAGGCAGCGAACTGACCCTGACCGTTATGCGCGAAGGCATGGAGCAGCCGTTTGAAGTCACCCTCAAGCGCGACGTTATCCGCGTCAAGAGCGTTCGCGTTCGACTAATGGATGACCATTACGCCTATGTGCGCATTGCCCAGTTCCAGGTCAACACGGGCAAGGACATGGTGGACGCGATCAACAAGCTGCGCGAAGAGAATGAGGACGTGCGTGGCATTGTGCTCGACCTGCGTAACAACCCCGGCGGCGTGCTTCAGGCTTCGGTGGAAGTGGCGGATGCCTTTATCGATGAAGGCTTGGTGGTCTATACCGACGGGCGCCTGGAGAACAGCGATATGCGCTATCACGCCAACGCCGGTCAAATTGCGGAAGACCTGCCCATGGTGGCGCTGATCAACGACGGCTCGGCCTCGGCCTCGGAAATTGTCGCAGGCGCCCTGCAAGACCACGGCCGGGCGGTGATTCTGGGCACCCGCAGTTTTGGCAAGGGCTCCGTTCAAACCATTGTGCCCATCGACGAGGCTCGAGCGGTCAAGCTGACAACGGCCCTGTACTACACCCCGAACGGTCGCTCTATTCAGGCCCAGGGCATCGCGCCCGATGTGGAAGTGGAGCGCGCCCGAGTCACAGCAATCCAGGGCCTGAAACGCTCCACCGAGGCGGACCTCTCCGGCCACTTGGGCAACGTCAACGGCGGCGAGGAAAGCAACAGCCAAACCCGCGCCGAGCGCGACGAAGACCGGGCGATTGAGGACAACCAGCTTCACGAAGCTCTGAACCTGCTTAAAGGCTTGCACATTTTCCAGCGCCAGCAAGCAGCAAAAGCCCCGCTGCCGCAAGTGCCTGAGGAGGCCTCCGAGACAGGCGCGGCGCAAAGCAACCCCGCCCCGGCGGAATAAGCCTATGCGCGCCACCCCGGCATTCAGCCTCCGGCCGGCCAGGTGGCTGGCCCTACTGGCACTGCTGTTAAGCATTGGCGCCCGAGGCGAGGCCCAGCTAGCCATTATCATCGACGATATTGGCTATAGCGCCGCTTTGGGCGAGCGCAGCTTGGGGCTGGAGGGGGCCTTCACCTATGCCGTGCTGCCCCGAGCCCCCCACGGGCCCCGCCTGGCCCGGCTCGGCGCCCAGTCAGGCAAAGAGATCATCCTGCACAACCCCATGAGCAATACGCGGGGCCTGCCACTGGATGCCGGCGCATTGAGCGAAGCCATGCCCCACGCCGACTTCACGGCGACCCTGCAGGACAACCTGGCGGCCATCCCCGAAGCCCGGGGCCTAAACAACCACATGGGCAGCCTGCTCACCCAAAGCCCCCAGGCCATGGGGTGGATTATGCAGGTGCTAGGCGACCACGACCTTTACTTTATCGACAGTCGCACCTCGGCCAACAGCCAAGCCTGGGAAACCGCCCGGCACTACGGCGTGCCCAGCCTGAAACGGGATGTATTCCTCGACAACGAGCGGGACATCAAGAAAATCGCTCGCCAAGTGGCCAAAGCCATTGAGTTGGCCCGCGAACGAGGCTACGCCCTGGCTATCGGCCACCCCTACCCCGAAACGCTAACGGTTCTGGAACAGATTCAACCGACCCTGGAGGCCGCGAACGTCTCCCTGGTGCCGGTCTCGACCCTGTTAAAGCGCCCCGAGCATGGGCCGCGCGCGGAGTATCGAAGCTGCTTGGCGCCACCCATGACCCTGTGGCGCCACCCTTCGGGGGCCCGAGAAAAGCCCGCCGAATCGCCCTGGCCGGGCCAAAGCCTGCGCCCGCTACTCCCCACAACAGGCGCCCTTCGCTAAAAACCCCATTTGCTATTAAGGCAAGATTCCTCTATAAAGACAGGTAGTGTGGAGATAGCGCCATCCAGGGAAGTAGTAAAGGCCGCCTCCACGTGACGATCAGGGAATCCTCCCCCGAATGTCAGGCCGGGGTATCGATCATTATGCAGCAGGTTTAAAACTATGAGCACAAACAGAGCGGGCGAGCAAGGCGCCGTCCCCAACCGCAGCGGGCGCTTCATGGAGAAAGACGGCTACTGGTACTACACCACGCGTGAAGGGGTGGATATTGGCCCCTTTGATTCTCGAGAAGAGGCAGAAATTGGCGTAGGGGAGTTTATCGACTTCATCTGTGCCGCCGACCCTCGCATCCTGGAAGTTCTCGAAAGCTACCGCGCGGCGTAGCCACATGAGCTAACCAACCAGCTAAGCCAGCGGAAGGGTAATTCCTCCGCTGGCTTAGAGGGTAGGTTAGCTACTGCCCCCTCACCCCCCCCCAGTGAGTCTTTGCAGCAAGATTGACACCCCCTCCTTACAGTTACAGTTCGGATTAAAATTATAACCTCTGCGCCACCTCAAGGTTGACGAGTCGACGCCGAAAAGTACAATGTATCCGGTTTCATAGCTTGAAACGAGTTGCGATAACTAGATACTGAAAGGACTTAGCGAATGAGAAACTTTCTTCGAACAAAGCACTCTCCGGTTCTTATGGTCTTTCTAAGCAGTGCCACGTTGATCGCAAGCGAGGCAGTTTTTGCGACCGAAGAAATTGTGGTTACTGGTTCCGAAACTGAGTTTTACACATCCAACCAGACGGATGACTGGGTAGACCAACTAAACTATGAACAATTAATGATGCACAAATCGAGAGAGAGGCAGAGACAGTACGCGGTACAACAAGCAGCTGAGCGAGAGCGCAACCTTGCACGGTGCATAGCCCAGGCGGACGCCAACGAGGACTTGTGTGCGTTTAAAGCCAACATCACTCGCTCCAACAATATGGAAAAATGTGGAAAGCTTGCCAATGGCGTTAGCGTCTCTCTCTCCGGCCCGAAAGGCTCTGGGATGACACTATCTGGCTCTTCCGCCTATTCTCACTGTACCAACATGGTCAAAGTGTACTTTAGCACAGAGACAGCTGGCTGCAGGGCGATAGCATCCGCAGAGCGAAATCGTTGCCAGCAAGAGTACTAACGTCGCATGCAAGGGAAATCGTCATCAAAGACGAGCTTTCATTGATGCTATTTAAAGAGCGGGCAGAAAACAATATGAAGGTAACTCTATACATCATGGCGGCTATTGCACTTGGAGTCTTAACGCTCACTCTACTTCAGCAGAACAGCGACGGATCGAGCTCAACGACACCATCGCCCGAAGCCACTGCTGCTCCAGGTACTCAAGCTAAAAGTGAAGACAAGACCAACGGGGGAGGCAACAGCCTCGTTGAGAAAACTTCACTCGTCAAACCGGACGTCGATGTTAAGAAATCGATTGATTCTGGGGAGGTGGAAGAAGCTCATGAGGCGTATAGCTCTCAAATGAAACACCTGGGATACCACTCCGAGGAGGAGCTTAAGAGCTACTCCCACTACCCTGTGGAAACGCTAGAAGCCCTTCTCAACGAAGGCGACACCCGCGCCTACCCGGTGCTCTTGGAAAAATACGGCAAACAAGGCAATCTTGAAAAAACGAGGGCAGCCGCTCAAGTGGCCGCGATTCATGGCTCCACGCCGGCCATCGTTACCTTAGCAAGACAAGCAGCCACCAAGGCAGATATTGAACGGAATACAAGTGCCAACGAAGAGGTGTTTATCCACCACATTCTATTCTCTCAGGCTTTGTTCCATTTGGCCACGGAGCTAGGCGATCCATTCAGCGCCCGCGCCGGCCGAGATAGCCTTGAACGCTTCCATATCGAGCTTGAACAATCACAGAAGCAGGCAATTGAGCAGTTATCCGAGAAGATAAGAAAGCGCTTGAACGCCCTTCGTGAAGATAAAGGCTTCGCCGAGCTTGAGGCCTCGGCTGAAGCGGTCAACCGTTATCACGAATCATTATTGCAAACAGACTGAGGCTCAGCGCATTTCGATACCGCGTTCGCGCATGTACGCTTTGGCCTCGGGGATGGAGTATTCCCCGAAGTGGAAAATGCTGGCCGCCAGCACCGCGTCAGCCCCGCCTTCCAGCACGCCGTCAGCCAGATGCTGAAGATTGCCAACCCCACCGGAGGCGATTACCGGTACCGACACCGCATCACTGATGGCGCGGGTCAGCTTTAAATCGAAGCCGTTTTTGGTACCGTCCCGGTCCATACTGGTCAGCAGAATCTCACCGGCGCCGTTGGCGGTCATCCGCTCGGCCCATTCAATGGCGTCAATCCCCGTGGGCTTGCGGCCCCCGTGGGTAAAAATCTCCCAGCGGGGGGCTTCGCCCTCGGCATTCACCTGTTTGGCATCGATGGCCACGACTATGCACTGAGCCCCAAACCGGTCGGCGGCGGCTTTGACAAAGTCGGGGGTGGCGACGGCGGCGGAATTGATCCCAACCTTATCCGCCCCGGCATTGAGCATGCGGCGGATGTCTTCGATTTTGCGGATACCGCCGCCCACGGTCAGGGGGATGAAGACTTCCGAAGCCATGCGTTCGACGGTGTGAACGGTGGTGTCCCGCCCTTCGTGGCTGGCGGTAATGTCGAGGAAGGTGACTTCGTCGGCGCCCTGTTCGTTGTAGCGCTTGGCGACTTCCACCGGGTCTCCGGCATCGCGAATGTCGACAAACTGCACGCCTTTGACCACCCGGCCGTTATCGACGTCGAGACAGGGAATGATGCGTTTTGCTAAAGCCATATCGGACCTTCGATGAGATTTTAGGCGAAAGAATCGCAGAAATCTTGGGCTTCTTTTACATCCAGAGAGCCTTCGTAAATGGCTCGGCCGGTAATCGCCCCGATGATGCCCTGATCAGACACCTCACGAAGCGCCTTGATGTCATCGATATTGGTAATACCGCCCGACGCAATCACCGGGATACTCGACGCGCGCGCCATGGTCAGCGTCTGTTCCACATTCACACCCTGCATCATACCGTCGCGGGCAATGTCCGTGTACACAATGGCGCTCACGCCATCCTTCTCAAAGCGCTTCGCCAGATCCGTCGCCTTCACCTCAGACACCTCCGCCCAACCATCGGTGGCCACCAATCCGTCCTTCGCATCCAGCCCCACAATGATATGGCCCGGGAAACGCTGGCACATCTGCGTGACGAACTCCGGCTGCTTCACCGCCTTGGTGCCAATGATGACATACTGAACACCCGCCTGCAGATAGTGCTCAATCGTCTCCGCGCTGCGAATACCGCCGCCGATCTGAATCGGCAGATCCGGGTACGCCTTGGCAATCGCCGTGACCACCTCGCCATTGACCGGCTTGCCCTCAAAGGCGCCGTTTAAGTCCACCAGGTGCAGGCGGCGGCAGCCGGCGTCCACCCAGCGTTTGGCCATGGCGACCGGGTCGTCGGAGAAAACTGTGGAGTCATCCATCAGGCCCTGGCGCAAGCGTACGCATTGGCCGTCTTTTAAATCAATGGCGGGAATAATCAGCATTCGGTTATAAATCCAGTTTTCAAAGAAATCGAGTTAGGGCTTACCGTTCCAACCCACAAAATTGCGCAATAGTTGCAGCCCGGCCGTATGACTTTTTTCCGGGTGAAATTGCGCCGCGAAGAGGTTGTCCTGGGTCAGCGCCGCAGAGAAAGTTTTGCCGTATTCACAGGTACCGGCCACCTGTTCGGGGTTGCCGGCTTCCACGTAGAAGCTGTGCACAAAGTAAAAGCGGGCGTCTTGCTCAATGCCGGCCCACAGTGGGTGATGGGTATGGTGTACCTGGTTCCAGCCCATGTGGGGCACTTTCAGTTTGTGGCCGGCTTGGTCGCGCAGGTCCTTGCCGAAGAAGCGGACGGTGCCCGGCAGGAGGCCGATACAGTCCACACCCTCGTTTTCTTCGCTGGTTTCCATCAGGGCCTGCATACCCACGCAGACGCCTAGAACCGGCTTGCCCGAGGCCACCTGTTCGCGCAACAGGGTGTCGAATTTCAGACGCTTGATTTCCGCCATGCAATCACGAATGGCCCCCACGCCGGGGAACAATACCCGGTCGGCGGCGCTGACCTGGGCCGGGTCACTGGTCACCAGAACCTCGGCTTCCGGCGCCACATGCTCGAGGGCACTGGCCACCGAGTGCAGGTTGCCCATGCCGTAGTCGATCACCGCAATTTGCTGATTACCCATAACGCTACAGACTGCCTTTGGTGGAGGGCATGACACCGGCCATGCGCGGGTCTTCTTCCAGGGCCATGCGCAGGGCGCGCCCGAACGCTTTGAATACCGTCTCGATCTGGTGGTGAGCGTTGTGCCCCCGGAGGTTATCGATGTGCAAGGTCACCTGGGCGTGGTTGACAAAGCCGTGGAAAAACTCCGAAAACAGTTCGGTATCAAACTTACCGATGCGTTTCTGAGTGAACGGAATATCCATCATCAGCCCCGGACGCCCGGAAAAGTCGATGACCACCCGCGAGAGCGCTTCATCCAGGGGGACATAAGCATGGCCGTAGCGGCGAATGCCCTTCTTGTCGCCCACTGCCTGGGCAATGGCCTGGCCGATGGTAATGCCGATGTCTTCCACGGTGTGGTGATCGTCGATATGGGTGTCGCCATCGCAGGTCACATCCAGGTCAATCATGCCGTGGCGGGCGATCTGGTCCATCATGTGTTCCAGAAACGGCACCCCGGTATCAAAAACGCCCTTGCCCTCACCGTCGAGGTCCAGGCTGACGCTGATTTTGGTTTCCAGGGTGTCGCGTTTGACATGAGCGCGGCGGTTGGCCATGAAAGTCTCCGATAGCCGAGGCTGTGGGAAAACGGCGATTATACCGCCAGAGCCCTCCCCATGCCATGGCTATAAAGCCCATCAACTTTGCTAAACTGCTGGCTTTTGCCCGAGGAGCCCCGCCCATGCGCGTACCCCGCGTTTTCACCGACCAACCGCTAAGCGCTGGAGAGACCGTCACGCTTGAGGAGGCGCCATCACGCCACCTGAGCAAGGTGCTGCGCATGACCCCGGGGCGCGAGCTGGTGGTGTTTAACGGCCAGGGTGGCGAGTACCGCGCCGCTATTGCGGAGGTGGGAAAAAAGGCGGTTACGGTGTCTGTTGAGGCGTTCGACGACGCTGACCGGGAATCCCCTCTGGACCTGGAGCTGGCCATCGGCCTCTCCCGCGGCGAGCGAATGGATTGGGTGATGCAAAAGGCTACCGAGCTGGGCGCGCACCGGATTACCCCGCTATTTACCGAGCGGACCGAGGTAAAGCTCAAGGGCGAGCGCCTGGAGAAAAAAATGGGCCACTGGCGGCAGGTGATCATCAGCGCTTGCGAACAGTGCCAGCGCAACCGGCTTCCCGCCCTCTCGGCGCCCACCACGCTGGATGAATGGCTTGAGCGAAGCCGAGGCCAGCGGCGATTTGTCCTGCACCACCGGGATAGCCGAGGCCTGCCCGAGTCCGAGCCCCTGAAGCAGCTCTCGTTATTGGTGGGGCCCGAAGGAGGGCTCTCGGAGACCGAAATCGAGCGCGCCCGTGAAGGGGGCTGTGAGCCCCTGACCCTCGGGCCGCGAGTGATGCGCACGGAAACGGCGCCGGTGGCCGCTATTAGTCTTGCGCAGTATTTGTGGGGGGACTGGCGCTAGCAGAGCTAGAGCGCTCGGCCTTCTGTTCTGACTTATCCGACTCGCCGCCCCCCGCGTTTTCGGGATTGAGCTCCTGCTCCAACCATGCCCGCACGGTGGAACGATCGCGCCTGCGGGTCAGTTGTTCGGTGTGGACATTGTAAGGCACGATACGGGTACCGCCGTTCTGATGAACCGCGAAGACACGCCGGGCGCCCACGGGGAAGGCACTGGGGCCGTGAATAACCGCAGCGCGAATTTCAAGGGTTTCCACCTCCCGCAATCGGTTGACCGAGTCTTCATCATCGCTCTTACGTCCGAGAACGATGCTGCGAAAGGAGCCAAGTAGCAGGTACCCACCGGGACGAAGCGGCCCCTGGCGCAGAGAGTGCTGAATGGGCGCATCACTTTCGGTTACCCGTTCATAGTCGGTGACCGTAAGAATCCGCTCACCACCGGCGCGGTCCTTAATCACGAGTTGAACCACCTGAACGTGCACCGGCTCCGCACTCATGTTGACGAGCAGGCACAGTGATTCAGGGCTTTCATTCTGGGCGTGGTGAATCACCAGATAAGGACGATTACCCCGGCGATATTGGAAGTAGAAGAACTGAAAGTAAACCACCCAAACAATAGCCATCACCATGCTGCTGAAGGCCGAGAGCGCCTCTATCAAAGCCACCTCCTTTTGATGTTCAGCGTGACAATCGTGGGAGCGACATTCTGAATGCCGCTCCACTCAATCGGGCTTATTGGCTGCTACTGCTACTACTGCTTGAAGAGGACCGGCGGGAGCTGGAGCTTCCGTTGCCGTCGTTGAGCCCCTCAATTTCTTCGACGATGACGATCTCGCCGGTCGCATCGATCGAATGAAGCTCCACCAGACGATAGTCCTGATCTTCTTCACAGACCGCACTATCGTCGGGTACTTGGCGATCGTAGGTCAGCACTACTTCAACGACAGTTTCGTCATCTTCCTCAGTTATGCGAAAGGCATCAACCTCGTCCAGTAGTATCTGCTGCTCACAAGCACCATCCTCTGTCCAACCGCTGTCGTACAGTAAGACGGTCGTCTCTTCGAAATTAGGAGCATTAACGGGGTCGTTGTAAAAACTGACCAGCATCTCAAAGTCATCAACATTATTAACGACTTCCAACCGTTTACCGGTCGCCGTTTCCGTGCTGGGCCAAGCGCCGCCTCTGATGTCATATTCAAAGCGCTCAAGAAAGTCGGTCGTAACCACGTCCCGAATTTCTTCATCCTCCTCCGGTGGGTTGAACGGCTCTTCACGTTCCGCGCCACAGGCGGTCAATAGAGTACTGAGAGCCAAGGCGACCGCCGAGACAGTGAAAGTTTTCATAGCCCTACTCGTTGTTGTTGGGGTCTGACGACCTAGGTCAGACCCGGGTTTTTAGATAGTCCAGAACGCGCTGCTCGATACCCGGAATATCCGGAATCACGGCCTCTTCACCGGCCCAACTGACCCGCATAAGCTCCAGCGGGTTGCTCGGTTCGGCGTCGCGTACGCGCAGCTCCTCGGGCGTGACGCGGGCCAGACGGGGCAGGCCCTGGGCCACAAGCGCCATAAAGTGGATATGGTCGCTCACCCCCGTGGTATTGAACACCGCCACCCGCGTATAGTTCCCAGGGGTGGGGCGAGGGCCGCCGTTGAGGCATTCGAACGAGGCCAGCGGAATGGTCAGGTCGCGCCAGCGATAGTCCCCCAGATACCAGTCGGGAGCACCGCTTACGGCGTCGATCTGGCCGATCGGTACAATTTCCGCCACCGAAACGTTGGGCACCAGCAGCAACTGCTGGTCCAGGGGAATCAACAGGCTGGCGACTTCGCGAATTTCGGAAGTGTCAGTGAGCTGCGGGGCTTTCATAGGTTCCAGTATCCTCAATCGACGTCGAGGCGCGATACAACGCGCTCAAACGCTCCGCCAACTCGGCGGGCGTTCCGGTTTCGGTGGCGGCTCCGGTGGCCAGGGCCGCCTCGGGCATGGAAGCGCTGGTGCAGTTCTCGGGCGTCTGCACCCAGACCCGGCCGCCGCGCTGGCGCACCAGGCGGCTGGCGGCGGCGCCGTCATCACCCATGCCGGTAAACACAATCAGCCCTAGCCGGTCCCCGTAGACACGGGCGGCGTTGGCCACCAACTGGTCCACGGACGGGGCATAGGGTCCATTCCAGGTACCGCCGGGCACAGCCAGGGTACCGTTTTCCAACAAGTCCACCCGGTGGCAGGCGGTGACGATCAGGACCCGGTTTGCTTGAATCACCGCGCCGTCACTGGCCAGCGTCGCCGGGTAGTGACTTTGGCCAAGCATTTTCACCAGCGTGCCGGTATAGCCGGTATCGATGTGCTGGACGTAAATAAAGGCCACATCCAGCCCCGGAGGCAGCGCCTCCACAAACGCCTTAACGGCCGCCGGCCCCCCGGTGGAGGCGGCCAGCACCCACAGTTGGCTGGCCCGAGGCACGCTCTGCAGGTTGATATCCCCCACCAGCTGGCGCAATTTGGCCAGGGTCCGTTTAAGCCAGGCGGTGTGTGCGTCACTGCCGGGTTCATACTCGCTGCTGTCGCTGACCAGCAACGGGGCCTCGCTCTGCTCCAGCAGCGCCTGTACCGGCCCCGGTGGCTCCGCATCCGGGTCGAGGGCCACATCGACCACCCAGGCGTCGGCCCGCTCGGGGAACAAATCTTCCACGCCGCACTCGCTCAGTAACAGCGCAGCCACCGGCTCGTGCCCGGCCTCCCGCGCACTTTGGGCCAAGTATTGGCATTTGAGCGGGCTGTCCACCAACAGGCCAATCCGCACGGTGCTCACGGCTAGTTCGCCTGCGCTTTTTCCAGCAGCTCTTGGATATTACTCAGCAACAGCTCTTCCTGATAGGGCTTGCCCATATACTTGTCCACACCAATGTTGAACGCTCGCTCCCGGTGCTTTTCCCCGGTCCGGGAGGTGATCATGATGATCGGGATATCCTTCAGGCGCGAGCTGTTGCGCATGTTGCTCGCCACCTCGAAGCCGTCCATACGGGGCATTTCGATATCCAGAAGCATCACATCCGGGAGGTGATCCTGAAGCGTCAGCAAAGCCTCGGCGCCGTCTTTGGCGGTAATGACCCGGAAGCCTTCGCGCTCGAGGAAGCGGCCGGTTACCTTGCGTACCGTGACCGAGTCATCCACCACCATGACGACTTTTTCGTCTTCCTCATCACGGCTCTGCGGCGGTTCCTCCGGCTCAAGCAACGTGGCGTTGGGCATGCCCAACGCCAACTTTTCGCGCATCAGGGCGTGGGGATCCAAAATTACCACCACGCTGCCATCGCCCATGACGGTGGCACCGGAAACCCCGCTGACCGTGCTGAACTGCACGCCCAGGGTTTTCACTACAATTTCGCTACTGCCCAGCAGGCGGTCCACCTGTAGAGCGACGGTGTGCTCGGCGCTGCGCACCAGCACGACCGGCAGCGGCAGGGTTTGTGCGTCTAGCTTGGGTCGGGCATCGCTGTCGAGCATGGTGCCGAGGTAGCGCACCTGGTATTCCTCACCGGCGTACTCGAAATGCGAGTTGGGATCAGAATAGTAGTGTTCCAGTTCAAAGGGGCTGACCCGCACAATACCTTCAATGGTGTTCAGCGGCACGGCATAGTAATCATCGCCGATTTGAATCATCAGGGCGCGGTTGACCGACACAGTGAACGGCAGGCGAACAATAAACTCCGAGCCGTTTCCGCTCTCGGAGTTAATGAACATGGAGCCACCCAGCTGTTTGATCTCGGAGTGGACCACATCCATACCGACCCCCCGGCCGGAAATCTGGGTAACCTTGTCGGCGGTACTGAAGCCCGCATGCAGAATGAACTGCATGATGTCCCGGTCACTGAGTTTCGCATCCTCGGTCATCAAGCCCCGCTCGACGGCCTTGGCCCGCACTCGTTCCAGGTTGATGCCCCGGCCGTCATCGGCCAGGCGCAGCATCACTTCCCCGCCCTCGCGGGCCAGGCCCAGCATAATGCGCCCGGTGCGTGCCTTGCCGGCGGCCTCGCGCTCCTCGGGCGGCTCGATACCGTGGTCCACGGCGTTGCGCAGCATATGCTCCAACGGCGCCACCATTCGCTCCAGTACCGAGCGGTCCAGTTCACCTTCAACGTTATCCAGCTCGAAGTCCACTTCCTTGCCCAGCTCGGTGGCCGCTTGGCGCACGATGCGGCGCAAGCGCGGCACCAGCCGGGAGAAAGGCACCATGCGCGAGCGCATCAGGCCTTCCTGCAAGTCGGTGTTAATGCGGGACTGTTGCAGCAACAGGGTTTCGGTGTCGCGGTTTTTGTCCGACAGGGTGTTTTTCAAGTCGAGCAAGTCCGAGGCGGACTCCATCAGAGAGCGGGACAGTTGCTGCAACTGGGAGTAGCGGTCCATTTCCAGAGGATCGAACTCTTCGTGCGCTTCCATCTGCTCCTGACGGAAGATCACCTGCGCCTCGGTTTCGATATCCAGCCGGCGCAGCTGCTCCTGCAGGCGCACGATGGTGGAGTCCATTTCGTCGATGGCCAGCCCCAGGTCGCCCACCTGCTCCTCGATCCGCCCCCGGGTAATGGAGGTTTCACCGGCGAGGTTAACCAACTCTTCCAGCAGTTCGGCCGAGACGCGCACGACCTCCTGCGGGCCGCTGCGGCGTGCCGCCAAGTGCTGCACCTGGGCACCCTTGCCGCCACCACCGCCCGAGGCGCTGACCGCGCCACCGGTTTGGGGGCCGGGCGCGGTCGTAGCGGTGGCACCGGGCTTGGACTTGGGCGCAAAGGGGACGACGTTTCCGGTTTCCGGGTCGCGCGCGACCGGTGCCGGAGCGACTTCGCTGGCAGCCGGCTCGGGACTTTCGACGGCCGGCCCCGGATCTTCACCGGCCATCTTGGCCTGAACGCGCGTTATGCCAGTATGGATTTTGTCTTGGAAGTCGGTCAGGCGCTGGAAGAAGGCGCGGTCAATGGTGTCCCGCTCGCGCATCCCAATCAGCAGGGTTTCAAAGTCGTGGGCCAGGTCCCCCACGTCGGTGATTCCCGCCAGACGAGCGCCGCCTTTAAGCGTGTGCAGGGAACGCTTGAGGTCTTCGGGGAATTCCGGGTTGCTCCAGTCGTCCTGCCACTCGGTCAGGGCCCGGTCGATGTCTTCCATCAAGTCGTCGGCTTCCTCGAGGAAGATTTCGACAATCTCTTCGTCGACTTCTTCGTCGTCCTCTTGGGCCGAGGGCGCTTGCGGCTCGGGAGCCTGTTCTGTTGTAGAAGGCGCTTCTTCTGCGGAGGGCGCTTCATCATCCTCCGCTGAGGGCTCTTCCCCCTGCTCTGGGAGCGGCTCTTCGATTTGCTCCGTCGAATGCGCTTCTTCGGAGGATTCTTCTGGCTCTGTCGTGGCTTCCGAGGTGTGCTCCTCTGGAAGGTCGTCGAATGAAATGTTTTCCGAAGAAAGCTCCGAGGCTTCCTCCTCTGGGGAAGCTTCCGCGGGGAGGTCTCGGTCAGCTTTGGCTGTATACTCTTGGGGCGCCTCTTCTGCAGAGGGTTCTACATTCTCTGCAGAAGGCTCTTGTTCCTCCTGCGCTGAGGGTTCTTGTTCCTCCCGCGCTGAGGGCTCCTGTTCAACCTCCGCTAAGGGCTCTTCATTCTCCGCTGAGGACTCTTTTTCAACCTCCACTGAGGGCTCTTCATTCTCCGCTGAGGGCTCCTCATTCTCCGCTGAAGGCTCTTGTAACTCTTCAGCCGTCCACTCAATGTCCGAAGCGGTCGAGGTGCTTTCGTCGTTTTGGGCGTCGGCGTGCTCGCCTTGCGCCTCCGATTCGGGGGAAGGCCAGTTAGCGTAAGGTTCGGATTCGTTCGAGGCCTCGGCAAACTCGGGGTGCTCTCCCTCGCTTTCCGTCGGTGCAGCGGCTTCCTCGTATGTGCTGTGGTCTTCCGGGGCCGCGCTGGCCTCCAGTTCGCTCAGCATCCGGTCGAGGGGGGCCTGGATCGCCTCGGGAGCGGGCTCGAGGTTTTGCCCCACGGCGACGGCGTCCACCAAATCGAGCAGCGCCATGTGGGCATCCACCAGTTGCTGGCAAAGGTTGTCGTCGCAGGGGAACTGGCCGCTCATGACACCGCCGTAGACGCGGTACAGCTTATCGCCCAGGTCCGCCATGGGGGGCAGGTTGGCGTGGCGAGCGCCGTTTGTGAGGGTGGAGAGCTCTGCCCGCAGGGGTCTGAGCGGCGCGAGATTATCCGGCTCTTGGCGCCACTGCTTGATGATTTCATCGGCATCGAGCAGTAGGTTCATTTCCTCGGCCATAAAGATGGCGAGCAGCTCTGGATCAATGGCCTTTTGGCCTTTGGATTCGGCTTCCTGTTGGCGCGCCAAGGGCGCCACGAAAATTTCCCGCAACTCGGCGACGCGCGCCTGGAACTGCCCCAGTTTGGGTATTTCCACCGTTTGCCCCTGCTCGATATCCGCCAGGGCGTGGGTCGTATAATCCACCGCGTCGCGAAGCAGCTGCAAAATGTCGTCGTTGATATCGACCTGGTAAGTACGCAGCTCTTTGACGAACCGCTCCAGGGGTGTGGCCAGCTCGGCAATGGGCGTGATGCTAGCCATGTGCGCGCTGCCCTTAAGCGTGTGCAGCGCCCGTTGGGTAGCGTCACTCGGCGGTGTGTACAGCGGTGCTGCTTCTTCCATTTCCCGAATATACTGCTCGACCACTTGTAGATGCGTCAGTGCTTCAACACCGAAGATTTCCCACAACTGAGTGTCCCGGTCGTCCTCTTCGCCATCGTCTTCTTCCACCTTGGCCACCGGCGGGCGTTCGGCTTGCTCGGTGCCGCTTTCTTCGGCAGGGGCCTGAGGCTGCGAGGTCGGCGCGTCGCTTTCGAGTGAAACGGTCGGCTCCTCCCCGCTGGAAAGCGCGTTGGCATAAGATTCACAGCGCGCCGTGGTGTCCGGATGGGGGTTGGACGCCTGGGTGCGGAATGCCTCAATCATATCGGGCAGCAAGCCGCGCACTTTTTCGATGACGGCCACATGACGCTCGCTGGGAGTCACCGTACCGTCGATGATGCGGTTGAGCATGTTCTCAATGGACCAGGCCAACTCGCCGATGTCCGAGGCGCCCACCATGCGACCGCTTCCCTTTAGGGTGTGGAACGCGCGGCGGAACTCGCTCAGGGAGTCCTGATCGGCAAAATCCTGGGCCCACTGCGGGAAAAATTCGTTGATGGCCTCGGTGACCTCTTCGGCCTCTTCAATGAAGATTTCGAGAATCTCTTCGTCGATCTCGTCTTCATCGTCCTCGGCGGTGGCTTCCGCTTGTTCTGGCTCTGGAGTGGGCTCTGGCTCCGAGGCTTGCCGATCTTCCGCGTCGGCCGCGGCGACTTCGGCCGCCAGGGCGTCAACGGAGTATTCGTCTTCGGCGGTTTCGGTTTCCGGCGCTTCGGACTCGGCCTCTGCTTCAGAGGTGCTTATTTCGGAATCCACGTCGCGCTCGGCGCCCGCTTCCCGCCCATCCGCTTCGGCGGTGTCAAACAGCGCCTCGGGGCTTTCTTCAATGTCACTGTCTTCGGTGTCACTGAGAGCCGAGTCATAGGCCGCACTTAACTCGATATCGTCGCTGTCCTGCAGCTCTGCCAAGTCACTGTCGGTTTGATCTTCGGCCGGCTCTTGAACCGACTCTTGCGCACTTTTGCGATGAATCTGGGAGGGGGCAACCGCATAGCCCAGCTGAGAGAGACTTTCTTCGGCCACGCCCAGCAACAGCTCATTCTCTTCCGCATGGTCGCTATCGAACCGCTCCAGGTAGTATTCGACGCTGGTGATCGCATCGGCCAGGGTGTCCAGTTGGGACCACTCGGGCGTCGCCTCGCCTTCGAGCAATTGCTCTTCCACGTAGCGGGCGCAGGCGCCGAGAATGCGTGCCGGACGGCTGAGGGGGATTATTTCCAGGCCGCCGCGGATTTCCCGCAGGGTGCCCGGTACCGGTTGCAAGTGACTGCGGTCCCATTGGGAGGCAATGTATTCCACAATCGCATCTTTGGCCTGTTCCAGGCCACTGCGGGACTCGCGCAGCACCGATTCCTGTGCTCGGGTCAGGTTCAGGTCGGCCTGCACCTGCGCCCCGTCGGTGCTGCGACCGGCGGTGGCCACCAGCGCATCCAACCCGTTTTCGATATCGAGCACTCGCCCCGCCAGGGACATGAGCTCATCATCGCCCATGCCGTTTTCGGAGCTCACCATCTGTTCAATGGCGATCCCTTGATCCAGCACTTGTTTGCGCAAGTCCCCGATTCCCAGCACGGCCATGGTATCGGCCACCCGCTTTATCACGGGCAGCGATTCTTCCAGTGCCTGTTTGCGGTCGGCGCTGGAGAGAGAGACATCCAGCGCTTCTTTGACGGCATCCAGCTCACCTTTGAGCGCGGTCACCACCGAATTCATGGCTTCGGCATCAGGCGCCGAAAGCAGGTTTTGGGCCTCGCTGCCCTCCTCGCCACTCTCCCGACCTTCCGGGAGCGCGCGCTCGAGTTCGTAGCGCTGATAAACCGCTTGGAGGTGGGAGCCTTCGGAAAAACCGGGGGCATGCTTGCCTGAGCGTGCCACGTAGTAGAGGAGGTTCTTCAGCAGTTGGTCGCCCGCGGGAACATCCAGGGATTTGACCCCATGAATGACCATGTCCTTAAGCTCGCGGTCGAGCTGACGCAACAGGTTCTTGATTGAAACACTGGACTCAATGGCATCCATTTCCAGGGCTTCGGCCAGCGCCAGGCAGATATGCCACAAGGACTGACGAGCTGTGCCGCGAGTCAACTTGTGCAAACGCTCAAACGCTTTTTTCAGGTACGCCAGGTTTTCATCCGGGTTGATACCACGGATAAAGGCGGCGGCGGAATACTGGTACATCTGGCGCAGCTTGCGCACCGTGTCTTTGAACTGGTCGCTGTTGTTCAACAGCGGCAGTCGCTCACCGGTGGGTTGCCGTGCCGGTGCCAGGTAGGGGCTGAACAATTTGGTTTCGGTCAGCAGGCTTTCGCCACGCACGGCCCGCAGGTCGTTCAGTAGCGGCAACACCATTAGGGGGTTGTCACGCCGGGAGGCTTTGACTTTTTCCAGGTAGACCGGGAACTGTAGAATCGCCCGCATCAGCACTTCCTGGGCTTCTGCGGTATTGGCCACGCTGTCATTGATCATGGCCTGGGCGAGATTTTCCATCTCTTCGGCCATCATTGCCGCGCCGTAGAACTCCACCATTTGCAGGCTGCCGCGCACTTGATGGATGTGGGTCAGGCAAAAACGCAGACGCGCCTCATCCCTGGGATTCTCCACATAGGATTCCAGTGCGTCGCGCGCCTCTTTCAGAGTGTCGATGATTTCGTGAATCACCCAGTCCAAGGCAGCAAAATTACGGCTGTCTGTCATGCGGAGCATTCCTCATTGTTTTTGTCGCTCATCGCGGATATAGGCCTGAACCTCATCACCCACAACGCGGCGCAGACTCGGGTGCTCCCAGTCCACGGCTTCTCCCAGCCCGATAATCAACACGCCGCCCGGTTTAAGGCGATCCGCAAAGGCGTTGAGTATGTCGCGCCGCAGCCAGCGGCGAAAATAGACCAGAAGATTTTGACAAAAGATAACGTCCATTTTGATCACGGGCATGTGTCCAATCCGGGTAATGTTGCCCTGACTGAAACAGACCCGGTCACGCAATTTTTCGCTTACCTCGTACTGACCGTCATCGGTACGAGTGAGATAGCGCTGAACTTCATCGGGGTAAAGCGGTTCGAGCTTGCGCTGCGGGTACCGGGCACGGCGCGCCTGCGCGAGTGCCGACTGGCTGATATCTGTGGCGGTAATGCCGTAATACGGGTCCAGCATCGCCAGTTCGAAGCAGTCGTTTGCCACCATGGCCAGGGAGTAGGGTTCCTCGCCGCTAGCGCAGCCCACGCTCCACACATCAAAACTGTTATCCAGCTTTCGATTGTTGATGCGGTTCTGTAAAAACCGACGCACATACTCCAGCGAGGGACGGTGACGAAAAAAGCTGGTCTCCTTAACGGTCAACCGGTCCACGAGCACGGACCACTCCATTAGCCCCGAGAGGCCGTTGGTCACTTCTTCGAAGTATTGGTTGGTGTCCTGGTAGCCGAGCTCACGCATACGGATCGCCACCTGTGACTGCAACAGCGCTTTCTGCTGCACTGACAACTGAATGCCCGTGCGCTCCTCCAGCAGCTTGCTCCACTGAGCAAACTGGCTTTCGGATAAATCCGTCGGCGCCTGCAGAGACCACACCATAGAGTTTCTCTACCCCGTTAGGTTCGGCCCCGAACTCAGTTCGGCGCCGAACGCTCCATTAGACCAGTTCGCGATCCGAACGCTGTTTTTTATTGCGGTCTTCTTCGCTCTCGTCCTCGGGTACGACTTCATCGTCCAGATCAATCACATCTGACTCATCGTACTCTTCTACTTCAGACAAGGTTTCGGCCTCATCGTCGCCGCCGTCTTCCTCGTGCAAGCCCGCGAACGCGTCGTCATCGCTACCGGAGCCGGAAGGGGGCGGCGGGAAGGAGGAGGCGTGTGCCTCTTCCGTTTCTTCTTCGGGCAGCTTGAAGCCTGCCACCGATTCGCGCAGATCCATCGCCATTTCCGCCAAGTTACCAATGGACTGGGCGGTGGCGCCGGTACCGGCGGAGGTCTGAGTGGTAATTTCCTGAATCACGTTCATCGTGTTGGAGATGTGACCCGCGGAGGAGGCCTGCTGGCGAGCGGCGTTGGAGATGTTCTGAATCAACTCGGCCAGGTTGTTCGATACCGTTTCAATTTCTTCCAGGGCCACACCGGCGTCTTGGGCCAGGCGAGCACCGCGCACCACTTCAGAGGTGGTTTGCTCCATGGAGATAACCGCCTCGTTGGTGTCGTTCTGAATGGTTTTAACCAGTGCTTCAATCTGCTTGGTCGCAGCGGCTGAACGTTCGGCCAGTCGCTGCACTTCGTCCGCAACCACCGCGAAGCCGCGGCCCGCGTCCCCGGCCATAGAGGCCTGAATCGCGGCGTTCAAGGCCAGAATGTTGGTTTGGTCGGCAATGTCGTTAATCAGACTAACGATGTCACCAATTTCCTGGGAGGATTCACCCAAGCGCTTAATCCGCTTGGAGGTATCCTGAATCTGCTCGCGAATGGTATCCATGCCGTTGATGGTGTTCTGTACCACCTTGGCGCCGTTGGTCGCAATGGATACCGCTCGTTCCGCTACCGCGGCCGATTCGGCGGCGTTGGCGGATACCTGGTCAATGGTCACGGCCATTTCGTTCACGGCCGCCGAGGCACCGGCGATTTCCTGAGCCTGGTGCTCGGAGGCTTCCGCCAGGTGCAGCGCGGTCTGCTGGGTTTCCTGGGCGGCGGCGGATACGTTCACCGCCGTTTCGTTGATTCGGGCCACCAGAATCCGCAGCTGGTCAATGGTGAAGTTAATAGAGTCGGCAATGGCGCCCGTAAAGTCTTCGGTTACCGTGGCGGTGGTGGTCAAGTCACCGTCGGCCAGGTCAGCCAGTTCGTCCAGCAGTCGCAGAATCGCATTCTGGTTCCGCTCGTTGGTCTCGGCGGTTTCGAGCAGACGGCGGCGAGTACCGCGGTACAGCAGGATACCAATGGAGGCCAAACAGAGTGCGGCGGCAACGCCCAGGGCCAGAATGGTCATGTTGTTGGGCTGGCGCAACGGGGCCTGCTCGGAGATTTTGTCGGAAATATCCGCCACGGCTTCCAGAAGAATAGGCGCGTCGTCGATCAAGGCTTCGTTGGCTTGCAAGGCGGCCAGCAGGGCAGGAGAACCCTCGAAGATTTCCTGAATGGAGCTGTTTACGAAGTCGAACAGTTCGGCGATTTCAGCCAGGGATTGCTGCGCCTCTTCGTCGGTAATACGGCTGATCCGCATTGCCTCGCTGCCTTCCTGCATGGCGGTCAGTACCCGACCGTAGATGTTGGCATCCAGGTTGAACTGGTCGGCGGCGCGGGAGGCATCGGCGTCACCCCGGAGCATCTTATCCACGTTTCGCCCAATACGCTCAGCGCGCCAGCTCTGCATCTGGGCCTGAGAGACCTGCTCGGCGGGCGCGTCGTTCTCGATCAAAATCTCGACAATGTTGTTATGTTCCGCCTGCAGCTCCGGCAGGGTATCGTTCAACGTCTGCCCCACCTCGTTCAGGAAGACGATGGTGTCGCGGTTGGTCAGGATCGTGTTGGCGTTTTCACGCACATCATTCCACACCTGGGCGTAAGCGCTGAACTCCTTGCTCAGTTGCTCGCGCGTTCTGGGGTCACTGCTGCGCAGCGACTGCCAGGTATTGCCCATGGTTTCCACCACTTGCGCCAGCTCGGTGAAGGCTTCCTGGTCCCCCTCAATGGCGTCCCTCGATAGGGCCGTCAGCCGGTAGGCCTGGGCGCGCAGTTCGGCGGCCTGCTGGAGGTATTCCTGGTCTCGTTCCAAGCCCCGTTGCACCATAATGTAGGTGATGGGGATCAACACCAGAAAGCCGATCAGCAATACCACCAGCACAACCATCGCCGGGTTGGCCCGGACGTTGGCAAACAGGTTTCTGGATTCGGTTTTCATGTAAGCACTCCTAAGGTGACGTAACGCCTTATTGTTGTTCCTGACCAATGAAATAGATAGTTTACCGCCCGGCAAACCGTCCGGGCCGCGCCCGCCTGCTAGTTGCGCGCGGCGTTAATAAAACGCGGGTCCTGTGCAAGCAGCGCCGGGCGGAAAACCGTCCAGCGCTGCCCGTCGTGCTCGTAACTCCCCTCAGTATACGGCTGTATCACGGCGTCTACCGGACCGGCCTCAGCTTTATACTGATCGGTAGGGAAATGCTGCATACCGAACACTTGATCCACCATCAACCCGCTGTAGAGGTTTTCGGTTTCCAATACCAACACCCGGCGCTGCTTGCGCCCTCCGGAGAGCTGCGCACCGAAGAAGGCGGCCATATCAAACAGGGGCAGCAGCCGGCCGCGCACATTGGCCACGCCGCGCACCCAGGGCTGTACGCCGGGGAGGTGAGTAAAAGGGGGGATTTCAAGCATTTCCGACACTTCGCCCATGGGCACCGCAAACCGTTGCCCCATGAGCATAAAGCCGATACCGCTCCAGTGCGGACGAACATCCACCTGAGCGGGCAGCCCCCGCGCCGCGCTGCGGCTGCGCTGGGCCAAATCTACCAATGATGCGAAGGCTGCCTCGGAATCAGACATAGGTACCGCCTGTGAACTGGTTGTCGATCATCCTTAAACTTACTGGGTCACTTTGGCGATTGCCGCGTTCAGCGTTTCCGCTGTTACCGGCTTCACCAAAAAGTCCTTGGCCCCCTGCCGCATACCCCAGACGCGGTCGGTCTGCTGGTCTTTGGTGGTGACGATTATGACGGGTATATGGGCCGTTTCCGGCGCCTTGGTCAACTGGCGGGTCGCCTGGAAGCCATTCAGGCCGGGCATAACGATATCCATCAACACCACATCGGGCAGCTCTTTCTTGGCCAAAGCAATGCCTTCTTCGCCGGTCTCGGCGGTCAGCGCCTCGTGCCCTTGCTTTTCCAGCACGGAGCTGAGTTTATAAATTTCGGTGGGAGAGTCGTCAATAATCAATACTCTGGCCATTAGTGTCCCCAAGATCAATCAAGTAGCAAAAAAGAAACAAGTATCAAGCCCGGACGGACGGTCCGGGCAGCCGCGGAAGGTCACGCCGGCGCTCAGGAGGCCTCCGCCTGCTTCACGTGGGCCTCGATCGCTCCCAGCAGCTCGCTTTTACTGAACGGTTTGGTCAAATACTGGTCAGACCCGACAATGCGGCCCTTGGCCTTGTCGAACAAGCCGTCTTTACTGGAGAGCATAATGACCGGCGTACGCTTGAAATCACTGTTGTTTTTGATCAGCGCGCAGGTCTGGTAACCGTCGAGGCGAGGCATCATGATGTCGACGAAAATAATGTCCGGTCGGGTATCGGCGATCTTGGCCAGGGCATCAAAGCCGTCTGTCGCCGTCACGACGGTGCAACCGGCCTTTTTTAACAGGGTCTCGGCAGTTCGACGAATGGTTTTACTATCGTCGATTACCATGACTTTTAGACTATCCAAACTAACGTCCATAACTTTCTGACCTTCGCCTTATGCTGCATCGCCCAGACTCGAGAGTGATCGCTGGGACCTTTGGCGCTGCAGTCATCGTTATCTTCACCGCCGTTCGTGACGGAAATCACACTTCTGGGCAAAAAACCCGGAGTCCACCGTCAAAAAGACTCGCGGCACAGTTATCTCAACTTTTAACACAGTTTTTAAGGTATATCTATAAACAGTTGAATATATAAGAATTTCATTAGTGCCTGGCGTTTATTATGCCTTATTCTTATTTTGACGCCACCCCCTACGATCATATCCGCTGAACACGGGCTTCGGCGCGACTTGCGTTATTTCTCGCCAGAGCTTAACTTTAGCGCGCATAGCTCCACGCGGCAACTTGCCCGCCCCTCTATTTCAGCCCGGAAAACGACAGTATGAGCATTTCCCTTGGCGTGATCATGGACCCCATTGCCAGCATCACCTTTTACAAAGACACCACCCTGGCGCTGCTGCTGGCCGCCCAGGAGCGTGGCTGGGACCTGCTCTACATGGAGCAATCGGACCTGTACCTGGACCGGGGCGAGGCCTGGGCCAGCACCCGCCCGCTGCTGGTCATGGACGACCCGAACCACTGGTTCGAGCTGGGGCCACGTCAGGAGCGCCCGCTCTCGGAGCTAGATGTGCTGATGATGCGTAAGGATCCGCCATTCGACAACGAATACACCTATAGTACCTATATTCTGGAGGCGGCCCAGCGCAAGGGCAGCCTGGTGGTCAACGACCCCCAGAGCCTGCGTGACTGCAATGAGAAGATATTTGCCACCCAGTTCCCCCAGTGCTGCCCGCCGCTGCTGGTCAGCCGTGACCCGGCCCGCCTGCGCCGCTTCCACAAAGAGCACAAAGATGTCATTTTCAAGCCGCTGGACGGCATGGGCGGCAGCCGTATTTACCACTGCCGGGAGGATGACCCCAATATCAGCGTGATCCTGGAGACCCTGACCGACTTCGGCACCGACATGGTCATGGGCCAACGCTATCTGCCGGCCATTGCCCAGGGCGACAAGCGGATACTGGTGGTGGATGGCGAAGCCGTGCCCTACAGCCTCGCCCGCATACCCGCCAGCGGAGAAACCCGGGGCAACCTGGCGGCGGGCGGGCGCGGCGTTGCCCAGCCCCTGACCGACCGGGACCGCTGGATCGTCGAACAGGTCTCCCCCACACTCCAAGAAAAGGGGTTACTCTTTGTGGGGCTGGATGTGATCGGTGACTACCTAACCGAAATCAACGTCACCAGCCCCACCTGCGTGCGCGAAATTGACAAGGCCCACGACACTCGTATCGGCGCCCGCCTGATGGATGCGATCGAGCGTCGTTTAAACTGATCCGCAGTTATGAGCAAAAAAAACACCCAAGCGCCCCCTCGCCGGAGCGCTCCCGAGCAGAACGCGTTGGCCGCCACCTCGGTGGATACCGGCGACCGCCTGAGCTTTACACTATTCTTAGCCATCGCCGTACACGCGCTGCTGATATTCGGTGTCTCCTTTACCCTGCCGGAGCCCGGACGGGCCGCCCCCACGCTCGACGTTACTCTGGCCACCCACCGGGACGCCAAGGCGCCGGAAGAGGCGGACTACCTGGCGCAGCACAATCAGCAGGCCAGCGGCACCCAGGATGAAGCGCGCCAGCTCACCACCGAGCGGGAGGCCGAATTTGCCGACACCCAAGTGCGCAACGTCAACCCCACCCCGCAGACTCAGGCCACCAGCGCCCGCGAGCGCCGAGACAAAACCGTGGTGACCACCACCGGCCAGAGCGACCGCCAACAGCAAAGCCCCAAGGAAGCGGACCCTCAGGAGCGACGCGAGGAGCGAGAAGGCCAGCTCAATGAGCAGCCGGTGCTGAGCCAAGAAATCGCCAGCCTGCAGGCCAAGCTCGACCGCCAACGCCAAGAGTACGCCAAACGGCCGCGCATTCGCCGCCTCACCTCCGTGGCCACAAAAGCCTCGCATGACGCCCAGTACCTCCACGAGTGGGGCCAGAAAATCGAGCGGACCGGCAATCGCCACTATCCGCCCGAAGCGCTGGACCGGGGCATTACCGGCAGCCTGCGCCTGTCGGTGTCCATTAACCCGGACGGCACCATCCACAAGGTGGAAATTCTCCAGTCCTCCGGCCAGTCGCTGTTGGACCAGGCGGCGGTGCAAATCGTACACTTGGCCGCTCCGTTCGACAGCTTTCCCCAGGAGATTCGTGAGAATTACGACCGGCTGGAAATTATTCGAACCTGGAATTTCGAGATCGCCGGGCTTTCCACCACGGCCAATTAGGGGGCCGCGCGGCTAACTCCGGCGCTCAAGGCCGGTTTAGACGGCGGCTTCCACCGCCCTTATTGACCGTTTATCCTCTTTTTGACCCAATCGCTTGTTTTCCCGAGCTTTCCCCCCAATACTTTAGGTATGAACAAGACAATGCCCGAAGAGACCGACAAGACCCTGACCAGCGGCAGCCTGCGCGATCATTTTTTGATCGCGATGCCGAACATGCGCGACAGCAACTTCGCCCATAGCATCACGTATATCTGTGATCACGGCGAATCCGGCGCTATGGGGTTGGTTTTAAACAACACCATGCCGTTGACGCTGGGCGAGATTTTTACCCAGCTGGGGCTCGACGATAAAGCCAACCTGGGGGATCAAGCGATTCTCGCCGGAGGGCCGGTCCAGGTGGAGCGCGGCTTTGTGATTCACCGCGACGCCAGCCGCTGGCAGTCCACCCTGGATATTGCGGAAGACGTCAGCATGACCGCCTCCCGGGATATTCTCGAAGCCCTGGCCGAGGGCCAGGGCCCGGAGCACTTTCTGGTTGCCCTGGGCTACGCCGGCTGGGAGGCGGGCCAGCTTGAAGACGAAGTTGCCTCTAATGCCTGGCTGACCATGCCGGCCGACCGGCATGTGCTGTTCCACACCCCCACGGAGCAACGCTGGGCCGCGGCCGCCAATCAGCTGGGCTTTGATCTTAACCTGATTTCCGCCACCGCTGGCCACGCCTGAGACCGGACCCCCATGTGCAACTGATCGCGTTTGATTACGGGCTCAAGAACATTGGCGTCGCCACCGGCCAGACTCTGACGAACACCGCCACCGCCCAAGCCCCCCTGAAAGCCAAAGACGGTACCCCGGACTGGGGCGCCGTTAAGGCGCTGCTGGACGAGTGGCGCCCGACATTGGTACTGGTGGGCCTGCCTCTGAATATGGACGATACCGAAAGCGAGCTTTCCGCCCGGGCGAAAAAGTTCGCCAACCGCCTCCATGGCCGCTTCGGCGTAGCCGTGGAGATGGTGGACGAGCGTTTATCCAGCTTCGAGGCCAAGGGCGAGGTGATGGCGCGCGGCGGCCCACGCGACTACGGCAAGCACCCGGTGGACTCGATCGCCGCGCGGATTATTCTGGAAACCTACCTAACAGGGGGCTAAAAGCTCCCGTTAATAAGTCCCCTGGAAAATTAAGCCCCCTGGAAAGCCCCCACCGGCGACCTCGGCCGGATTAAAAAATCCGCCCCCGATCATCGGAGCCATCATTTTCAATCGATAGTTCGTCGGCGGCGTTGGAGAGGTAGGTGGCGTCGGTCTCCGAGCCGAGCTTGATCAACAGCCGCAGGTCGTTGGGCGAGTCGGCGTGCGCCAGGGCATCCTCGTAGGTAATTTCCCCCGCATCGTACAACTCGTACAAGGCCTGATCGAAGGTCTGCATCCCCAGCTCGGTGGATTTTTTCATCAGCTCCTTCAATTCGCTGACATTGCCCTTGCGAATCAAGTCCGAGGCCAGAGGGGTGTTCAATAGCACCTCCAGACAGGCTCGACGCCCCTGGCCGTCAGGGGTGGGAATCAGTTGCTGGGCCACGATCCCCCGCAGATTCAGCGACAGATCCATCCATAGCTGGCGGTGACGGTCGGCAGGGAAGAAGTGAATAATCCGGTCCAGCGCCTGGTTGGCGTTGTTGGCGTGAAGGGTGGCCAGGCACAAGTGGCCGGTTTCGGCAAAGGCAATGGCGTGCTCCATGGTCTCCCGGGTGCGCACCTCGCCAATCAGGATTACATCCGGCGCTTGGCGCAGGGTGTTTTTAAGGGCGGTTTCAAAAGAGTCGGTGTCGATCCCCACCTCGCGCTGGGTAATGATGCAGCCTTGGTGCTGGTGGATAAATTCGATTGGGTCCTCGATGGAGATGATATGGCCCTTGCTGTTACGGTTGCGGTGGCCAATCATGGACGCCAGTGAGGTGGACTTACCGGTACCGGTGGCCCCGACGAACAGGATCAGGCCGCGCTTGGTCATGGCCAAGTCCTTGATGATATCCGGCAGGCCCAGATCATCAATTTCCGGAATGGTGGTCTCAATGCGCCGCAGCACCATCCCCGCCAGATTGCGCTGATAGAAGGCGCTGGCCCGGAAACGGCCGATGCCGCGCGCACTAATGGCGAAGTTCAGCTCTTTTTCTTCAAGGAACTCCTTGCGCTGCTTCTCATTCATCACCCCCAGCACGATTTCCCGGGCCTTTTCGGGGGGCAAGGGCGAGGCGGTGGCGGGCACAATTTTGCCGTTCACCTTGATCGAGGGCGGCACGCCCGCGGTCACGAACAAGTCCGAGGCGCCCTTATCCACCATCAGCGACAATAAACGATCAAAATCCATAACGGTATCCGGTCTCAGGTCGGTAAATTCTTAAAAGTTTTCCGGCATCTTGGCTTTTTCGCGCGCCACTTCCCGAGAAACGAGACGGCGCGACACCAGATCCGCCAGGCACTGGTCCATGGTCTGCATGCCGAGGGAGGCCCCCGTCTGGATGGCCGAGTACATCTGGGCCACCTTGTCTTCGCGAATCAGGTTGCGGATGGCAGACGTGCCGCGCATGATCTCGTGCGCCGCCACTCGGCCACCGCCGCTTTTCTTGAGCAGGGTTTGGGAGATAACCGCCTGCAACGACTCGGACAACATCGAGCGCACCATCGCCTTCTCGTTGGCGGGGAACACATCCACCACCCGGTCAATAGTCTTGGCCGCCGAGGTGGTGTGCAGGGTGCCGAACACCAGGTGGCCCGTTTCCGCGGCGGTGAGCGCAAGCCGGATGGTTTCCAGGTCACGCAGCTCGCCCACCAGGATGATGTCCGGGTCTTCCCGCAGCGCAGAGCGCAATGCTTCGGAGAAGCCGTGGGTATCGCGGTGGACTTCCCGCTGGTTTACCAGGCACTTCTTACTCTCGTGCACAAATTCGATGGGGTCCTCAATGGTGAGCACGTGCTCATATTTGTTGTCATTAATATAGTCCATCATGGCCGCCAAGGTGGTGGACTTACCCGAACCCGTGGGCCCGGTGACCAGCACCAGGCCCCGGGGAACCGCGCAAATGTCGCGAAACACATTGCCCATGCCCAACTCTTCCATCGTCAGCACTTTGGAGGGAATAGTCCGGAAGACGGCACCGGCGCCACGGTTCTGGTTAAAGGCGTTGACACGGAAACGAGCGACCCCGGGAACCTCGAAGGAGAAGTCGGTTTCCAGGAACTCTTCAAAGTCCTTGCGCTGCTTGTCATTCATTATTTCGTAGATCAAACTATGCACCTGCTTGTGCTCCATGGGCGGCAGATTGATGCGCCGCACATCGCCATCAACGCGAATCATGGGAGGCAAGCCCGCGGACAGGTGCAAGTCTGAAGCGCCCTGTTTAGCGCTGAAGGCAAGAAGTTCCGTAATGTCCATACTGCTACCTTAATTGTGTTTCTGTGTGGTTCTAGTGGCCGCGGAGCTCCGAGCCGGGCGCTCCTCTGCGCGCTCTGGCGGACCACCGACAGCATGCCCCAACCGGGACAGATATGCCAAAGATAGACGAGAAGCTCCACAATGTCACCGCCCGGCTGATCACCGCCGCCGAAACGGCCGGACGCGACCCGGCCCACGTGGGGCTGGTGGCCGTCAGCAAAACCCAGCCCGCCGAGGCGGTTGAGGCCGCCTATCGAGCCGGCCAGCGACGTTTCGGGGAAAACTACTTGCAGGAGGCGCTGGACAAGCAGGCCGCGCTGGGCGAGCTCACGGAGCTGGAGTGGCACTTTATCGGCCCGATTCAATCGAACAAGACCCGGGCCATCGCCGAGCACTTTCAGTGGGTGCACAGCGTGGACCGGGAAAAAATCGCCCGGCGCCTGAGCGAGCAGCGGCCGGACTCATTGCCCCCGCTACAGGTCTGCCTGCAGGTTAACCTGGACGATGAGCAGAGCAAATCCGGCGTGACCCTCGCGCAGCTTCCCGAACTCGCCCGGGCCGTGGATGCCATGCCCCGCCTGCGGCTGCGTGGGCTCATGGCCATACCCGCGCCCCGTGAGACGCGGGTGGAGCAGCGGGCCAGTTTCGCCCGCCTGCGCACCGCCCTGGAGGCCCTGCGCGAAGAGGGCATGGCGCTGGACACCCTGTCCATGGGGATGTCCGCCGACCTGGAAGCGGCCGTTGCCGAGGGGGCCACCCTGGTGCGGGTGGGCACCGACATTTTCGGGCCGCGCCAGAAGCCTTCGGCCTGAACGCCCTCGGGCGCCGACACTTACACAAGACCCAACAACAGGAACAGGTATGACTGAGCAGCGTTACCCCAAACTCGCCTTCATCGGCGCCGGCAACATGGCTCGCAGCATCATCGGCGGCCTGGTGCAGGAAGGCTATCCCGCCGAGAAAATTCGCGCCAGCGCCCGCACCGAGGAAACCCTCGCCCGCCTGAGCGAGGATTTCGGCACTGGCACGGGAAGCAACCACGGCATCGCTCAGTGGGCGGAAGTGATCGTGCTGGCGGTCAAACCCCAAGCCATGAAAGCCGTCGCGGAGGACCTGAGCCCCAGCCTGACGCACCGCCCGCTACTGATTTCCATTGCCGCCGGCATTGATGCAGAGAGCCTCGGCCGCTGGCTGGGGGAAGAGCAAGCCATTATCCGCTGCATGCCCAATACCCCCTCCTTGGTTAAAGCCGGGGCCAGCGGGCTCTATGCCAACCGCCATACCACGGACATTCAGCGCCGGCAGGCCGAGCAAATAATGGCTGCCGTTAGCCGGGTGCAGTGGCTCGATGACGAGGCATTGATGGATGCCCTGACAGCGGTGTCCGGCTCCGGCCCGGCCTATTTCTTTCTGGTGATGGAATCCATGATCGATGCCGGCGTCCAATTGGGCCTGGACCGCGAAACCGCGACCGAGCTGACCCTGCAGACCGCCCTGGGGGCCGCTACCCTGGCCCAAGGCAGCGATGTGGGCGTGGATGAGCTGCGCCGTCGGGTAATGTCACCGGGCGGCACCACCGAGGCAGCGATCGCCTCGTTTGAACAGAATAAGCTGCGCGAGACGTTCCAAAGCGCCATGACCGCCTGTGCCGAGCGCTCCGCCGAACTGGCCCGCGAATTGGGCCGGTAAACGATTTGAACTGCGAGATTTGACCTGCGAGAGGAAACGCCATGTCTACCTCGGCTGAAATTGCCATTTATATTATCCGCACACTGGGCTCCTTGTACCTGTTGCTGATTTTGCTTCGCTTTTTGTTCCAACTGGTGCGGGCCGATTTTTACAACCCCGTGTCCCAGTTCGTGGCAAAGGCCACCAACCCCCTGCTGCTACCTCTGCGCAAGGTCATTCCCGGCGTGTTCGGGATCGACCTGGCGGCGCTGGTCCTGGCGCTGGCGGTTCAATGGCTGCTGATTCAGCTGGTTCTGGTCATCGCCGGCCTCGGTTTTCTGAACCCACTGGTGACCATTGCCTGGTCCGCCGTGGGGCTTTTGTCCGTGGTTATTTCCATTTATTTCTGGGGTCTGATCATTTCCATCATCGCCAGTTGGGTGGCGCCATTCAGCCAACAACCGGCGCTGATCCTGGTCCGCCAGTTGGTCGCCCCGATCATGGCACCCTTCCAGAAGCTGATTCCCCCACTCGGCGGAATCGACATCACCCCGATTTTTGCCTTTATGGTTCTGCACATTCTGAACCGCTATCTGATACCCGCGCTGGGCCAGTCGGTAGGAATGCCCGGGGGCCTGGTGATTGGCATTTAAATCATCTAGCGTCAGATCAATAAACAACCGTTTATCCGCGTCAACGCCCGCTGGCACCTGCGGGGGCTGGCGCCGAAGGACGAATCGTAGTCAAATAGCATGCCAAAATAAAAAATCTATTTTTCAACGCGTCAGGACACAGGGCCAACCCCATGGACACTCGAGCACTGTATCGGCATATGAGCCACTATCACCTCTGGCGGCAGGACCTCAGCCAGCGGTTACATCGTTTTGAACACTGGATTAACAACCACGGACTGGTCAGCGACGAGGTGCGCCAATGCCTCGGTCAAGCCCGCCAGCTATTGGGGGATAACAGCTTTACCCTCGTGTGCGTGGGGGAGTTCTCCCGAGGAAAGACCGAGCTGATCAACGCCCTTTTGATGGACGAGCGAGGCCAGCGCACCCTCCCCTCCACCCCCGGTCGCACCACCATGTGCCCCACGGAAATCTACTGCGACCCCGAGCGGCCCAACTGTCTGCGGTTACTCCCCATCGAAACCCGGCGAAGCAAGGCCGGCCTGGAGCGCTTCAAGCGCATCCCCCAAAACTGGATCACGCTACCCCTCGATCCGACTGACCCGGAAGCCATGAGAGCCACCCTTAGCGAAGTCTCGGCCAGCCGTTGGGTATCGGAGGAGGAAGCGCGTCATCTAGGCTTTGACGTAACCGTCCAGTCCGAGCGCAATGGTCGAGGAGAGATTGCCGTTCCCTGTTGGCGACACGCGCTGATTAGCCTGGACCACCCGTTGCTGCGCCGGGGCCTGAGAATTGTCGATACCCCTGGCCTCAATGCATTGGGGAACGAGCCCGAGCTGACACTGAAAGTCTTGCCGCGCGCCCAGGCCATCGTCTTCCTGCTCTCTGCCGATGCCGGGGTCACCGCCAGCGACATGGCGCTGTGGCGCGAGCACCTGCAAACGCTCAGCCACGAAAGGGGCACTGCGGTGCTTACCCTGCTCAACAAGGTCGACAGCCTGTGGGATGACCTCCATTCCCCCGAGCAAGTGGCGGCCAACGTGGAGTCGCTGCGCCAACTCACCGCCCGGCAGTTGGAACTAAGCCCAGAGCAAGTTCTTCCCCTCTCGGCCAAGCAGGCGTTGATTGGCCGGGCCAAGAAGGACCCGACGCGCATTGCCCAAAGCGGCTTTGAGCGGCTGGAGCGAGCCCTGGCGGAAACCGTCGAACGCAGCCGACAGCAACTGGCGGGCCAACGGTTGGTCACCGACAGCCAGACCATGATTGAGAACGTTTACTACAGCCTGAAGGGCCGTCTGGCCGACGCCCGGCAAGAATTACTGCTGGTTCAGAGCAGCTCCAAGGACGACAGTGAAGAGCTACTGACACGGCGCCGGGAGATCATTCGCCAGAAGCACCGGCAGTTTCATAAACAGGCACTGTCCCTGCGCACCAGCCAAATGCTCATCGACAAACAACGGCCCGCGCTGATGGAAGTGATCAGCCCGCAGCGGCTCACCCGGGAAATTGAGCAGACCCGCCAACGGCTGGACCAAAGCTGGACCACCATGGGGTTGTCCCGGGGCATGGCCTCGTTATTCGAGTGGCTGGACCACCAAATGGGTCACCTCGAACGGGAGGTGGATCGCACCAACCGGGTGCTGGATTCAATCTATCAAAGACCGGAAAACACCGAAGACCAGGCCCAGCGCGGCGGCAGCTATCGCCTAACCCTAGTGGAGGAGCGACGCAAGCTGCGCCAACTGAACCAGCGCGCCGACCAATTCCGAGCTGCTCTGGATAGTGTGCTGAGCCTGAAAGGCCCCTTGATTCAGCGCTTTATCGGCACCCTCGTACAAGAGGCCCGGGAACTGTGGCAGAGCCTGTATCAAACCATTGACCACTGGTTAAAACAGGCGCTGGTCCCGCTGTTTCAACACAACCAGTACCAGCGCCAGTTGCTCCAGCATCACATGCTTCGCCTGAGCCGTTTGCGCCAGGAGCAGCGCGGACAGGCCGAACAAGTTCAAAGTTTGAAAGACAATGTCGATCAAATGTCCGCGGCCTTGGACGAGCTGGACCCCTTGTGTCAGGAGCTTCGCCAACCGACACCACCCCCGGACGGTGACGGCTCAGTGGTCTACCTCGAGCGCGCTCGAAGTGCCCAGCGGGCGACCCAGACGGTATAACCCCGGAGAGCGGGGCTCGACGAGTGCCACCCTCAGTTATGTCGGGGGACGGTAATGCTCCAGGTGGGAAAACACCGTTTGTTCGACGCTTTCCAATAAGCGCTCGTCGAACCCGCTCTCTCTCTTTAGCCGACGCAGCAGCGGGTGCCTACCCACCAGGAAAAACACGATCTGACCGATAAGCGTGTGGCACTCGATCACAACATCCACATCGTCCACTGACTTTTCCATCAAGTAGGCGATACGCACCCCCAAAATGGTGTAAACGCGATCGAAAACCCCTTCGTAAAGCAAATCATAACAATCTGACGGATCGGCCTGCTCTCTCATCACGAGAAGCAGCCACTGCCCCACCTCGCCTTCCGAAGCAAATGTACGCACCAACAAGCGAACAATTTCTTTTAAACTTCCGCGGGCTTGCTCGGGAGAGCGAAACGTGTGGTCTCGACGTTCAATATCGTACAGCCGAAATTTGTCCTGCATCCGCTCCGAAATATGAGTCAGTATCGCTCGGTAAAGATTGCGTTTATTGCCAAAGTAATAGGCAATAGAACCGATATTGGAGTTCGCTTGGTCGGCAATCATTCTCGTGGTCGTCGCTTTGAAACCTCGCTCGCCAAATAGCTTCATGCCGGCCGCGAGCAGCTTGCCGGCTGTCTCTGAGGAATCAGAAGCCTTTGTCATTACGCCTTCTCCAACATCGGCACACCTCGGCCGAGAATAAAGTAACTGTAAAGCACCGGCACTATACCCAGACTCATGACGGTGCCCGCCGCCAGACCAAACGCCATGGCGCAGGCCATATTGTAGAATAGGGGATCATTGCCCAAAATGAGCGGCATAAACCCCAAAATTGTGGTCACCGTTGACATAATGATCGGGCGCAGACGTCGAACAGAGGCTCGCACTATTGCCTCCACCGCGTCGATACCGGGGTCCCTCCGGTCGATATCAATGCGATCGATCAACACGATAGCGTTGTTAATGATAATCCCCGCCAGAGCATATAGGCCCAGAAGCACCATAAATCCGAAGTGCCCCCGCATCACCAGCAAGCCCAGTGAAACACCGACAATGACGAACGGGATGGTGGCCACAATGAGCAAGGGGCGTTTAAGCGAATTGAACTGTGCCACAAGCAAGACGAATATCAACCCAAGGCACAATGGCAAGTTAGCCTGCAAGGCCGCCTTTCCTTCGGCCGATTCGGCAACCACCCCATCCAGTTCGATCCAATGCCCCGCTGGCAGACGCCGCTCCAGCGAGGCCAGCTCGGATTGGACGCGGGGGACCATATCCTCCGCCGTCAGGCGCTGGTTTCGAGCCTGTACGGTAATGCTGCGAACCAAGTTGTCTCGATCAATCCGGTAGTAGCCGTGGCGCCAGTTGAGAGTCGCCACCTGATGCAAAGGCACGCCGCGAGCGCGGTCGCCTTTCGGATAAACCCTCAATGAGGCCAGTCGATCCAAATCGCCTCGCACGTCCCCCTCGTAGCGAAGCACGATGGGTATGGCTCGCCGCTCACTGCGAAACCGACTGAGTGTATGCCCATCGATCGCGCCCTCCAGCGAGCGAGCAATTGCCTGGGAACTGATGCCGGCTCGCCTGGCTTGTGCCTGGTTTACTTCGATGTCAATAAAGGCGACCCTCTCCTCCCAGCTCTGGCTCACATCACGGGCACCGGGCACCTCGGCCAACAGGGTTTCCACCTCTTTGGCCGCCGAGTAGAGCACACTCCGGTCCGGCCCCTTCACCTGGACTTCCAGAACCGAGCTGTCCGAGGGCCCCAAAAACATTTTGGTCACCTCGGCTGACACCTGAGGGAACTCTCGCCCAATAATATCCCGAACCTCGGGTATCACACGGTCCACCGCCTTTCGGCTATCGACGTTCAGTACCATAAAGCCCTTATTGGGCGCCGGGTCAATCGGGGTGAGCGACAGTACAAACCTCGGCCCGCCGAAGCCAGCGTAAGCCGAAAGGCCCGTCACGTGCTCCGCAAGCTCGGCACTTTCACTTAACCTTTGACTCACCGACTGAACCACTCGATCCGTTTCAGTGGGAGCGATGGCCGATGGAAGATCCAGGTACACCAACACTTGGTGACGATCGGAGTCCGGGAAGAACTTATTGGGTACAATGCTCATCAATACGGCGCCCAAAACCAGCGCGCCAACCGCTCCCACCAGAAAGATACCCCGGTGCCCCATAATCCACCGCAAGAGGCCCTCGTAACGCCGAGACATAAAGCGAAACAGACGATCCGACATCGCATTGCCCCCACCCCCGGCTTTCAGATAACGGTGGCATAGCGTCGGTGTCACCGTCAGGGAGAGAACCCAGGAGCTCAGCAAGGTCACCGCAATCACAATGGATATAGAACGGGCGTACTCTCCGGCCTCGTGCTCTGCCATCATCAACGGCAGGAACATCAAAACGGTGGTCAAACTCGAGGACAACAGCGGCAGCGCCAACTCGCCACCGGACTGCGCCAGAGCCTGGTCACGGTCCAACCCCTGCTCCACCCGGGTTTTGAAGTCTTCGGCAATGACGATGGCATTGTCTACCAGCAAGCCGAGGGCAATAACCAATGTGGCGAGGCTCATTCGCTCCAGAGGCAGCTCGATAAACCCCATCACCGCCAGGGTCATCAACATGACCACAGGAATAATGGAGCCGACGATCATCCCGGTGCGAAGCCCGAGAAACAACACCACCACCGCCAGCACAATCAGCAGCGTTTGCAGCACATTGGTGGTTACCCCGTAGACGGCGTTGGCCACCTGACTGGCCTGAAAGGTCATCACCTCCAACTGATAGCCCGCTGGCAAGACCTCGCGCAGCTCTTCAAACGCGGCTTTCACCGCTTTGCCATAGTCCAGCACGCTGTAGCCATCAAGCATGGAAATCGCCAGCACAATGGCGCGTTCACCATTGTAGTAAGCTGTTTGCTGCACCGGTTCGCGGTAACCGCGCTCCACTCGGGCGAAGTCCCTTAAGCGCAGGGTGCCCCCATCACCGGGGAGCTGTATTTCCATGTCCCCAAGCGCTTCCATGCTTTGGAACTCGCCCGACACCTGAAGCGCCAGCCGCTGCTCTCCCGTTTCCAGTACCCCCGCCGACGCAAGCACGTTGTGCGCTTGGATCTGAGCCGCCAACGCCTCGGGAGACAAGCCCAGTTCGGCAAGCCGCGCCTCCGGCATATTAATGAAAACCCGCTCAGGCTGAACCCCGAGCAGCTGTATGCGCTGAGTGCCCTCGACTTTATGAAGTTCGGTTCGAATGTGTTCCGCCATATCGAGTTGTTCCGCGGCGGAGAAGTCCTCGGATGTCAAGGCGGCCGTGACCACCGCCACATCACCAAAGTCATCGTTTAGCGTCGGGCCCGAGGTACCCTCCGGTAGCTGCTCCTCCACCTGGGCCAGCTTTTGTCGCACTTCGTCCCAGATTTGTTCCAGATCGAAGAACCGGTAGTGCACCTCTACGTGGATGATGGAGTGACCCCGCATGGAGGTGGAACGGATGCGTTTAACCGCTCCGACAGAGCGAATTTGCTCCTCCAAGGGTTTGGTAATGTAGCGCTCAACGTCTTCGGCCGGCAGTCCCGGGTGGGTAGCACTGACCACCGCTTCGCGAATGGTGATCTTCGGGTCTTCGCGAGTGGGCAAGTTAAAGTAACTGAAGAACCCGAACACTATCGCCAGAAACGTCATCAGAAAAACAACGAGGCGGTAACGGTAGGCGTACTGAGACAGGTTCATGATCCAAACTCAGTAGTATCGTTCAGGTCCGCGACCGAGAACGGCCACCGACTCGCCGGGCGAGACAAAATCCACGCCCCGGGCGACAACCGTCTGCCCCGGCGCCAACTCCCCCGTGACCAGGGCCGAATCTTCCCGCGTGGAGCGTACCGAGACCCCAACGGCCTCCAGAGTATTATTCCGGTTCACTCGCAAGACCTGGACCGACTGATCATTGGGGTAACGCAGGGCGCTCAACGGTACCTTGAGCCACCCGGCCTGCCCCGGGGGCACGCCTTCCTCCCGTAACGTCAGTGTTATCAGAGCGGTCATTCCCGAGCGAAGGGCGAGTCCGTCCTCCAGCTCCGGCTTCAAAAGCACCGGGTAGCTGTTGGCGCTGCTAGGCTGGCGCCCCACATGACTCACTTGCGCCGCCAATGAGACATTGTCCAACGCCGGAAAACTCACCCGATGAGGTTGCCCGGCCACCAGGGCGTTAACCAAGTTTTCCGGCAGGTGCGTCTGGACCTCAAAACCGTTCCGGTCGGAGATGACGCCATAAACGCTCTGGCCGGGAGAGACCCGCTCGAAGGACTCGGCCAAACGGCGGCTAATCGAGCCATTAAAAGGGGCGATTAACGCTGTTTGCTCAAGGTCTCGTTCGGCAATGGCCAGAGACGCTTGCGCCGATTCCTTGCGAGCCCGCGCCATATCCAGAGCCGCTTCCGCCTCGTCCAGGCTCGACTGACTGATCATATTGCGCTCACGCAACACCGACTGGCGCTGAAAGTTCAACCGCTGCTCCTGCCACTGGGCCGCCGCTTCCGAGGCGCTGGCTCGGGCTCGCTGAAGTGCCAGGCGGTAAGGCGCCGCTTCGAGGCGCGCCAACACCTGGCCTGCCTCAATGGCGTCACCGATATCCAGTTCCAGGTGCTGCAACTTACCCCCCACTTCAAAACTGAGGGAGGCCTGCTCGGCGGCTCGGACCCTTCCGGAGAGCGTCACCGTCCGATTCTGGTCGGCCGCTTCAACCGTGGCCACCTCAACGGTTCGCCGGGTTGGTTTCTCGGCAGCAGGCTCTCCCGAGGAAAAGCAGCCGGATAGAACCAGAGCCGCCATCAGCGACAGTAAGCGCTCGCTACCCAGATAGCGTGCCAACCCTTTCATTTCCATGCCCGCATTTCCATGTCCTCGCAGCCTCTGAAACCACATAATTAATCAACTGATTAATTAGCGTATAATCAATTGATTAAATCTGCAACCTCAACGCCGTGACAATCGGGGACCGCCGAGGGGCGGCAAGAAACTTGCAGCCACCGGGGCGCAACCTTAGACTTGCGGGTTTGTTATCGAACTCGAGACTGAGATTGCCCATGCCCGAAACCCTGCCCGACGACTCAGTGGGTCTGGTGACTCCCCAGACACAGGCATTCACTGAGCCGCTCACCCTGGCCTGCGGCACCACGCTCGACCGCCATGAGTTGGTGTACGAAACCTACGGCACGCTCAATGCCGACCGGTCCAACGCCGTACTGATTTGCCACGCCCTGTCCGGCAACCACCACGCGGCGGGCTATCACAGCATGGAGGACCGCAAACCGGGCTGGTGGGACAACTACATCGGGCCGGGCAAGGCCATTGATACCGACAAGTTCTTTGTGGTGTGCCCCAACAACCTCGGGGGCTGCAGCGGCTCCACGGGCCCGGCAAGCACCAACCCGGCCACCGGCAAGCCCTGGGGGCCGGACTTCCCCATGCTCCGGGTGCGCGACTGGGTGGAGAGCCAGGCCCGGCTCGCGGATGTTCTCGGCATCCAGTGCTGGGCCGCCGTGGTCGGCGGCAGCCTGGGCGGCATGCAGGTGATGCGCTGGGCCCTGGAGTACCCGAACCGGTTGCGCCACGCCGTGGTCATCGCCTCCGCCATGAAGCTGAGCGCCCAGAACATTGCTTTCAACGAAACCGCCCGTCAGGCCATTATGTCTGACCCGAACTTTCACGATGGCCGTTACCTCGAGCTGGACACGCTGCCCAAGAGCGGTTTGGCGGTAGCCCGAATGATTGGCCACATTACTTACCTGTCCGATTACGCCATGGGCAAGAAATTCGGCCGGGAGCTGCGCAGCGGCAGCTTTCTGCGAGGCCAGCACGATCCGGTGGAATTCCAGGTGGAAAGTTATCTGCGCTACCAGGGCGACAGTTTCGCCAACAACTTCGACGCCAACAGCTACATCCTAATTACTCGGGCGCTGGACTATTTTGACCTGGCCCGAGAGTACGACGATGACCCGGTGAAAGCGTTTAAACACGCAACCTGTAAGTTCTTTGTGGTCTCTTTCAGTAGCGACTGGCGCTTCTCGCCCCAGCGCTCCCGGGAGATTGTCGACGCCCTGCTCGGCGCTCAACAGCCGGTAACTTACGCGGCCATCGATTCCCCCTACGGTCACGATGCCTTTTTGCTGCCCAGCGAGCGCTACCGGGAAGCCTTTACTCGCTATATGGCGGGCATCGCTCGAGAAGCGCAGGCACCGCTGAAAATCCAGGCAACGGAGGCACAGGCATGAACGGCGAACCCATGCGCCTCGACCAAACCGAAATTCAACACTGGATTGCCCAGGGCAGCCGTATTCTGGACCTGGGCTGCGGCGACGGCACCCTGCTGCAATACCTGCGGGACACCAAAAACGCCAGCGGCTACGGCTTGGAAATCGGCGCCGAGCAAATCAATGCCTGCATCGACAAGGGCCTGAATGTCATTGAGCAGAACTTGGATGATGGCTTGGGCAACTTCGCCGACCACAGCTTCGACACCGTGATCATGGCCCAGGCTATCCAGACCATGCATTACCCTCACCGGGTGCTGGATGAAATGCTCAGGGTGGGTAAGGAGTGCATCGTCACTTTCCCCAATTTCGGCCACTGGAAGGCCCGCTGGCACCTGACCGTGCGCGGGCGCATGCCGGTGTCCGACCTGCTGCCGTACGAGTGGTTCGACACCCCCAACATCCACTTCTGCACCTTTCGGGACTTCGAAGTGCTGTGCCGGGAAAAAGGCATTACCGTACTCCACCGGCAGGTAGTGAACGAGCAGTCCCCGAACTTTTTGAAAGACCTCTCGCCCAATTTGTTTGGCGAAACCGCCATTTATCATCTGTGCCTCGGAGACCGGGCCGGCCGCTAGGCCCGGTTACCCCTGCATTCACACCGGGAGTCAGCCCATGGGATTGCGACAGCCATTCGGTCTGTACAACATCCGCACCGCATTGCTGGCGTTCGTGCTCGCCCCTTTTTTGCTGGTGATGATCATTACCGCCGGTTTCAGCCTGCAGCAGCTCGAGCAGGCATCCGAAGAACGCATGGAGGAGGAGATCGAGCTAATTGCCCGCTCCATTCGCCGTCCGCTGAGCTACGCCCTGGAAAATGGCCACATGGAGACGCTTCGCCGGACCGTCACCTCGGCCGGGGACATCGGTCGGGTCTACGGCGTGTATGTTTACGATGAGAATGGCGAACGCATTACCGCCCAAGGGCCCAGCCAGGTCCAGGTGCCGGACTTCAAGGCGGCCGACCTCGCCTCCCGGGGCAGCGAGCAAAGTGCATTTGAAGAGATTGATGGCGAGGCGGTTTTCTCTTATTTCATGCCACTATCCGACAGCGGCGGGCAAATCAATGGCCTGCTGCAGGTCACACGCCGGGGCAGCGACTTTGTCCAGCAAATCCGCGCCTTCCGCGCCCAGGCAATCAGCATTCTGGCCGGTTCGGCCCTGCTGGTACTGCTGTTCGTGTGGATTGGCTACCAGCGGGCCATCGGCCGCCACATCCAGTCCATGGGCCGCAGCATGGCTACCGTGGCCAGCGGCCGGCGCGACCACCGCCTGGCCACCCAGGGCCCTACGGAGCTGCGCTTTCTATCCGAGGGCATCAACCGAATGCTGAACAGCATTGTCGCCTCCGAGCAAGAGATCAGTACCCGTCGGGAGCGTGAGTACCAACTAAAACACCAGCTGCAGCAGGCCGAAAAGTTGGCGGCCATCGGCCGCTTTGCCGCTGGTGTGGCCCACGAACTGGGCACGCCTCTGAGCGTCGCCGACGGTAAGGCCCAGCGTTCGCTGCGCAAGCTGCCGGAAGAACAGGCACAACCCCTGCACGACATTCGCCAACAACTTCAACGAATGGAGCGTATCATTCGTCAACTCATGGACTTTGCCCGGCCGGTAGCTCCAGAGCGCCGGGAAGTAAAATTGCACGAGCTGGTCCACTCCTCCTTGCAGCAAGTCGAGGGTGAACGCCAGAATATGCAGGTAGTGCTCGAGTCCCGGCCTTCCGACGCGCCCTGTCCGGCGATCATCGCCGACCGACTGCGCCTGGAACAGGCGCTGATCAACCTGTTGCGCAATGCGATTCAGGCCACCCCCGGCGGCCTGGTGCGGCTGAGCTGGCAATGCAGCCCCGAGCAGGCGCACCTGACGGTCGAAGACGATGGTCCAGGCATTGACGCCAGAGTCCGGCATCAGTTACTGGAGCCGTTTGTCACCACCAAGCCCGTGGGAGTGGGCACCGGGTTGGGCCTGGCCGTAGTGAACGCGGTCATTACCGAACATGGCGGCCGCATTGAGATCGGTACCAGCGAACTGGGCGGAGCCCGTTTTGATATTGATCTGCCGATCAATTCTTCCGAGGAGTTTCCCCATGAGTGAAGCGGCCAGCCCCACGGATATTCTTCTCATCGAAGACGACCCGGACCTGCGGGCACTGTTGATGGACGAGTTGACCGACGCCGGCCATCGATGTGCGGGCAGCGGGGACTTGGCCGGTGCCCGGCGCTGGTTGGCGGAAGAAGCGCCCAAACTGGTGGTCAGTGACCTGCACCTGCCCGACGGCAACGGCCTGGACCTGTTGGAGGAGTTGCGACAGCTGCCCGTCCGGCCCAGCTTTATCGCCATTACCGCCTTTGGCACCATCGACCAGGCCGTGGACGCCCTAAAGCGCGGGGCCGATGACTTCCTGACCAAGCCCCTGGACCTGGACCACTTCAACCTTTCCATCACCCGCACGCTCCAGCGCCAACAGCTGGAACAGGAACTGAGCTACTACCGCCGGCTGCTGGATCAGGGCGAGTTCCACGGTATGATCGGGCGCAGCCCGCGAATGCGCCAGTTGTTCACCCAAATTCAACAAGTGGCCCAGGCCGGCGCCCCGGTACTGGTCACCGGCGAAAGCGGGGTCGGTAAGGAGCTAGTGGCCCGCGCCATTCACCGGGAAAGCGATCGACGGGAAGGGCCCTTTATCGCCATTAACTGCGGCGGCATTGCCGCCAACCTGCTGGAAAGCGAGCTATTTGGCCACGCCGCGGGGGCGTTCACGGGCGCCTCCAAGGCCCGTCGCGGCCTGTTCGCCACGGCCAACGGCGGCACCTTGATGCTGGATGAAATTGGCGAAATGCCGATTGAAATGCAATCCAGCCTGCTGCGTATCCTGCAAGATGGCAAGGTTCGTCCGGTGGGCAGCAACACCGAGCAGGCTCTCGATGTGCGCATCATCGCCGCCACCAATCGGGAGCTGCCGGATGAGGTGAACGAGGGCCGTTTTCGGGAGGACTTATACTACCGCCTGGAGACCTTTGCGCTGGAAGTGCCTCCCTTGCGCCAACGCGGCGACGACTTGGAGCGGTTGATCGCTCACTTGATTCACCAGTTCAACCAGCGTCGCCAGCAACCGGTGGATGGTCTGAGCACCGAAGCGTTAAACCTGCTCAAGCGCTACCCATTCCCGGGCAATGTGCGCGAACTGGCCAATATTATCGAGCGCGCGGTGACTTTCTGCACCGAGCGCCTTATTGGCGCGGAACATCTGCCCGAACGGGTGCAACGCTCCGCCCCCACACCCGAGGCCAGCGAGGGCCATCTCTGGCAGCCCCCAACCGCCGAAGGCGAGCTGGTTTCCCTGGACCATATTGAGCGCAGCTACATTCACTACGTGCTGGAGCAGGTGGATGGCAACAAAAAACGCGCCGCGGATATCCTTAACATCGGCCGGCGCACCCTCTACCGCTGGCTGGAAACCGATGCCTGAGGTTCAATCTGGCACAAACTGCGGTGGGTCAAATTGGCACATGAGCTAAAACGCACAGTGATTTGAGTCACACCCTCCACCACCAAAACCGAAAAAATGTCTTTATTTTCAGACAGTTATAGAAACGGCTCAAGGGTGGCACGGGCTTTGCGACAGTAGAAGTGAAATAAACGGCTCTCTATTCCTGAGTCCATTTCGTCACAAACGAGGAGATTACTATGCGTACCATCAAACATCCTGTACTGGCCCTACTCACCGCTGCCGGCTTGCTGGCGGGTGCCGCCACCGTCACCGCGCAGGGCGAGCCCCAGCAGGCACCGGCTCAACCGCAAACCCAGGCACCCGCCATGGAAGTGAGCGAAAGCCAGGTGGAAAGCTTTGTTGACGCCTACATGGCCGTACAGGGCATTAACCAGGAGTACACTCAGAAGCTGCAGAACGTGGAAGATCCAGAAAAAGCCACTAAAATGCAGCAAGAAGCACAGACTAAAATGCAGGAAGCGGTTAGCGACACCGGTCTATCCATCTCTGAGTACCAGCAAATCGCTCAGGCCGCCGGCCAGGACGAAGAACTGCGTGGCCAGATCGAAGAAGAGCTGACCTCTCGCGTCGAGACCGAGCAGGACTCCTAAGACCGCTCTACCAGCGCCGGGGCTCTTTGAGCCCGGCGCTCCCGTGCCATTTCTCCGCGTTTGCGCTAGACTCCCCTCCATAGAGAGTCCATTGTTTTCACCTCGTAAACCTCGTCGGAGAGCACTCATGTTTCAGACCCGATTCCTTTGGGCCCCCCTGCTCTTAACCCTCTTTTTCGCCCCTCTCACGCTCGCCCAGAGCGGCTCCGAGCGCTTTGGTGATTACCAATTGTATTACAGCGTGTTCAACAGCACCTTCGTGCCCGCCGATATCGCGAGTGTGCACGGACTGGTCCGCGGCGAGGACCGCGCATTGGTCAATATCAGTGTCACTTCGGCCGAAGGCGGACTCGGGCAGGAAGCCAAAGTGACCGGCACCGCCACCAACTTGATGCAGCAGGCGCAAACCCTCCCTTTTCAGGAAATTAACGAAGGGGACACTTACTATTACATCGCTCCCATGCGCCACACCGAGGAAGAGATCTACAACTTCCGCATCACCATTGAACCGAAAGCCACGGAACAGTCCTTTGAGCTGACGTTTTCCCAAAAGCTGTATACCGAACCGGCACAATAAGGAGGCGCGAATGCAACGCTTGGTTCTCGCCAGCGGCAACCCCGGTAAGCTCCGGGAGTTTCAACAGCTACTCGCCGGCTATGAGGTCAAATCCCAGGGCGAGTTCGACCTGGACAGCCCCGAAGAAACCGGCCTGACCTTTGTGGAAAATGCCCTGCTTAAGGCCCGCCACGCCAGCGCGAAAACCGATCTGCCGGCCCTGGCGGACGACTCCGGCATCGCCGTGGACGCACTGGGCGGGCGCCCCGGTATTTATTCGGCACGCTACGCCGGCCCGGAAGCTACCGACGCCGACAACAACGCCAAACTGCTCAAGGAGCTGGAGGGTTTGCCGGAGGCCGAGCGCGGAGCCGCCTACCACTGCGTGCTGGTATGGCTGCGCCACGCCGAGGACCCGACCCCCTTAATCGCTCAGGGCGAATGGCGCGGTCATATCCGCACCGAGCCCGCCGGCGAGGGCGGCTTCGGCTATGATCCGCTGTTCCAAGTGCCCGGCCACCGCTGCAGCGCCGCCCAACTTAGCAAGTCGGAAAAAGCCCGCATCAGCCACCGGGCCATCGCCACCCGCGCTCTTCTGGAGGCGCTACAAGCGCGCCAACTTGAAAAGTGATCGGAGCTGTGGCGTAATTCTCCCTGAATTTACTGAATAATAACGTCAGGGATTTCAGGCGAAGCGGGCCACAGGTTTCAGATGGCAAGCGAATCGACCCCCACCTCTTCCGCCTGCGCTCTCTACATAACCAAGAGGATGGGACTCCCATATGACTCGCTTCGCTACCACTACGCCTCTCTTCTCTACGCCCCCCTTGGCGCACATAGTCCGCTTAGCCGTTGGGCTAGCCCTGCTAATCGGCGTGGCGGCTTATGCCGAGAATGCACCCACGCCCAGCGAAACCGCCCAACAGTACGGCGCCGAGCCCGCGCGCCAAATGGTCACCATTTCCCCCAGCGGGAAGGCCATTGCCCTGCGCACTCGGTCCGAAAAGGGGGACGTGGTGCTGGTTCACTCACTGACGGACAGTAAGATGATTACCGGCGTCAACGTCAGTGACATTAGGCCGCGGCACTTGTATTTTATTAGCGACCAACACTTGATCATGGTGGCCTCGGAGGAGAAGCGACTGCGCGGCTTCGACGTTGATCGCATGGAAATCAGCACCGCCTATGCGCTGGATTTGGACAGCGGGGAAATTGAGCAGCTTTTGCGCCCTGGCGACGTCATCTGGAAGGCGCAAAGTGGCCTGGGCCGTGTTGCGGGCGTCTCCGAGGATCGACAAACTCTCTATATGCCGGCCTACGCCGCCCGTAAACGCACGGCTCGCAACGCCGATCTCGCGCTGGTCGAAGTCAACATCAATAACCCCCGTCGGCCCAAGGTTCTGGAGTACGGCCACCGCCATACCCAGGACTATTTCGTCAACGCTAAAGGCGAGGTCCTCGCCGAAATACGTTATAACGAGGAAAATCACCAACACTCCGTTGTGGTCCCCCAGCATGATGGCGGCACCAAGACGATATATAGCGAAAAGGACCCCAACCTGGTCACGTATTTTGTCGCCCTATCGGCAGACCGGCAGTCACTGCTGGCGGTTCAGGAAAATAAAGACACCGGCGTTGGGAACTACTTTAAAATCGCCCTAGGCGATGGTGCCCAGAGCGATTTGGACCTGGGGCGAGCCGATATCGATGTGGGGGCGGTCATGACCGGCCTGGACCGGGTGGCCACGGGCGTTCGGTTTGGCGGCTTTTCACCACGGTATCACCTATTCAACCAAGACACGTCTAGCCGGCTGGAAGCACTCCAAGGCCAGCTGGAGGGGCACTCGGTATGGCTGGCCAGCCTGAGCGAGAACCACGAGCACATCGTCATCAAAGTCGAAGGCAGCTCAACCGCCGGAGATTTTTACCTGGCCTCCCGAGAGCAGCCGCTTCGCCACCTGACCGACATCCGCCCTCAAATACCGGCAGAAGGCGTGAACCCGGTGGTGGAAATTGAGTACAAGAGCCGCGACGGTTTGGCGATTCCGACGCTGCTCACCCTCCCCAGAGCCAAAGTTGCCAGCCCCAAGAACCTGCCAACCATCATCTACCCTCACGGTGGCCCCCATTCCTATGACCGTTTGCGTTATGACGACTTTGCCCAAGCCATGGCGGCGCGGGGCTACGCCGTGGTCCAGCCTCAGTTTCGCGGCTCCACCGGCTTTGGCATAGAGCACTGGCAGGCCGGGCAAGGCGAGTGGGGCCGAGGCATGCAGAACGACCTGACCGATGCGGTACATTACCTGAGCGAGGCGGGCCTCACCGACCCCGAGCGGGTCTGTATTGTGGGCGGCAGCTACGGTGGCTACGCCGCCCTGGCCGGAGCCGCTTTTACCCCGGACATTTACCGCTGCGCGGTATCGGTGAACGGTGTGTCCGACTTGACCTCCATGATGGAGCACGACGAGGACAAGTTTGAAGAAAGCGACTGGGTTTATGAGTACCTGACCCGCTCGGTGGCCAAGGACTTTTTCACCCCGAAGCGAATCGCGGCATACTCTCCGGCAAACTTCACCTCTGGCATTGAAGCGCCGGTCCTGCTGCTTCACGGGGAGGAGGACAAGCGCGTTCCCATCGAGCAGTCGGAGCTGATGACCGAGAAACTGAAGGCGGCGGGAAAATCCGTGGAGTTCGTTCGCCTGGAAGACACCGGTCACCACTTGAAGAACTCAGAAGCTCGTCTAAAGGCGCTCACCCATATTCTGAGCTTTCTCGACCAACACCTGGCGCCGAGCGACCAGGCCGAGACCGATCCCGAGTAACCTCGGACGGGCCCGCCGCCGGTGGGGCCCGTCCGTGTTATAGTGGCGGTTTTAGCCACCACGAACTCTGCCTTCATGTCCCTCGCTCTGCCGCCCCTGTCTCTCTACGTCCACATCCCCTGGTGCGTGCGCAAATGCCCCTATTGCGACTTCAACTCTCACCAAGCGGGAGAGGAGCTGCCCGAGAGCGACTACGTCGATGCTCTGATTGAAGACCTACGAGCCGAGGCACATTTGGCGCAGGGACGAAAAATACACACCGTCTTTTTCGGAGGCGGCACCCCCAGCCTGTTCTCCGCCGAGGCCATCGGCCGCATTCTGGCCAGCGTCGACCGGCTGGTGGGCCTGACCCCCGAAGCGGAAATTACGCTTGAGGCCAACCCGGGCACTTTCGAGCAGGCACGCTTTTCCGGCTACCGCCAGGCCGGCGTGAACCGCCTGTCCATCGGCATTCAGAGTTTCCAAGAAGCGCAACTGAAGCGCCTGGGGCGCATTCACGGTCGCGACGAAGCGCTCGCCGCCGTGGAAGTGGCGCGAAAGGCCGGGTTCGACAACCTCAACCTCGACCTGATGCACGGCCTGCCGGATCAAACCACCGCCGCGGCTCGGGCCGACCTGGAGCAGGCTATCGCCCTGGCGCCCGAACACCTATCCTGGTACCAGCTGACCATTGAACCCAATACCCACTTTTACAACGCCCCGCCCTTGTTGCCGGTGGAAGACACCCTGGCGGATATTCAGGATACCGGTGAGGCCCTTCTGGCTGGAGCCGGTTACGGGCAGTACGAAGTGTCGGCCTATGCCCGGCCTCAGCGCCGCGCCGGGCACAACCTCAACTACTGGACCTACGGCGACTACCTGGGTATCGGCGCCGGCGCCCACGGCAAAGTTACCCTGCCGGAGACAAACCGCATTGTCCGCCGGTGGAAAACCCGGCTACCGGCGCACTACCTGGAGCGGCGCCACGCGCTCGCCAGCAGCAGCCCCCACCCGATGCTTGCCGGAGAGCAGACCCTGGAGCCGGAAGCCCTGCCGCTGGATTATCTGTTAAACGCCCTGCGTTTGAACGAGGGGGTGCCAAGCGCTCAGTTCACCGAGCGCACTGGGCTAGCCATGACGGCGCTTCAGCCACAGTGGCAAGCGTTAGAGGAGAAGGGGCTGGTCCGCCCCTACCGGGAACGGTTGGTCACCACCGAGCTGGGACGACGCTTTTTGAACGACGTGCTGGCCGCGTTCTAGCGATCCGCGCGACCCATTAGCGCGGCGGCGACGCCAGCGACTGCAGCTCTCGGTAGAGCCCGTCGGCTTCTTCGCTCAGTAGGGAGTAGCTTTTAATGTCACCACTGCGCTGCGCCAGCATGGCCGCTTCCAGCTTTTTTTCATAGGCTTTCTGCAAACGTTTCTTCGGGTCGGGCTTCAGCCAGCTAAACATAAGGTCGCTCCGCCGCTGCATTGGAGAGAACATAACGAGCAATCATCGCATTTCCTCTTGGTGTGTTCGGTGGCGGGAGCTGTGTGCGCCCGCGCCGACGTTTTCATCCTGACAATTAAGTACGTGCGAACAGCGCAACCGGACCACCGACGGCGGCGAATAACACGCCCGCGCCAGCACTGGGGCGCCTGTCATAGTAAACCCGGTCAACGAAGCAGGGACGAAGTGCTACACTTAAATCACTTCGCCCAACTCATTCCAGCGATGCCTGACTCCATGCTCCGACTGATTCGCTACACGCGCGAGAATCCCATCGCCGCCCGCCTGCTCGGACTGATTATTCTCAGCAGTTCCGCGATCACGCTGGTCGCCATTCTAATGCAGCTCTACGCCAGCTTCCACGATGATGTCTCCGCACTGGAAGAGCGTATGGACCAGGTGCGGGTCAGCACCCTGGCCAGCATTACCAAGAGCCTATGGGGGTTTGATCACGAGCAACTTTCCATTCAGGTCGAGAGCGTCTTGGATGTGGAGGATGTGGTTCACGTCAGCGTCTCCTGGAGCGACTGGAATAACAGCGAGCAGACCCTCGTGGCCCAAAGAGACGGCATTACGCTTGAGAAAATCGAAGCCAACCCGAACCAATACTTGGTCAAGGAGTACCCACTGGTTTATGAGGATGAAAGCACCCCCCGCCAGGAGCTGGGCACTTTGCGAATTACCGCCAGCCTGACCACTATCTACGACCGGCTGTGGCAGCGCACACTGTTTATTGCGGGGGTACAGGGCACCAAAACCCTGGTGGTTTCCTTCTTTATCCTGTGGTTGGTGTACACGCTACTGACCCGCCATATGGAAACCATTGCCCATTACGCCCGACAGCTGCACCTGGATAACCTAACCACCCCTCTGAAGCTCAAGCGGGTGAAAGGCGACCATAAGCCTGACGAGTTGGACAATGTCGTGAACGCCATCAACCACATGCGCGAGACGCTGCTGGAGGATATCGAGCAACGGCATGCCATTGAGCTGGCGTTGCTGAGCGAGAAAGAGGAAAAAATTAAAAGCCAACGCCAAAAACTCGCCGCCGAGGATGCCAACCGAGCCAAAAGCCAGTTCCTGGCGACCATGAGCCATGAAATCCGTACCCCCATGAACGGCGTCATCGGCATGTTGGATATGCTCCGGGACACGCCCCTGAACGATAACCAGCGCCATTACCTGGACGTGATCCACCGCTCCGGCGAAACCTTGCTCGATATTATTAACGACATTTTGGATTACTCCAAAATCGAAGCGGGCAAAATGCAGCTGGAAATGGCCGCCTTTGATTTGGAGGATTTGGTCGAAGACTGCCTCCAACTGTTCGGGGCCACGGCCAACAAACATGGCATTGAGCTGATGGGCGGTGTGGATCCGGAGGTGCCCCGCCGGCTAAAAGGCGACCCGACCCGCTTGCGTCAGATTCTCATCAATTTGGTGGGCAACGCCTTCAAATTTACCACTAAAGGCCATATCGTTCTGGAAGTGTCTCTAGCTCAGGACAACACCCCCGAGCACCCCAAGCTGCTGTTTTCCATTCAGGACACAGGCATTGGCATCGCTCGCTCCGCTCAGAAAACCCTGTTCGATTCGTTCAATCAGGAAGATACCTCCACCACGCGCCAGTACGGGGGTACGGGGCTCGGGCTGGCCATTTGTAACAGTCTGGCGGAGCTCATGGGTGGCGAGATCGGTGTCGAGAGCGAAAAAGGCCGGGGCGCCCGGTTCTGGTTTACAGCCACCTTTGAGACCATGCCCGATACCGTCCAACGAGAACAAAGCGCCCGGCAGCGGCTGGGTGGCCGTCGCCTGCTGTTGGTGGACCCGAGCACCCGGCTTGCGGAGTTTCTCAAGCGTCACGCCCGCCGCTGGGGTATGACACTGGACGCCGTCGCCTCCGCCGAACGGGCCCTGAGCCGCCTCCACGAGTTGAATTCCGAGCACAAAGCGGTCGACTTTATCGCCATCGGCAGCCAGCTCAAGGATATGGAAGGGGTGGCGTTCGCCGAACGATTGCTGCACGAGCCGGCCGCCGAGGGCATACCCCGAATTATTCTCAATGCCGGCGAGCTGCGCCTGGGGCCGGAAACCCTCGAAGATCTGCAAATCCATAGCTTATTGCACAAGCCCTTCTCGGCTCGCAGCCTGCGCCGCCGACTGCTGGGCATGCTCGGCGCGGATCCGGAAGTCGAGCAGACAACCCGCCCCAACGAGACAAACTACCAGCAGTTCTCTCATTTGAAGGTACTGGTGGCCGAAGATAATGCCGTGAACCGGATGGTGATCAAGGGGTTGCTGGGGAAGATGGGCATTGACGCGGAACTGGTGGAGGACGGCTTACAGGCTTATGAGGCGGCGTGCCGAAGGGACTATGATTTGGTGTTGATGGACTGTGAAATGCCGGAAATGGACGGTTTCGAAGCCACTCGCAGCATTCGCGAACACGAGCGCCATCACAACCAACCGGCCACCCCCATTGTGGCCTTGACCGCTCACGCCCTTCAGGAGCATCGCGAGGCGGTATTCGCCTGCGGCATGAACCACTACCTTGGCAAACCCATTACGCTCGCCAAGCTCCATCAGGCCTTTGAGAAAATGGGGTTTAGCCGTATCCCCAATAGCGACTAACCGCAGGTCCAGGCCTGGGCCTCTATCCAAGTACCCCCGTTGCAAGCAACGACAACTCCGGACGGTGGACTTCCCCCGGGCTCACCGCCTCGTCCTCCATCTTTTCCTGTGCCAGCTGTCGGTCCTCAGTATCGGGCTCAATCCCTTCTTGGGGCTTGGCCCGTTCTCGGTAAACCAGCCGCACCAGCACGGGAAAATGGTCCGAGCCGAACGATGACAGGCGCTGAATGTTTTCCAAGACAAAGTCGTCACTGTGAAACAGGTGGTCCAGCGGCCAGCGGATGAACGGGTAGTCCGCGTGAAAGCTGTTAAACATCCCGCGCCCGATACGCGGGTCCAGCAACCCACTGACTTTGCGAAACAACCGGGTGGTGGCCGACCAGGCCACATCATTCAAGTCCCCTGTGACAATGGCCGGCGCACCGCTTTTGGCCACGCTGCGCCCGACCATCACCAGTTCGGCATCACGCTCGGAGGAGGTCTCATTCTCCGAAGGGCTCGGCGGTGCGGGGTGCAAAAAGTGCAGCACCACCCGGCGCCCGGAAGGCAGCACCGCCTCGGCGTGCATGGAGGGCACGTCCTCCTCCACCAAAAATTGCAGGGCGGCGTTTTTTAGCGGGTAGCGGGAGTAAACGTGCATACCGTACAGGTTATCCTGCGGGCATTTGATGGTGTAGGGGTACTCGGGCTCAAGCGCATCGAGTTGTTTCTGCCACCAGTCGTCGGACTCCAGGGTGACCAGCACGTCGGGCCGGTGGTGCGCGACCATTGCCAGGAGCCCTTCGGCGTTGCGGTTGGGGGTCAGCACATTGGCCGTCATAATCGCAATGCGTTGGGCCCGATCCTTCTCCGACAGCGCGCCGGCGGCGCGGACTTCTTTCGAGTGCAGTGGCGTATATGGCACAATCCACAAAGCGTGGTAGCACAGGCATGCCAGACTCAACGTCAGCATAATCCAGGTGGAAGGCTGCTCCCTGTCGAGAAGCCCCAAAACGGCCAGCGCCACTATCAGCGCCAGGCAGGACAGTTGAAGGCGGGGAAAGTCCAACCCCCGCACCCACCAGGCCTCGATTCGGGAAAGCGGGATCAGAGTCAGCAACAACAACGTGGCCACCGCCACCCACAGTCCTACCAGCATGTATGCGTTCCTTGAGTGAGCGGCACGGGAGAGGCCCCACCGCAGTTGATTGGAATGCCTTCGAGGTTAAGGGAATTCCCCGGAGCCGACAAGGACAGGGGTCGCAATCAGCCACACTCATGCGCGCGAGCGCCGAATAAACATCCGCCACCGAGCTTCTTCCATGACTTATTGTTTTTCGCCCATCGGGATCGTGCACTCCAGTTTTGTGGAAAAATTCGGTATCCCACGCCAGCCCGGCTTGGCGCCGGCGGTTCGGGCTCGACTGGAGCTGCTGCCCCCTTACGATGATCCGCAAACGCTGGAGGGGCTGGATCAGTGCACCCACCTCTGGCTGCAATTTGTCTTCCACCGCCCCCCAAGCGACCAATGGCGCCCCCGGGTTCGTCCTCCGCGTTTGGGGGGCAATAAGAGCCTGGGCGTTTTCGCCACCCGCTCCCCGCTTCGCCCTAATCCGATCGGCTTGTCGGTGGTGAAGCTTGAGGGCATTGAGTCGCCGAACGGCAAGCTGTCGCTGTTGTTGTCGGGGGTGGATTTGCTGGACGGGACGCCGGTGTTGGATATTAAGCCGTATGTGCCTTATACGGATTCGGTACCGGAGGCGGAGAACCGCTTTGCGGGGGAAGCGCCGGCCTGGGTGCCGGTGGTGTTCACGCCGGAGGCTGAGTCGGCCTGCCGGGCGTTGAGCGATGCCACGGGGCAGGATTGGCGGGCGTTGCTCCAGCAGATTCTGCAGCAGGACCCACGCCCCCAGTACCAGAAACCGGACCCGCAGCGGCGCTATGGCATGACTCTGAAGGAGGCGGAGGTACGTTGGTATTATGAGCCCACGGCTGAGGGTGAACATCAGTTGGTGGTCACTGAAGTCATTCCTCACTAGCTGGGGGAGTGGGTTAGTGGTGGTTGGTGTCACGCCCGGCCCAAGGTGGGGTATACCGGTTGTAGACCCGCCGTAAACCCGTCCATGGGGGCTTCTCATCGGCATCCATGCCTCAGAGAGTCTACAACCGGTATACCCCACCTTGAGCCTCAGTGCGAATAGGTACTCTGAATGCTGCTTCACGCTAGGTGGAGGAGACCCGTGCTATCTCCAAGCAACTATGAGCTTGCGCCAGCTCCGGGAGGGCATATCCCTGCGAAACTCTCTGAGGCATGGATGCCGATGAGAAGCCTCCAGGGATGGATTCACGGCGGGTTTCGCAGGGATATGCCCTCCCGGAGCGCTCTGCTGCGAAGTACCCATTGTTTGAGGCGGGCTTATCGCGCCCTACATGCAGGCTCTATAGCCCGGAGAGGACGTCCAACGTTAGAGGAAGATGTGATATCATTCCGACCCTCTTTTCCACCCCTCCCCCGCACAACCCGAACCAGCTGAGGTGACAGCGTTCATGAGCAAAAAGTCATTGGACAAAAGCAAAATCAAGTTCCTATTACTGGAAGGCGTCCACCAGTCCGCCGTCGACACGCTCAACGCCGCCGGTTACACCAACATCGACTACCTCAAAACCGCCCTGGCCGAAGACGAACTAATCGAGCGCATCAAAGACGCCCACTTCGTCGGCCTGCGCTCGCGCACCCAGCTCACCCGTAAAGTCTTTGAAAACGCCAACAAACTGATCGCCGCCGGATGCTTCTGCATCGGCACCAACCAAGTCGATCTGCAGGCGGCTCAGGAACACGGCGTGGCGGTGTTCAACGCCCCCTATTCCAACACCCGCTCGGTCGCCGAGCTGGTACTGGCCGAGGCCATTTTGCTGCTGCGGGGCATTCCGGAAAAGAACGCCGCCTGTCACCGGGGAGGCTGGAAAAAATCCGCCGTGGGCTCTTACGAGATCCGGGGCAAAACCCTCGGCATTATTGGCTACGGTTCCATCGGCAGCCAGCTCAGCGTGCTGGCCGAGTCCCTGGGGATGAAGGTGTGCTTTTACGATGTGATCCCCAAACTGCCCCTGGGCAACGCCGCCCAGATGCGCAGCCTCAACGAGCTGCTGAATCACTCGGATATCGTCAGCCTGCACGTGCCGGAAACCGCCTCCACCAAAAACATGATCGGGGCCGAAGAGCTGGAGCAGATGAAGCCCGGCTCGATTCTGATCAACGCCTCCCGCGGTACGGTCATCGAGATTGATGATCTTGCCGAGGCCGTCAAGGCCGATAAACTCGCCGGCGCGGCCATCGATGTGTTTCCGGTCGAACCCAAGGGCAATAACGACGAATTTGTCAGCCCCCTGCGCGGGCTGGACAACGTGCTGCTGACCCCCCACATTGGCGGCTCCACCGTGGAGGCCCAACAAAACATCGGGGTGGAAGTGGCGGAAAAACTGGTGATGTATTCGGACAACGGTACCACCACCAGCTCGGTCAACTTCCCGGAAGTCGCCCTGCCCGGGCACCCGGACGCGCACCGGCTGCTACACGTACACGCCAACGTGCCCGGCGTTATGTCCGCGATCAACCGTATCTTCTCCGACAATGAGATCAACATCGCCGCCCAGTACCTACAAACCAACGAAAAGGTGGGCTATGTGGTGTTGGATATTTATTCGCCCTACAGCCCGGAAGTGCTCAACCAACTGCGGGAAATCGAGGGTACCATCCGTTGTCGAGTGTTGTTTTAAGGGGTTAACGGCTTCCCTCGAGCCCTTCTAGGCGGATTACGGTTGTCGGATTACGCACGGCGTGCGAATCCGACCCACCGGTTAATGGCCCCTGCCGCTAATTGGCGAAAAAGAAACGCTCGACGGCGGCAAAGGCCGAATCACGGTACTCGGGGGTTTCGTTGACCAGGTGGTGACGAGCCTCCTCCAACATCTCCACCTTCAGGTTCGGCAGTTTGCGGCCTATTTGCTGCAGGTTATAGCACCAGTCAACCGTAGCGTCCCCCGTTCCCTGAACCATTAGCAGCTCATCCTCCCGGGTGGGCCACCCTCGAAACGTCTCATCCCAGGTTTTCATGGCTCCCACCCATTCCACGCTGATTTTGCGGTACTGGAAGGGGTCCTCGTGCTCAAGAAAGTGGTTGAAGTCGCTGTCGTGAGAGCTGTCGGAGAAGACGCGGGGCACTTCCCGCACCCAGCGGTGCAGTAGCGTGTACAGCCATTTGCTCAGCCCCCAGGCCTGAGGGAGTATCAACGGCGCGAACAGGGCGGTTTTCCCGGTCAGGGCGGGCCCGTACCGCCAGAGGTGGTTGAGCAATGTGGCCCCGCCCATGCTCTGCCCGAGGGCATAGCGAGGCCCCGACAAGAGCGACCTGGAAGCCTGCAATAGCGCCTCCAACACATCGGCATAGCGGTTGAAGCTGTCGATAACCAGCCGTTCCCCGGAACTCAAGCCATGGCCAGGGTGGTCGTAGGCCAGCACCGCCAGCCCCCGCTTCAGGGCAAAACGCACCGCCTGCCCGTAGAGCGCGGCATGATCAAAGTAACCGTGCACGATAACCAGGGTACCCTGGGGGTTTTCGGGCAACCAATAGTGCACGGCAATATCCCAGTCGCTCACGCGGGTGCGGCCAAGCCGGTGGGTCACGTTGGGAAACGCCTGCTCCAGGTCGAGCCCATAATGTTCTAGATAAGCTCGAATTTGAGGCTCACCTTTAGGGGGGGCATCGCGCTCAAGGTCAAAATGCAGCTCGGGTAGAACGTCGGGAAGACGGGAAAAATCCGGGGCGTTTCTAGACAGACTCACAAGCGGGCTCCGTCGGGGGAAGAACGCCCAGTCTAACAAAGAAATTAACCCGACAACCTAGTGGGCTGTCGGGTTAATGGGGTGCCGGACGCCGGCCCACGGCCGGCGCGGGTTTACGCTCTACTGCGCCTCGTCCTCACGCATCACTTTCAAGGCCCCGCTCACATACACCAGCGGCGCGTTCCAGTTGATGGTGACCTCGTTGGTGGAGTAGCTGCACCAGTGGTCCAGGTACGCCTTGGCGATGGCCTCGTCCCCGGCCGGGTAGCTAATGTCCTGCGCTTCACAATCCACCGGATAGTCAGTGTTCGGTCCGCCCGCCACAAAGCCGGGCACCGGCGCCTCAACGTCGTCGGCGTCAGAGGCTCGGTGGTGAATGTGCATTGGGGTTTTGTCCCCGTAGCCGGTCACGTAGGAGTAGCCCGTGGGGTTGCGCCCGAGGATGTAATCAAACAGCGATTGCGCCGCTTCCAGATAACGGGTTTCCGACGGCACCAACCGGTAGCCCTGCAACAGCATCATCGCCCGGTTGAGCACGTTGCCGTTGCTGCCCCAATAAAAGTCGCCATCGGTCATGGCCACTCGGTAGCTGGAGTTCCCATCAAGGCGGGCCATGGTGTCGGCGACGTTCAGAATCCGGGCCTCAATGGCTTCCACTTCCGCCGGGTCGCTCAGCAGGTCCCGGTGGAACGCCAGGGACATCCAGGCCAGACCGCGACTATCCGGCCAGGCCGGCACCCAGATATCAATATTGCGCAACTTGAACGCATCGTAATAGGCGGGATCTTCCGTAGTAATAAAGAGTTCAGCGGCGGCCCAGGCGAACTCATCCACAAACGGGCCAGCGTCCCCGTACTCTCCGGTACTGACATCCGCCGGGTTTTCAAAGGCTACATCAGGATTGTCGAGAGCCCATTGCCAAGCCTCCTGAGCCGCCGCCAGCATGCTGTCGGAAAGTGTCTGGTCGAGAGGCTCATAGACACGACTGGCCATTGCCATGGTGGCGGCAAAGTTCAGCGTGGCAGCGGTCCCTTTGCCAATCACGTACCGATCGGCCGTCGCCTCGTGGGGCATGACAATACCGGCGAAATTGAGTGTGGTCAGCTTGTGATAGACACCGCCGTCCTCATCCTGCATTTGCAGCATCCAAGACAGGTTCCACAGCGCTTCGTCGAGGATGTCCGCCCGACCATTATCGCTTTCTGGAATATTCACGTCCTTGCCGGTGTAGTACTCGGGGAAGTGTTCGTACGCCGCCAGAAGGGTATAAGTGGAAATGCCAGAGTTAACCACATACTTGCCGAAATCCCCGGCGTCATACCAGCCCTTGGGTGCTGGAATGGTATCACCTTCGGAGCGGGACCCATCGACAGCCGACGAGTGAACCAGTACGGAGGTATCCGGATGCCCCATCGGCCGGGCATACTCACCCGCATGGGTCTCGCTGAGTGCAGTGCTTGCCCGGTTGAAATAGTAGGCCTTGAGTGCCGCATCGTTCAGGGAGTCATAAACGTCGCTCCCGATGGCGAAGGGGTGAGAATCGCCCACGCCTTCTACACGCACCACATAGTCACCGGGCTCCACCCAACCGGAGAAGTCCGCCAGGCTGATCGATTCTCCGGCCGGAGACCACTCGAGGGCCGTCGAGAGGTTGCCCTCGTAAACGGTTTCCCCACTCTGGTGGTCCACCAAGGCAAAGGCGCTGGCCTCCACGTCGGGAACGACCGCGAGCTTTTGCGATTGGGGGAGAAAGCCCAGCTGGTTCACCCGGATATCGCTATCAGCTCCAGAGGCGCTACTGGTGCTACCAGAGCTGCTCTGCTCGCTGGTTGAGCTGGCTTCACTGGCAGCCGAACTAGACTCGCTCGATGCCTCAGAGCTGCTAGAGAGGCCATCGGAGCTCGCTTCGCTCTTCGCCTCTGAACTGCTTTGTCCTTCTGAGCTTGAGCTTTCCGAGTCCGGACTGTCGCTGTCCGAGGAGCCGCAGCCCGACAGAAATACCAGGCACAGCAGGAAGGATACTGACCGTTTAATCGCTCCAAACATGGGAGGGAGTCCTCTTCATTATTTTCAGTGGCAGACCCGGCTATGGAGGGTCAACCTATTTATTAAGGGTGGCAAGCGCCAACCGCGGGGTCGAACGCGCCACTACTGGTCCTTATAACAATAAGACAATAAGGGGCTAGAGTGAACTTTTCAAGGGGCGTTTTGTGAAGCAGGCCCCATTTGCCGCCACCATTTCCGATAAACCTAGACCCAATCGAGGCCGAGAGGTTCAGCAATTTCTCTTGACTGGGCACACAGGAAGCGGGAATCCGTGCGATAATGGCCCGGACGTCCATTAAACTGCCCGAATACTTATTAACTGGAAGGAACGCCGAGTCCTGAAACTATTATAAAAACCGGCACCCCGAATCCATGAAAGATTATATTTTTAATATTCACGACGTTGTTCTGCTGATGACCGTGGCAGAGAGCATTCTGCTGGCCTTATTGCAGGCCGCGCTCCCCGCTCAGAGCCGACTGTACGGGCGACTGCTCAGCCTCTTTTTGATCGTTATCGCCGTGGCCGCGGTCACCACCCTGGTGCTGTGGAATGATCAGGTTCACACCACCCCCACCATTGACCATTACTGGATTCCATACTTTTTGGTCATTTCGCTCATGGTGAAAGGTCCGACGCTCTACCTTTACGTGGCGTCGATCACCCGGGCGGACTTCACGCTCAAACCCCTGCACCTATTGCATCTACTACCGGCACTGGTGGCCGTTGCGCTGATGGCGGCGTTCGGCATCGACAGCGACTCGCTGCGTTATATTTGGGCCGTGGGGGAGCCTCAACCCGAGCAGCTCGTTACCTCAATCTGGGACGCGGCCAAGCTGGTGCCGTTGATCTACTCTTTCGCCGCCGTCGTGCTGGTGCAGCGTTACCGTTCGGAGCTGAAAGATGAGTACTCTCACTTCTCCAACACCGAACCGCGCTGGTTGAATGTTCTCACCCTCGGTTTTTTCGCCAGTTGGGCTTGGTCCACCACGGTGCATATTCTGGCGAAGTATTCCTCGCCGGAAACCGCAGACTACCTGGGCATTGCCGACAACTACTTCACCTTTATTCTGATCAACGCCCTGTTCACCTACAGCCTGGTCTATGCTCACCAACTACTGACCACCCGTTCCGAGGAAACGCGAGCGCCGGCCGAAGAGAAACCTTCTGACTCAGCCATTGACCGGGTCAAGAACGCCATGGAAGGGGACAAAATCTACCTACAACAGAACTTAAATATCGAGCAGTTCAGCATGCATATCGGGTTGCCGGTAAAAGAGGTCTCATCGGTGATCAACAAACACTTTGGCACAAACTTTTTTGAGTTTATTAACACCTACCGGGTGGAGGAAGCCAAGCGATTGCTTGCGGACCCGGACCACGCCCACATGACGATTCTGGATATTCTGCTGGAGTCCGGTTTCAACAGTAAGTCGGCCTTTCATCGGTTTTTCAAACGACTGGTGGGAGCGTCTCCGTCAGAGTACCGAAAGCAAACACCCCGGAGATCGACCTAAGAAAAGCGGCTCAAAGAGCCGCTTCTGGTAACGAACGTCCATTAACGGACGCTAACGGGTCCACCGAATATTATCCAGCTGCACCTCTACACCGCCTTGGTCCTCCCAAGCGGGGAAGAACACAAAGGGAGTATTGAAGGCACTGAGATCAAACGCCGGGTTTGTCCCCGAATGGTTGAGCATATCGGCAATAGGGATCGACACCGTGGTCCACTCCCCCACCGGCGGTTCCGGCTGAATCAGTAAGTCACCCGTGCCTTCACCGGGGCCACTTTCCGCCTTGACCACCAAACCACTCGTGTTAGAACCATAGCTCAGTACTTTAATGTCGAACTCAAGATGACCGTCGGCGGCAAAGGCGGAGGCGTCTTTTGCGCCGGTGCTTTGCACGAAAGCCAGCCCATTGTTTGAGCTCTCGCTGAAGTCCACTTGCAGCACCGTGCCACGGTCCGGGTCTTCCACGTCGGAGACGCTTACATGGCCGGTTCCGTTATCCCAGGTACCCACACCAAAATCCCAGTTCACGCCCGGCTCGCCGTCAACGTACACATCGAAGCTGCTGTCGAGGACCGTGCTCACACCGGCGGGAACTGGCTCAATGCCGCACGGGGACATGCAACGGACCTCGATATTATTCAGCTGGACTTCAGCGGTTCCTCCTTTTGCTTCGATCACAAACGGATTGATAACCGAGCCGAAATCCACCTGACCGGGTTCTACGTCATTGTTTTCCAGCGCCGCCATCGGCACCGTGATGGTGGCCCACTCGCCGGTTTCGGGAATATCGATGGAGGTGAAGCTGACATTGGGCCAACCGCTATCCACTTTTACCAGCAGCTCAGTCTCCGGCTCAATGGCCTCCACCAACAGGTCGAACCGCAGCTCTCCATACGTCTGCATGTTCTGAAACTGAAACCCGTCTTCGGCCGCTGGTTCCCCGGCCATCGACGCCGTACTCAGAAAGACGTTACCCGGAGACGCATTGAACTGGACCGACCAAGCCCCATTCTCCATTGGAGTGGACACCACATTCCCCGCCGTCGGCGAATAGAGTCCGGGCTGCAAGGTATTTTCCACAGTGGCCTCGCCAAGCTCGAAGGTCAACGTGGCCGCGCCGTTCCGGTATAGGCTGGTGGAAACCGGTTCCGGACCCGCGTTCCCGGTCAACGGTTCGACGCTCTCATCCACGCTGGTGGCACAGCCCTGCCCGGTCTGCGGGTCATTACCGCACTGGTAAACCCGCACGTAGTCCACAATCATTTCCTGCGGGAAGCTGGTCTGCTCGTTAGGGGCCCCTGGCCACTCGCCCCCTACGGCCACGTTGAGTAGCAAATGAAAGCGTTCATTGAAAGGCGCCGCGCCTTCACCCACTTTAAAGCCGGCCTCTTCTCCGTCCCAGTAAACGTTGTACCAGCCATCACTGGTTTGAGTGGCGAAGTGAACATCATTGACGTACCAACGCATTTCGCCCTCTTCCCACTCGAGGGCGTAAGTATGGAAGTTCTCCCAGATGAGCGCTTCGGGGCTGTAGGAGGTACCGCTATAGACGTTGTTCGGCCAGGCGCCACCGTAATGTAAGGTGCCGTGAATGTCGTTGCCAGCCCCCTCCGTATTGCTATTCACCGCTTCAAAAATATCAATTTCGCCACTGGCCGCCCAACCGCCGTAAGAGAAGTCGGTGGGCAACATCCAGATGGCTGGCCACAGGCCTTGCCCTTGAGGCATTTTCGCCCGAACTTCAATGCGCCCGTAAGTCCAATCGCCCTTGTTCTTGCTGCGCAAGCGGGCCGAAGTGTAGTTCCGGGTAACCGAGGTGTCGTCGGGGTCATACGCGGGATCATCGTCAAAGACCCCGGGGCCGCTAAAGGTTTCTTGCTTGGCAACAATATGCAGCATGCCGTCCTCGACGTAGCTATTGTCTGCCCGATCGGTGTAACACTGCAGCTCATTGTTGCCACCGCCGGCACAGTTTCGTTCATAGGACCACTTGTCGGCATCAATGCTTTCGCCTTCAAATTCATCATTCCAAACCATTGTCCAGCCGTACTCGGCCCCTTCACTACTGGAGCTGGCGCTGTTGTCATTGCTAGAACTCTGGCCACTGCTGACGGAGGACTCGCTACGACTGGAAGAGGAATCATCACTGTCGGTAGACGCTGCGCTGCTGCTCTCGGAGGACTCGCGACTGCTGGAGCTACCGGTCGCATCGTCGGAGTCGCTGCCACAACCGGTCAGCAACACTAAGGCCAAACCCAAGCCGATTGTTGGGTGGTTGAGCGGTTTCATAAACACCTCGTTATTATCATCAGTTGTGTATGGTGGTCGCTCCCACCTCCCTGTGGAGAGACCGTTGCGATGGCCAAGCCACCTCATATCACGGGCAGATTCCTTCCCCCTCGTATTCGTTTGCCAGGCGTACATCGCTCAAAGTGAGTTCCAGCTCACCCTCCGTGGCGATGAACAGCGGCGAAAGCACCATGGTGGGATTCACTCCCCTGGCCATGAGACAGTCCGCCTCGACAGCCAATGTATGCCAGTTACCATCGGAGTGGGACTCGAGCCAACGGGTGATATCCACCGTGCCCACGCAATCCTGGCCACAACGCATACCCAGAGAAACCAAACCGGCGGGCGAGGCGTCGACCTTGAGATCAATCAACAATACCCCCGCTTCGCGGTAGGCCGAAAGGTCAACGCGCCCCTCGGAGCGCAAGGCCACCTCCGCCCGGCCCGCACCGGTCCAACGCAGTTGCCGGCTGTCTTCCTGAAACTCCCGGTCCACGGAGGTGACTTCTATGCCGGGCAAAGCGGCTTCGCTCCCGGTCACTACCCGCGCCCGCTCGGAGAGGTCACTCAATACAAGATGCCATGGCTCCATGGGACGGTTGTCAAACAAGGGTAAGCGGCTTTTTGCCTGAGCCTGCTTCAGGCCACTGTCTTCCGGCAGGGAGTCCAGGTGAGCTTGATCGGCATAAGTCAGACCGTAACCGTAAGCAAACAGCGGGTCCCGGTTGTCACTGCGATTGAGGGGCGTCTGGTCCGCGCTGGACGGCCAGGAGAAAGACAGTTTGCCGCTGAAGTCGTAGGCAATCTCACCGTCTTTCTCCCGGAAGAGCACATCGGCCACGCCGGCCCCTTCCGAGCCCGGCAGCCACGCGACCACAAACGCATCGGAGGCGTTGATCTCCGGACTGACCCACAAGGGGCGGCCGGTTAGAAAGACCGAAACCACCGGAATGCCCTCGGCCTGCATGCGTTCCAGAATAGCCAGGTCGGCTTCTGGCTCATAGTCAAGGTGGGCCCGGTCTCCCTGCATCTCCGCATAAGGGTCTTCCCCGAAAACGACCACGGCAACGTCCGGCTTAGTGCTGTAAGCACCATCAGCGCTGAGTTCAACCGTTCCACCGCTCGCCTGGACCGTCTCGGCAATGCCATCGTAGATGGAAGTGGCGCCGGGAAAATCGTCATTACTATTGCCAGTGCCCTGCCAGGTCAGGGTCCAGCCACCGGCCTGCTTGCCAATGTTGTTCGCGCCATCACCGGCCACCAGGACGTGAGCGCCCGGGCTCAGCGGTAAGAGTTGGTCGTTGTTTTTAAGCAGAACCAGGCTCTCGCGGACCGCTTGCCGGGCCACGGCCCGGTGCTCCGGCGCGCCCAGAAGCTCGCTCTGCCCGGCATAATAGCGCTCGGAGGGCAACCCTTTGTCAAACATCCCGGAGCGGAACTTGACCCGCAGCACGCGGCGCACGGCATCGTCCAGGCGGGCCTCGGAGATGTCACCACTTTTGACTTGCGCCACGGTGTTGGCATGCAGCGCCCGCCATTGGTCCGGCACCATAAAAATATCCAGCCCCGCGTTAATGGCCTGGGGGCAGCTGTCCTGACGACAGCCATCGACGAACTCGTGGCCGTTCCAGTCCCCCACGACAATTCCATCAAAACCGAGCTGTTCTTTCAGCACATCGGTCAGCAGGTAGCGATGTCCGTGCAGCTTATCGCCCTGCCAGCTGCTGAAGGAGGCCATCACGGTCTGGACCCCGGCGTCCAAGGCGCCGAAGTAGCCCGCGGCGTGCAAATCACGCAACTCGGATTCGCTGATGTTGGCATCGCCACGGTCGATGCCCCCTTCGGTACCGCCATCGGCGATAAAATGCTTGGCGGTGGCCCAGACGTGACCGCGCCCGAAGAACTCCCCGGTGTTCACTTCCCCCTGAAGGCCGGCCACCATGGCTTTGCCATAGTCGTAGAGAGTGTCCGGGTCTTCGGCGTAGGCTTCGTAGGTTCGGCCCCAACGGTCGTCCCGAGCCACCGCCAGCGTCGGAGAAAAGTTCCAGTCCAATCCGGTTACGGAGACTTCCTTGGCGGTGACCTCGCCAATGCGACGGATCAGCTTCGGGTTACGCGTGGCCCCCAGACCAATATTATGAGGAAAGAGCGTCGCGCCCTTGACGTTGTTATGGCCATGAACGGCGTCGGTGGCCCAAACGATGGGGATCGCGACACGCCCGTCACTGGTATCCATGGACGCCCGGTAAAAGTCATCGGCCAAAGCCAGCCAAGCGTCGGCCGGGGCATTTTTATCGCCCCCGGGGAAGGAACCGCCACCGTTGAGGATGGAACCGAGGTGATACCGTTTCACATCGTCCGGTGTGACATTCCGTAGCTCAGGCTGAATCAATTGCCCCACTTTCTCCTCCACGCTCATCTGGGCCATCAAGGCCTCGATCTCCTCCGCATAGGCATCCGGTTCACTCAGAGGGGGCTCCTTTTCAGGCCAGAGGGAAGCGCTTTGCGTATCGGTGGCGGGGGAGCCACTGCAGCCGACGAGCAACACCACGGTCAGAGGAAGCCAACGGGTCATGGATTTGTTCATTGTCGATCTCACTGTTATTCGGGTCGGGAGAAAAAAGGGCTCCGGGGTTGCCCTCGCGGAGCCAATCAATATCAAGGAGAGTCCGACGTTCGAGCGGCCGGCGCCACCACGGGGATGACCGGGAGCACAGACCCAACACTTGCCAGGAGACAACGTCGTACACCAACACGGGCGAGTCCCAAGCTCGCCCGTGTTGCCATTGTTAAGACAGACCGACAAACCGTCGTCCCACTTTGAAAGAGGGGTGAAAGGTGGTGTTTGCCACTTTTAAACGAACCCGGGAGGGGAAAGGTGGGACGGCCCGACGGACGCCGGGCCCGGGAGGTTACTGCCGCTCGGTGACGTAGCTCATGATATTGATAAAGCTGTCCACCCAGTAGCGCTCGGGGTGAGCCGCCAGATGGTCGAGCAGAGCGTTATGGGCTTCGACTGAAACGCTTAGATGGTCACCCCCCACGCCGTGGAAGGTGAAGTTCGCCATGGTCCCCTGCCGGGCGGCCTCTTCCACCACCGCAATGAGCGCTTCCCCGGTAACCGCGGCCGGAGCGGTCACGGTCACCCGGTAGGGGTCCAGCTCCTGCATTGAAGGGGTTATCGCGCCGGCACCGAAAGCCTTGGAGGCCACGAACAACGACTGGACTCGGCCGAGGTAGTCTTTGTCGCCCACCTTTAGGTCCCCACAGGGCGGAGTAAAGGTGCGCTCCTCCCGGCCATCGATCAGTTTCAGGAAATCATTGGCCAGAGCAATTTGCTCGGCCCAGGCGGCCGGTGGAATTTGGCTTAAATCCCGGTGCGGCTCTACCCACTCCCGGCCGGCCAGTTGCTTGTCACACTGATGAAACAGTGAGTGGTTGCCCAATTCATGCCCTTGCTCGGCAGCGGCACGCCACTCTTCCAGCCGTTCCATCACCAGGGGTGCGCCCGCGGGAATGTAAAAACTGCCGCGAAAACCTCGCGTATTCAAGGCGGGGATGACGTTTTCAAGCTGCGAGGCCAGGGCGTCATCGTAAGCGAGGTTAACCGCCGCCTTGGCGCCGTTGGGCCACCCAAACGGCTCGTTTTCAGCGTGAACCGCTGCCGACAGAGCGAACAGTAAGCCAGCCGACCAGGCGGATATAACCGATATTCTTAGCATGTAAAAGATCCCCGTACCCGTAAAAAGTGAACCAAACATTGGACGACGCAGCGGCGTTCCTGTGCTCTCTACTTGGGCACCACTGCCCGCCATGCCGAACCTCCTGTCAGAGGAGTATAATCCAACGTAAATAATGTAATCCATGAAAAGCCTCGGAGACCCAACGCCAGGAAACCCAAAGCTAGAGAACCTGCATGGACGCGAGCGCCTCGTAACCGAATAAAAAAGCCAGCCGCTCCGAGGAACGGCTGGCTTTTTTCAACACACCTTCATATCTTAACCTAGAAGGTGTAGCGAGCACCGATATTGTAACGTGCGCCGTACTGCTCGGCATGCTTGAACATGTTTTCATACCGGGCGTACTGCCGCTGAGATTCATCGGTCACGTTGATACCCTCCGCGAAGACGGTCAGCCCCTCAAAGAACGGAAGGTCGTAGCTGACGGTCACATCAACCTGACCATACTCCTCCGTGTAAATTGGCGTGTTGTTCTGGCCCACGCCATTGAGGAAGCTGTCCCGCCAGTTGTAGGCAATACGACCCTGGAGGCCATCTTTGTCATAGAAGGCGATGAAGTTGGCTGAATCGCTCAACCCCGGCAGCACAAACTGGAAATCGGTTGATGAATTGTCAACCGACAGGTCGCCCGCCACCAGAGTCAGGTTGGCAATCACACCAAAACCCGTGTCGCTAAAGTTATGTTGTACCGCGAACTCGGCCCCCTGCAGCGTGGCCTCTTCCATATTGCTGGGGGTCGATATTTCGAAGGGGGCAAGGGGGTCGGCGTCAACCTGCGTTATCGCCCCTTCGGTTCCCTGGTTCTCGTTGATTCGATCAAAGACCGTCTCATCCGTCACCTCGATTCCTTCCTCGGTAAGTTCCTCGCGCGCCTGTTGTGCTCTCGGCCCTTTCAGGGGGTCACGCAGGTTCAAAACCTCGGTGGATACAAACTGATCCACAATAAAGTTGTCCACTTTCTTCACGAAGAAGCCTGCTGAGGCGTAACTGGCATCGTCGTAGTACCACTCCAGGGACAAATCCAGGTTGTTGGCTGTGAAGGGCCGCAGGTTTGGGTTACCCTGATTACCCGAGCGCTCACCCGGCTTGGGCCGATCCGTCACTGACCGAGTACCGATCATATTGCCCAGGGTAGGCCGGGTAATGGATTGGCTGAAGCTAAAGCGACCCACCACATCGTCACGAATATCGAGCGCCGCATCCAGGCTCGGCAAGAAGACTTCATAGTCACCGGTACGGTTCGTATAGGTGCTTTCTTCGGCCAGGTTCAGGCCCCACTCGGTCGGGTTTTGCCACACGAGTTCAAGGGGGTCCTGCTGATAGCTGTTGGATACGACGTCTGTGGCCTCATAACGCAGCCCACTCACCACTTGAAGAGGCATGCCCGCGAGCTCACCTTCCAGGTTAAACTGAACATAGGCCGACAGGGTTTCTTCCGTCACACGGTGGTCGCTGACGGGACTACCCGAGGTGTCGGCACGCATCTTGGTGCCCTCGGGCGCCGTGCCCCACTCGGGGAGCGGGGAGGCCGAATGATCCGCCCATTGCTGTTCCGCAATAGCCACCCCGCGCTCGAAATCCCATGTGTGGTACACGGGCACGTTGGTATCGCCACCCGAGAAGGACGGAAACAGGCCCGCCGTAGGCAGGGCGGTGAACATGTCCGCCGGCCATAAATCCTGGTTGTCCGAGTACCAGCCCAGTGGCAATTGCCCGGTATTGTACGAGCGCCAGCGGTTGGCAATTTCTGTATGGGCGGCTCCGAAATCAATCGATACCAAACCGCTGTCCTCGTTGGTTGTCCATGCGCCGGAGAGCTGGAATTGCTGCACATCTGATTCGTTGATGTTGATACCCGACTGTGCGAACAGGGAGTCGTAGGAATCCGCTGTGGGCACACCCTCTACGATGCCCGCGCCATCGTCCAGGAAGTCGATGTGCATAAAGGGAATGTCTTCACCCCCCGTGGCGTCGTAGGTTTTCTCGTCAATTTCCACCGCGCCCAAAATCAGGAAGGCATCATTACCACGCCCCACCCCCTGGTTGAGGCGAGAAGAGTCGTGCGCATCGAGTGTCAGCGCCAGGTTTTCGCTCACATCCCACGTGACGTTCAAGCCGACGGAGTCGAGTTCGGTTTCCGATGTGTTGCGACGGATATTGGAGGCATAATCCTGACCGGCCTCGGTAACGGACACGAAGGTGCCATTCTCATCGATAACGCCGTCCGTCAAGGCGTCCCCCGAGTCGCTAAACCAGATGCCGACCCCGGTGTTCAGGGCCTCATAGTCAACGTCAACAAACGTATAATCCAGGGTCGCCTCAATCTTGTCCGTGGGCGCGAACTGGAGAACCGCCTGGCCGTTCAGCCGGTCCCGACTGATGTCGTCGATGTTGTAACCATAGTTTCTCGGGTAAAAGGTTGGGCCCTCTGGATTAGCTCGGTTGTCTTCCACCAACGACATATCAATATTGGCGATATCGGTGTGAAAGTTATTGCGCCAGTTGGCAATATCCGCGTTCACCAGGCGGCTGTCCCGCTCTTGGTAAGACAGAGCCAGTTGCGCCCCGACAGTGTCATCCACAAAGGTGTTACTGATGATGGCAGAGACCTCGGGCGTGACGTCATCTCCGGCCTCGTTGGTGGTATCCATCATCGCCTTGGTGCCAACAGAGAAGTTCAAGCCAGGGTTGTCCAACGGACGGGCGGTGTTGATGTTGACCATTGAGCCGATACCGCCAGTCACATTATCCGCGCTGAAGGTTTTGTGAACCTCCACACCGCTGACAATATCGGCGGCAAGGTCGCTGAACTCAAAAGAGCGGGAGTCACCTACGCTGGGCATCTGGCGACCGTTCAACAACACGAGGTTGTAGTCTGGGCCAAACCCACGAACGGTGATTTGGCTCCCCTCGTTGTTGGAACGATCAATCGATACCCCGGTAATCCGCTGGAGCGATTCCGCCAGGTTGGTATCGGGAAACTTACCGATATCTTCCGCGGAGATCGCATCCACGACACCGCTGGAGTCCCGCTTGACGTCCATGGCGCGGGTCAGACTTGCTCGAATCCCGGTGACGAGAACCTCGTCCATCACCGGCTGCTCGGCATCCTGAGCGGATGCGCCACTGGCCAGACCCGCTATCGCAGAGGAGGCCACTATGGAGGCGATAAGCTTGCGTTTGAAACTGCTGTTGTTGGTCATATCCGAATCCTCAAACCGTTATAATTGTAGGGCTTCTTGACAAGGGCTACGGCCATTGCCTGCGAAGAGCGCCTTGCGGAGTGAGCGCTTGAGGCTCGCGCAGAAGCGACTCCGGATTATTAGAGGTGCCCTTTGTCTTGAAGAAGCGGGCCGGCGGGCACCGACCGCTTATGGCCCACTATCAGCCAGAGCCGACAAAGGATCGTCCCACTTTGGCGAAACCCCCCAAGGTGGCGAGTCTCACTTTGCATTTCGTAAAGCGAGACGCCCGCTCACGGCGCTGCTCCGGGCGAGCGCCGCACTTCAAAGCGACCCGGCGGGACGGTGAAGCGGGTTCCGTCGGAGAAAGCCACTTGGCGCTCCGAGCCCCCGAAGTTGTAGGCGACGTAGGTCAGGCGCCCTTCCTTCTCAAAGGCCACGGCTGCGGGGTAGTCCGCCGTGAGGGCTTCGTCTCCCATTGCCAGATGCCCCAGGTTTTGCCAGGTACTGACCCAGTGGTAGCTGTGAGCCTTGGTCTCGCCCTCTTCCGGGGCGTAATTCCAGCCATGCCGGCGCATATCCCCCATGGCGGCATCGGCGTCGGTCATAGCCCAAATGTTCCACCAAATATCCCGCCACTGGTCCTCGGGCAATCCCGAGGGACGGCCGTTGGCGCTTTCAGTGAGCCCCAGCTCCACGTACTCCTTCAGGTAATTTGGATACTGACCGAGGTGCAGCACCAGCGGGTTAATAGGCAGGCCCTGAATGCCCAGAATGTGTGCATGGGCATCGCTGAACCAAGTGGTGAATGAGTGGCCGTTGCCCCAAAAGATGGATGTGGTGATTTTGTCGTACGCTTGGGGGAAGTTATGAAATTCCGGCGGTTTGTTTCGGTAACCGTCAATGTCATTCCAGTACTCCCAAAAGGCGGTGGCGGTGGAGGCGTGAAGGTAGACTCCCCGGTCAACCAGCTCCGGCTGCTCGGTCACCAAGCCATACAGAATCATGGCTCCGTAGGCAGTGGCCGCCTCGGAGGTGGACTCATTGTTGTTGCCCAACAGGTAGTTGGCCGAGCCCGAGGCCCACGAAAAACCGAAGGCCGGGTCAAAATGCCGCAGGTAGGGGAAGCGCGGATCGTCCCGCCCGGCGGCGTAGTCCCGAATCAACAATTCCACCATGGGCCCCCATTGGCCGGGACCGCACCAGTCGGGGTCGACCCGACAGATTTCGGCGGCGGCGCGCACAAAGTAGCCGTAGTGGAAGTGGTGATCGTTGAGATCCTGATGCGCTCCGAAGGACTCGTGCACCCCCAGCACCGTGTTCCACCGCTCGTCGTACACGAAATACTTGGCAACCTTGGAACGGCCCGCGTCTTCCGCTCGGAACCAGTCTTCCAGCTCGGCCTTAAGGCCGTCGATCAGGGTGTCGGCCTCTTCAGTCATGCCGTGCGTACGGGCGAGCAGAGCCAGCTCCGCCACCTTGCCGTACTGCTTGCCGGCCCAATAGGTATCGGTGGCTTGGTTCCAAGCGCCGGGGCCACGATCAAGAAAGTCCCGAATCAGGCCCTTGAGCCGGTCCACGTCGTAAGTACCCACCGCGGGCGGCAGGCCCGGTAAAACGCCGGTATAGGCCAGTTGATACTGGAAGCCGTCGGTTTGGGCAAAGCGGAGAAGTCCGCGACTGCTGCGAACATGGTAGTTGGTAAGCGCCTGCTTACTGTTTTTCCAGTGCAGGGACTGAAGCCCCGCCAGGGTCTCCACCGGCCGGCCTTGGTAACGGTATTGATGGGAAATGGTGACCGAGTAGTCGGCTGGGTCCACTTGGTAGTCGATCCGAACCTCATCCACCGGCTGACGCGCATACGCCAAAAAGGCTTTCACCCTGTCTGCGGAGGGTGTCGACTCTTCCACCGGCAGCCAAGTGAGAGTGAAGTGGCTGGTTTGACTGGTTACCCGGATTTCTTTGCCGCTTCGCCCCCGAAAAGTGGTCTCGCCCTGGCCCGTCAGCAGAAAATGGTTCCTTTGGCCCGCCACATCGGTCCAGATGCCCAGAGTATTGTCGGAGTGATGAAAAATTCCCTTTTGCTTCCCGTCCGGGGCCTGGGTGCGCACCAGCAAGTCACCCCGGTAGACACTCAAATACACGTAGGGGGAGCCCTGCACGAAGGTCGCCGCCATCACCGGGCGGTGGCCGCTGCGCCACTCCAGCGTCACGGAGCCATCGCTGTAGTCCCGCACAAACGCGTCCAGGTCATCGAACTGGCTATTGGCCAGAGCAATACCGTCGAACACCTCTTTCAGAGGACGGGGAATGGGGTAGGTGACTCGGTCCTCGCGTACTTGTAATCCGGCGGGAATGCCCATCACTCTCATGCCCCGCTCGGTAATTCGGGCGGTGATGGGGTCGGGGGTGATATGGCCAATGCCCTGCGGGTCGCCGATGGCGTGCTCACCAAAGAAGACGACATTGCCCCACCAGCGGTGGGCCATGGCAGGCTCGCGGGCGGCGGGCGCCACGGTTTGGGGCAGGCGCGATTGCGGGCGAATCTGCCCCTCGCAGGAGGATACTTCGGCGTGCACCACCCCCGCGCTGCGAATTCGGGCCTGCCCCTCCTGGTCTTCACACTGGTAGCTCTCGGGATAGATACGCGCGCTGATCGAGCCCGCCCCGTACTGATCGGGCGCCTTACAGGCAGCCAATACCACTCCGGTCACCACCAAGACCCACTGCAAGATTGTCACCCTCAAGGCACCGCCTCCCACGCTTATCGCTCTTATTCACCTCGCACCGGTTCAATGCCGACGCGCTACCTGCGATAAGACGCCATCTAAGGGCCGGCCGTCGCCCCACTTTGCGGTTTTTTGAAACTGGGACCTCCTAAAGAAAACTGAGACGACGAGCCCCGCTCAGCCCCCAAAGGGCTTTTATAAAAATTTCGGCGCCAAAGATTATTGCTTCCGTGACCCAGTTAACAGGCAAAGGGCAAAGCGACTCGGACAATTCTTGAGGCGGTCACTCCAGACCGCCCCCGGCCACCAAAACGCTAACGAGTGGCCCCAAAAAATGATAAACAGGAACGATAAACAGGAGAGTCCAATGAAAGTCCAACCTTTAAAGGCAATGGCGGTGCTGGCGCTCGGTCTCGGCGCCACCGCTTCGGTCAATGCACAACAATACGGCGAGGCCCTGCAGAAATCCCTACTGTTCTACGAAGCCCAGCAGGCGGGCCCGCTGCCCGACTGGAACCGGGTCGAGTGGCGGGGAGACTCAGTCCCGGATGACGGTGCCGACGTGGGCCTGGACCTGCGCGGTGGCTGGTTCGACGCCGGTGACCACGTCAAATTCGGCTTCCCCATGGCAGCCACCACCACCCTGCTCGCCTGGGGCGGCGTGGATTACCGCGAAGCCTATGAGCAGTCGGGCCAAATGGAGCATTTGCTCAACAACCTGCGCTTCGTCAATGACTACTTCATTAACGCCCACCCCAGCCCCAATGTACTTTACGGCCAAGTGGGCCTGGGCACCTTGGACCACAGTTTCTGGGGTCCGGCGGAAGTGGTCCATCACAAGATTCCCGAATCCCGAGAAGCCATGAGGATCGACCTGGACTGCCCCGGCCCCGACCTGGCGGCGGAAACCGCCGCGGCCATGGCGTCCTCCGCCATGGTGTTCGAGCCCGAAGACAGTACCTACGCGGCCACCCTGCTGGATCACGCCCGGGAGTTGTACGAGTTTGCGGAAGCCACCACGGGCGAGGACGGCACCGACAACGCCTACTCCAACTGCATTACCGACGCTCAGCAGTTCTATAACTCCACCTACGGCGTCTACTGGGACGAAATGGCGTGGGGCGCGGCCTGGCTCTGGCGCGCCACCGGCGAGGACCAGTACCGCGAACGCGCCTTGTACTACTACGACCAGATGGGGTTCGAGAACCGCACCGAAACCCCGGTGTACACCTGGTCGCTCAACTGGAACGACAAGGCTTACGCCGTGTACGTGATGATGGCCGACCTGATGGGGGATGAGCGTTTCCACGAAGACGCCCAGCGCTACCTGGACCACTGGAGCATCGGCGATGGCACCCGCACCCCCGGCGGCATTGCCGTGGTGGACAGCTCCGGCTGGGGCGTGAACCGCTACGCCGCCAACCTGGCCTTCCTGTCACTGCGCTACGCCGATGTTATCGGGCCCGAGCACAGCCTCTATGACCGCTACCAGGACTTCGGCAAGCAGCAGATCGACTACATCCTCGGGGACAACCCACTCAACCTGAGCTACCTGATCGGGTACGGCGACGACTACCCCACCAACGTTCACCACCGTGGTTCCCACGGTTCCTGGGCGGACAGCCTGGAAGTGCCCGAAGAGCAGCGCCACGAACTGATCGGCGCCGTCGTGGCCGGCCCCGACAACGACACCAACTACACCGAGGACCGGGGCGACTACGTCATGAACGAGGTCGCGGTGGACTACAACTCCGGCTTTACCGGCGCGGTGGCCGCCCTCTACAACGACTATGGCGGCGAGCCGCTGCCCGAGAGCGAGTTCCCACCCACGGTGACCCCCGAGCCAAATGAGTTGCTGATCGGCGCCCAGGTTAACAGTAGCGGCCCCCGCCATATCGAAATCAAAGCCGTGCTGCAAAACCGCACTACCACGCCGGCCGACGGACGGGATGACTTGTACTTCCGCTATTTCTACGACCTGAGCGAAGTCTACGCCGCCGGCTACACCGCCGAGGACGTCACTCTGAGCACGGCCTTTTCCGAGGCCACCTCGGTCACCGGCCTGCACGCCTGGGGCGACCCGGCGGACAACATCTACTATGCGGAAGTCAGCTTCGCCGGCGATGTTATCTTCCCCGGCGGCCAATCCGCCCACCGGCGCGAAGTGCAGTTCCGCGCGTCACTGCCCACCACCACCGACGCGGCCGAGTGGGACAACAGCAACGACCCCTCCTGGGACCCGGTGTACGAGAGCACGTCCGAGCAGTACGGCGCGACCGCCCCCCAGATCGCCATCTACGGCGATGAAGGGCTGCTCTGGGGCGAAGAGCCCGGTGGCGGTTGCGGCGGCGATACCGGTGTGAATTGCGCGCCGACCGCCGCGGACGTCAGCGTCACCACCGACTATGAGATGCCAGTGTCCATCGCACTCGAAGGCAGTGATTCCGATGGCAGCATCACGGGCTATCAGGTGGTGAGCACGCCAAGCAATGGCACCCTGAGCGGCAGCGGCTCGAGCCGCACCTATTCGCCGGCCGCCGGTTTCTCTGGCAGCGACAGCTTTACCTATACGGTAACGGACGACGCCGGGGCCGAGTCCGGCGAGGCAAGCGTGACGATCACTGTCGAGGAACCGGCCTTCCCGAGCATCGCCATCGACGCGCCCGCCGACGGCGCCGAAGTCAATCCGGGGCAGAGCTTTACCCTGGATGTCAGCCTGAGCAATGCCGCTTCCATCGCCGTGATGGTGGATGGCAATGCCGCCGGAGCGTTTGGTCCGGGGGAAACCATTGACCTGACAGCACCCGCAACGGTAGGTGCCTTTGAGGTATCGGTCACTGCCCAGGATGCCAACGGCAATGCGCTGGACGCCACCGACAGCGCCACCTATTACGTGGTGACCGCGCCGGTGAACACGCCGCCAGAGGCCTGCTTCACTTATAGTCCATCAAGCCCAGAGGCCGGCGAAACCATCACCTTCGATGGCAGCTGCAGCGAGGACGCCGATGGCGATGAGCTGTTCTACAGCTGGGATTTTGACTCGGATTATTTAATGGCGGGTGAAGTGGTGGAAAACAGCCTGCCGATCACGGGGGAAATACCGGTCACACTGACTGTCATTGATGACACGGATAGCGACAGCATCACCCAAATGATCACTGTCGAAGCCCCGAACACCGACGAGGAGACTCAGTGCGAGTTTGTCATTCAGTCCGAATGGAACAGTGGCTACGTCGGTATGATTCGGATCACCAACAATGGTGACAGCCCGCTCGAGGGTTGGCAGGTCGGTTGGGAATTTACCGACGGCTCCAGCCTGCAAAACAGTTGGAATGCCACCATCAGCGGCAGCAATCCCTACAGTGCCGAGGCGCTGAGTTGGAACAGCACCGTGCAACCAGACCAAACCGTAGAGTTCGGTCTGCAGGTGAGTAAAGGCCAGGAAGATGCCGAGATTCCGGCGCTGACCGGCACCACCTGCGAGTAAAGCAAGAACGAAGGCACACGGACGTGCCTCCGATCTCCCTCCGTTAGTTAGAGAGTCCCCACCGGAAAGCGCTCAATCACTTCATAGCGGGCGCCTTCATCGCTCAAATGGCTGGCAAACAAGCACAACTTCTCTGCGGTAAAGCTGGGCGAGAGGTACTCTTCGTTCGCCTTGAGGAACTCTTCCACGGAGACCGCCTTACGCCCAAACCGCGCCAACGTCACATGAGGCTGGAAATCCCGGTCGTCCTGCTCCAACCCCACAGCCTCCAGGCGATCTCTTAGGGTGTGGTGCCAGTGCTGTAATAGTGCCGCTGGCTCGACCATTGCCCACAGGGCCTTCGGGTGCTTGGGGGAGCCAAAGACATTAACGCCTTTCAACCGCAGAGACACCGGCTCTAACGGCGGGGATTGCAGGCGGTGCCGGAGGGTCTCAAGCGTATCGTTGTCCACCTCACCGATAAAATTCAGGGTTAGGTGTAACTGCTCGTTCGTTTGCCACCGGGCCTCCGAGGGCTGCTTGGGCAACGACTGCAACGATTGTTTAACATCTTCAGGCAATTCAATACCAAGAAACACTCTCACTAGCATCCTCCTCTGGGGCTGTCGGCTCGACGCAAACTGTGACACCGTTTGCCCAGGTGCGACAATTTGTCACTGTGCGACCGTTCTGCCGTTGACTATGCTGCGACTCGCCAATAACAGGAGACGCATCGTGTTCCACATTCACAAGCATAGCATTCTGTGTTGTACCGGACTGGCGCTCTTCACTCCCATGCTGCTTGCCGAGCAGGCCATTCCTATGCTGGCCATGGAGGAAGTGCGCGTCTGGGGCGAACGCGGAGACGGCAACGATAACCAGCCCCCCGGGCCCCGCAGTGTCATCACACCGAAGGACGTTCAGGGCATCAATATCGCGACCACCGAAGACCTGGTCAAATTCGAGCCCAGCCTGGTGATTCGCCGCCGCTTTGTTGGCGACGCCAACGGCACCTTAGGCATCCGCGGCTCCAATATGTTCCAAACCACCCGCTCCATGGTTTTTGCCGACGGCGTACCGCTGCACTACTTTCTGGAATCGCGTTGGAGTGGCGCCCCACGCTGGACGCTGGTGTCCGCCAGCGAAATCGCTCAGGTGGAGTTGCTTTACGGGCCTTTCTCCGCCGAGTACAGCGGCAATTCAATGGGAGGGGTGATCAACATTGAAACCGCCATCCCGGAGTCCCGTCGCGTTCATATCGACGGCAGCCTGTTCTCGCAGAGCTTCGACGCCTACGGTTTTGACGACACCGTCAATGGCTATAAAGGCTTCGCCTCCTATGGCGACCGCTTCGGCGATTTGAGCGTTTATCTTTCCTACAACCACTTGGAAAACGAAGCGCAGCCCCAGTCCTATTACTACGGTGGCGGCACCCAGGACCCATCGCCCCAACCGGTCAGCGGTGCCATTCCCGGGCTGGACGACGAGGGCAGCGAACGGCTGTTTTTCGGGGATAGCGGCGTGGTAAATACCACCACGGACAATATGAAGGTGAAACTCGGTTACGACTGGGAGCGCTGGTCCACCCTGGTGAATATTGCCTACGAGGACCGCCAGTCCCGAAGTGACGATGCGAACAGTTATGTGGAGGACGCGGACGGCAATACCTTTTGGGGCGGCGCGGCGCGCCAAAACGGCACGGCCTTTTCCATACCCGCCTCCCGCCTTAACGTCAGCTCAATGGAGCGCGACACCCTCTCCACCGGCTGGCGCGTGCGGGGCGAGCTGGCGGAGGGTCTCTCTCTGGAGACCAGCCTGAGTCACTTCACCATCCTGCGGGATGAAAGCCGGGAGTCCGCGGTCAACCCGGCGCACCCCGAGGCGTCATTGGCGGGACAGGTCAGCGACTACGGCGATACCGGTTGGCAAACCGCCGAGGTTAAGCTGAACATTGAAAACTGGCTGACCGAGGGGCTGTCTTTAATCACTGGCGTCCGCACCGAAGCCTATGAGTTGAACTTCAACGTTTACGGTTCCGACAACTATCTGGCCGGGAAAAAAACCGAAGCGGTAAGCCGCAGCGGTGGGGAAACCCGAATCGACGCTCTCTATGCCCAAGCCACCTGGGAGTTTCACCCCCGGTGGGATACTACCCTGGGCCTTCGCTACGAAGACTGGCAAAGCGAGAACGGTTACTTTTCCGACGACCAACCCGACACACCGGCGCTGGACCTGACCCCGGTACCGGGCAACGATCGACAGAGGGTGTCTCCCAAGTTTTCCCTCGGTTTTTCGCCCACAAATGACTGGCAGCTGCGGTATTCACTTGCTCAAGCCTATCGCTTTCCCATCGTGGAAGAACTGTTCAGTCAGTACCGAGCCTACAACGCCGTCAGCCAGGCCAACCCGGAGCTGAAACCGGAAGATGGCGTACACCAGAACCTAATGCTCGAACGCCAACACAACCACGGGGTGGTGCGCTTTAACCTATTTCAGGAAACCATCGAAGACGTAATTGAATCCCAAACGGAGCTGCTCCCGGGCGGTGGCTCAGTGCGCACCTTTGTGCCGATTGACGAAGTAAATACCTGGGGCGCCGAGTGGATCGCCGACCTGCAAGGGCTTTGGCATCCGCAGTTGGACCTGCGGTTCAACCTAACCTACACCCGCGCGGAGATTACCGAAAACGAACCCAACCCGGAACTGGAAGGAAACACCTTTCCGCGCATGCCGCACTGGCGGGGAAACTTGCTGGCCACCTATCACCTCACTTCGAAATGGGACACCAGCGCCAACGTTCAATACGCCAGTAATAGCTACGGCAACCTGGACAATAGCGATACGGTGGACGAAGTCTACGGCGCGCAGGACAGCTACGCTTTTATCGGGCTAAAAACCCGCTATGAGCTGGATGAACGCTGGAGCTTCAGCCTGGGCATGAACAACGTCACCGATCAACGAGCCTATGTTTCCCATCCCTGGTCGGGGCGGACGGTATATGCCAACTTTTCCTATGACTGGCAATAACAACAACGCTGAGCGTAAATGCGATGAATCAGGCCATTTTTCCCAAGACTAGATCCACCAACACCAAACAGTGGTATCGGACAATTTGGCGCTGGCACTTCTACGCCGGCCTATTCTGCATTCCGTTTATCATAACGCTCGCCCTCTCCGGCGCAATCTATCTATTCAAGCCGCAAATCGATCAGTGGAATGAGCGACACTTTCAAAACCTCTCGAGCGTCGACACTCCCGCGGCACCACAAACGCTGATTGATGCGGCGTTGAACCACCTACCCGGCAGTACTTTTCAAAGCCTGAGGCTACCCAAAGATATAGACGATGCCGTGGTGGTCAGTACAAACAAAGACGGCGAACGCTTTCTGACCTACGTCCACCCTAGCAACGCCGAAGTACTGCATCAGGACGGTTACGACAACCAGTTTATTCGTCAAGTTCGAGCCTTTCACGGTGAACTTCTGGCCGGTACGACGGGATCGATTTTTGTGGAGCTGGCTGCCTGCTGGGCCATTGTTCTGATTCTCACTGGCCTCTATCTCTGGTGGCCGCGCTCCGCCAAAGGGCTGGCCGGCGTATTCTATCCACGCCTATCCAAAACCGGGCGCGCTTTCTGGCGCGACCTGCATGCGGTCACCGGTTTCTGGATTTCTCTGATGGCTCTGTTTTTGTTACTCAGCGGCTTGCCCTGGAGCCTGGTGTGGGGCAGCGCCTTCAAGGAGGTGCGCCAGTGGGCCGAAGGGCCGGTACAGCAAGACTGGCAAGTTCGCTCCAACGAGCACCAACATCACCACCTGCAAGGCTCGACGGATCGACCCTCACTCGATGCGAAGATCCTCAACGCCGCCCAGGCGCTACAACTCGCCCCGCCCGTGGAGCTTTCCTGGGACAAGGGACTTTGGAAAGCCGACTCGCAGCACCAGAATCGCCCACTGAGAGCGACCGCCTGGCTCGACCCGCAAACCGGTAACGTGGAAGAGCGTAGCGGGTTTAGCGACAAAGGCACCGTCGACAAAGTGGTGGGCATCGGCGTTGCCGCTCACGAGGGACAACTGTTCGGTTGGTTCAACCAGTTTTTGGGTGTGATAACGGCCCTCGGGCTCGTTGCCTTGGCCGCAAGCGGTTTCATGCTTTGGCGCAAACGGAAACCGGAAAACGCATTGGGGGCACCATCAACACTGGATCAGCACAAAGCGAAAATTGTCGGCGTTGGAGTTCTAGTATTGGGGGTTTTTCTACCCTTGGTGGGAATTTCCTTAGTCGCGCTTTGGGCTTTGGAGTGGTCGGTGATCCGGCGGGTTAAGCCTTTGGCCGTTTGGTTGGGAGTACAGAGCCACACTTGATCCAACAACGGCGGGTGCGCGCTTCGCGCTTACCCGCCGTCTCGGCCGTCCGGCTACTGTCGAATCAGCTCAAACTGTTGGTTGGTATTGCCGGAAATGCATTCCCACTGAACCAAGTTGGCACCGTCGTCCTGGCTGATGCCTTCCACATCCAGGCACTTGGAACTCTGGCGACCGACAATACGCCAGCGGCCTTCACCCGCACTCTGGAAGCGGAACTGCTGGTTGTGACCACCGAGGTACTCCCACAGCATAATGTTGGCGCCGTTGTCGGTGGAGAAGCTGTCCACATCCAGCGCGAGGCTGCCGGCGTTCACGGGAGAGATGCGATGGTAGTCCCCATCCACCGGGTAGATATTCCACTTCTGGCAGTCATTGTTGAGCCAGGTCCACTGTTGGACGTTGGTGCCGGTGCTATTGCCGCAGTTAGCCACATCCACCGCCTTGCCACTGTGTACCGGCACGATGCGGTAAATACCATCGATGGTGCCGTAATTGTTGCCACCACCACCGCCGGAGCCCCCACCGGGAGAGGTGCCCACATTGTCACAACCCGAAACGTTGATGCTGGAGCTGTCGGTGCGTACCAGCTGGCAGTTAGGGTTACCGTTGGAGACCGAGCCACTCAGTACGTGCGTGTTGGAAGCGTCCTCAAGAAAAATACCGTGGGAGGTGGTGTTGGCAATGTCGACCGAGTTCACGGTGGTACCGTGGCTGTCGGAGACACTAAAGAACCCGCGGCCGGAGTTGCGCGAATAGACGCTATTCACGGTGACATTGGGGCCATTGTTATTGGCCACACGGAAGGTGGCGTAGCCGCCGCCCTGGTTGTTGTAGTGGCCCGTAACGTTGCCCACGGTGCCATTGCGGGAATTGTTGAGCAAAAGACCGCAGCCGCCGTTGTTGGTGACCGTCACATCTCCAATGTTAAACCCATCCACGCCATAGGTTTCCACCCCGTGGCCCTTGGCGCCGTTGATGTTGATATTGCCGGCGATGGTCAGGTTAGTGGCGGAACCGGTGGAATCATCCACGCGGATGCCCAGCCCCACCGGATTGTTGTTACTCAAATCCATGGTGATATTTTCCAGGGTCACGTTGGAGCAGCCCCGAAACCAGATGCCATAGCGCGGGTTCCCCGTCACGTGCAAGTTACGCACGGTGATGTTATCGCGCCGGTCGCAATACACCGGCACCACCAAATCGCCCCCATTGGCATTGACCGTGTGACCGTGAAAGTTCAGGGTTTGCCCCGCTCGCGGACGAATCGAATACACGCCTCCACCGTCGGGGCCACTGTCGCCGGAGTTGCGAATATTCACAACGCCGCCGCCCATATTGTTAATAGCCGCATTGATCGCATCAAAATAGCGCCCGCCCTGGTAGACCGTATTGCCGTCCACCCGCGACAGCCACTGCCCGTTGCTGCGGGTGACTTCGGCATCGGCCCAGAGACCGGGCGATAGGAACATCAGACAAACGAAGGCGACTAGCGGCGATTGCCGCAGAAAAGTCTTGAACATAGGTTCTCTCTCCAATTTTTATAACGTTGTGTTGTCGGTGCCTTAACCTTAAAACCTTAAGAAGCACCGACCCGACGAGAGATACCGCTTGCGGGGACGACTATCGCCCCATTGGGGCGCCCCCACTCCGGTCGGGAGGTCGACCCTACAAAACTTTTGAGATTATTTGTATTACATTAATACCATCCTGTGAAACCGGTCACACAACCCGAACGTCAGGCAGAATCACACGAATGATTAAGGCGACGCCCTACCACGCCAGGGTATAAAGCAAGTGCATCAACACCACCACGCCGGTCAGCTGCCAACGCAGTACGACGTAATACGTCGGGTACCGGCGGTCCACCCCCGCCAAGTATTCAAACAGCCGCAAGCCGAGGAACAATGCAGCCTGCAAGACCAGCCATCGGGCGGGGACCATCAATGCGAAACCGAGAAAACTGACCACGGGAAAGGCCACCGCCACCAGCGCCTGCCGGCGGGCGGCCCGGGGGCGATAGAGTACTGGCCAGAGCACCCCCGCCATAAACCCCAGAATTAGCGCGCTATAGAGCTGGAACAGCCGCAGTGCCGGCCCGAACCCCATCAGCCCGGTGGCGCTCAGCAGCGGCAGTAGAATAAAGGGAATTAATCCCAGGTACCCCAACCATTGCAGCAGCGTTAACTTAGGTCGCGTGAGTATCGCCATGGGTTATTTCCAGGGAATAGGGGGCGCCTCAAGCGGGTCCCCTTTATCGCCGGGTACGGACCCGAAGCGATCATTGCCGGAGGCCCAATCCGCCCGAGCCCGGGCAATCTCCTCGCGGCTGTGGCCAACAAAGTTCCACCAGATGATGATTTCTTCGCCCAGAGGTTCGCCCCCCAGTAACAGCAAACGCGTACCGGCGCCGAGGGAGACGGATACACTGTTGCGCCCACCACCGATGTACGCCAGCTCGTTGGTCGCGAGCACATCCTCCTCCACTGTCAGCCCGCCCTCCAGGGCCACAAGACCGTACTCGAATTCCGGGTCCAAAGTGAGGGGGAGGTCCGTGGCCACATCGGCCCGGTACTCCACCGCCACCAGAGGGCTGTAGCTCAACGTCGGCGCTTTCTGCCCGGCATATTCCCCCACCAACAAGGTGGCGTCGATACCAGCCTCCTGCCACTGGGGCAGGCAGGGGTAGTGGTCAAAGCGCGGCACGGTGTCTTTATGGGCTTCGGGCAGTGCAATCCACAGCTGGGCTGCATGCATCACCGGCTCGGGCCCCGTAGCCTCTTCGGTGTGAGCGATACCCCGGCCGGCGGTCATCAGGTTCACCTGACCGGGGCGAATCACCTGCTCGCTTCCCAAGCTGTCTCGATGCAGCGCTTCGCCGGCGATCATCCAAGTGAAGGTTTGCAGGCCTATGTGTGGATGCGGCCCCACGCGAAAACCGGGGGCGTCCTCGGGAAAGTGGCTGGGCCCGGCGTGATCGAGAAAGCACCAGGCCCCGATGGTTCGCCGCTGCCGGCGGGGCAGGATGCGGTTAACCGGAATACCGCCCACCGCCGCCGCTCGGGGCGTGACCCGCTGGATTTGATAGCGGCCGTCCACCCTGGGGCACTCCAAAGACGAGGCCGGTTCCCCCGGCCATTCGGTGTTGGTCATGTCAATGTCCTCTCTACTAGGGCGGCGGCCAGGCTGAGCCGCGTCCTCTCCCCGTGAGTGTATGCCTAATACCAACTACGAGTAAAAGAAAGGTGGGTGCGGTGCATTTGGCGAATGCGGAGTTCGGCATTCAAAGCGCTAATTTTGTCAGGTGGCGCCTTGGGCTTACCTGACCTACACGGCACGTTATTGTTAACCGTAGGTCAGGTAAGCCCAAGGCGCCACCTGACAAAGTCGGACTAAAAAAAGCGGCCTCAGTCCGATGAGAGCGTACTTGGCCCTTCACCGGGCGCTAGCCCTACCACTACTGAGGGTTACAGCAACCTGTAAGAAAGCGGCCTTCAGGCAGCTCAATCCCCACTTCATAATCGTAGAGCCTATCACTCATATCGTCATTACACTGCTCGGTTTGCTTGAGCATCATTCGCCCCTGACTCGCTCCGTCGCCAAAACGAAACAGCCAAGCATTCGTGTGGTTCTGTGATTGGCTAATATTCAACGTTGCATAGTCTAATTCAGTTTCTCCCATATCAGAGAAAACAATCTCCCCATCTTTTGCCTCCAGTGACCAAAAAGGCTCTGTCCCCAGGCATTTCAGTGGTTCACTAAAGCTGGCGAGTTTGGCTGGCCTTACGTAATGTTTGTTAACCCAACCGACAAGGTCGCCACTCTGAACCGGAAGCCAATTGGATTTGCTGTCCTTTAAGGCGTCGTCTCTGACCTTAACTCCAGCTTGGTTATAGCGCAGTTCTCCTAATTTTTCAGAGGCGACATCGGGTTGACTTCGAACCGAAAGAGTATCGTCCGAATCTACATTGGTGACGTCCACCCACTTATACCCAACACTTTCATTGCTGCAGCCTAATGATATTACGGCAACCAAAAAAATGAACGTTGCTTTTTTCATCGTGCACCTCGAACCCCGCTTTTAACCTCTCGCTTACCTTCCCGAAACTACGTTAAAAGCAATCTTTAGGGAACCTTTAATAATTGCTTTCGGCCTCTGGCTTTCAGGAATTTCCCAGCTAGGAGCGCGATGCAGGAGGCCTCAATCAATTTTCAGAGGTGCCCTCTAGGCGATCAGATGCTCTGTGTCTTTCAAAAATTCGCGAGGCTCTACGTCCAGGCGCTCTAAGACCTTACGCCAGCATTGAACGTTCGTCTCTTTCTGCCGCAAATAATCCTGGACAGCCTTCTCTCTCCGATTCAACACTAAACCGGGGCTAAGCGGGAACCTCGCACCCAATGGATTCTTATAGTCGAACCAAAGACGCTCATTGAAATAAGTCGACTTCTCCTCCAAACCACCCCAGCCCAACTGAATATGCGACTCATCAAACCCGATGTTGTTCCAGTCAAATAGGCCTGTTTCGTGAGAGGCCCGCTCTCCATTTCGACGAACAAAATCAGAGTATGCCTTCATGCCATCACAAGGGCCCGATCTGAACGTTGACGCCACTGATTCGACCAAGTATCGAGCCACTTCCGGAGAAACCGCATTGATACCCTTCGAGGACCTTACATCCACATCCACCTGAATCTTGAACGCCAAGTGACCGGCAATTGGCGTGATCATATTCATGCTTATATTGGCGTCAACCGGTGATTTCCACCTCACTCGGTGAGGGTTGGGGTGCGCCACAGTTTCAATATCCGAAAACTCCCCGTCACCTAAGCCGCGATAAAGATGGAAGTACTGAAGCCAGTAGCGACCAGCGATGGCTCCATATCGAAGCCCAAACCCACGTCTACTGATCTGAAACAGGGGATTATCGACAGCATGGTGAACAAAGTCGTGGTATTCAGCCAACTTCAAGAGCTCATCAGGCCTGTCAGCCACGCCGGAGAACGATGGATACTTCAGAAAACTAGCATGAAGATTGAAGTTCAGCTTAGTGGTTGAAAAAATTCTCCCAAGAGTTCCATCATAATCAAGGATTTTACAATAGCGACCACATAGAGCGGATCCATCCTCCGGGTCCGACACACCCTCTTCATGGAACCGGAGGGGCTGATTCGATAACCTGAGATAATCCTGATAGGATGAATCTACACAAAATTCGATCGAAAGCTCCTTCTCAAGAAAACGGTTTAGTTTGACTAAAATACTTTTTTTAGGTTTAAAGCGACTCAAACAATTTCTCATCTTGCTGTCCATCAAGCAACCTCCTTATGCTGAACACTCACCATTCTCTGTTTATAGAAACTCCGAATGTATCCCTCTTGGTGTTTCTTGTGCTTTCTTTCGTACAGGCCCACCTGAGACCGAACCCAATTGTAGTAAAACGGGGAGCGCTTCTCAAAAAGCACCCACTCCACTTCGTCTTTGCACCGTTCCCTCAGAGACTTAGCAATCTGGCCCCACCCCAACATTGGGATGTACGCGGCTTTATGCTCAGTAAATGTAGGCTGAAAATCCGACCACTGTACTAAGGACGAAGGATGAAAATCACTCGCACCGGCAACACTCCAACGACGAGCCGTTTCCCGACAAAACTCTATCAGATCCGATAGTGAAGGCCCCTCGTCACAAACGCCAATATCGAACGTCAAGGAAACAACACTAGAATTATCAATGGGAATGTAGGCAACCAAGGAGTAATCGAAATGATGGCCAACAAACTCCAGGGTTACAACTGGAACATCGCTTCGAATATAACTATGAAGGGCTGTTAACTCAGGAAACCTGAATCCATATACCAAAGAAGATCGAAAAATGGCTTCCGTCGCCAAGCAATCAAGCAGTCGTTCGTAGTGATCATGGCTTGCAAGCGGGTCAAGACATTCTTTGGAGTAGCAATCAACCGATAGTTGCACATCAGCGACAGGAGCTTTTCGTTTGGCTTGAAAAAACCAGCAGGTGTAAAACTTCTGCGTTTTGGTAATTCCAAGCTCCTCTATATACTCTTCCCTGCCTGTTTGTCGGTAATTACCCATCCCTCCATTATTACTTTCCTCTAGTGCAGGATTATTCCGCGGAAGCGTCAACGAGAGCGTCGCCCCAGAGTCAATAGGGAGCTCTACTTTATAACGTTTTCGGTTGCTGGGCCAAAGGACTTTTCCCATTCCGAGGCAATAGGCTAATGGTTTTCGATAAAAGCTCCAACCAATAAGGGCATTGGAGAGTACTTTATGAATCAACTCCCAAAATAAATAAAGCAGCAGCAAGTAAAACGAAATGGACTTTCCCATTGAAAGACTGATAGCCAAGGCCAGAATGCCCATAGGCAATAAACGGGAAATGGAGTAAATTCCTTTTCCGGAAAAATTACTTCTTATCTCAACCCAGACGATAACGGAGCAGGCCACTAAGAGGAAAGAGCCAATTCCAATAAAAATCCAAGCGAACCCACTTGCAGCGATGGACTCCCTCCACAGGTTTATTAGCGTATTAAATATTTCCATAGCACTTCCTTATTCTTTAGAATATCGAACTTCACTAAACGTTTAACGTCCTTGGCTCAGCCTCGCCAGGGGTTGGCCTGCATTTTTACGATGCATGTGGCCCGCGAGCCCCCAGGACAGCGGCATATTACATGAGTCAAGGCTGAACGAAAAGTAATCCTACTGCCGGGAAACGGAATCTCGAGGAGAAGCCGCCAAGCTCGTCCTTAACTGCATTTGTGAACCACGTCACAGTTCCACTCGGATATGCTGACAAATCATTCCTTAACAGTTAAAGTTTTTGCGCGTAGCGAGTACCGCTATTCTGGGTAGGCGGCGAAACGTCAAATGACCGAGCCAACTCCAGGCAATGGCAGACACGACTTGGCCCATCCGCCCTGCGCTTCGGAGACCCGCCCCACCCAAGGCAAGCGAAAAGAAAGGAGTTTTACATACCATGGATACCGACTACGAATACAAGGAACGTGTGCCCGAGCGGTTTGTTGAGCGAGAGCTGCGGCTCGGGGAAGGCAGGATCAGCGGCATCAGCTCGATTACTCTGGGCATTTTAAGTCTGCTGGCCGTTCTGGCCTACCTCTATCCCTCCTACCTCACAACGGCCGAATTGCGGCAAGTGTATGACGGGGAGCAGTTGCAAATACTGCTCAAGTACGGAATCTACTTCTCCATCCTGCTGGGTAGCCTGACGTTTATTCTCAACCGTGGCCTGTATCGACATCTGGGAAGCTTCGGCATCGGCTTTAGCCTGATCGCGTTGGCGTTGGGCGGTTATCGGGTTCCAGTGGATTCGGTGGAGCCCCGTGAACTTTCCTTGAGTGTGGACTGGTTGATACTGGCTTTTCTCGGGTCGGTGGTGATTTTTCTGACGCTGGAAAAGCTGCTTCCCAAATACAAAGAACAGGTCATTATGCGCCCGGAGTGGGACGTGGACCTGTTCTATTTCTGTTTTAACCATTTGGCTATTTCCGCCATACTGATTTTTTCCAACTATCACGCCAGCCATTTCCACTGGGCCGTCAGCGATGACATTCAGAACGCGATCCAGTCGATCCCGGTCTGGCTGCAGGTGGTGCTGATCATTCTGTGCGCGGACTTTGTGCTGTATTGGGAACATCGCGCTTACCATGAAATAAAACTGCTGTGGCCCGTCCATGCGGTACATCACTCGGTCGAACATTTGGACTGGCTTGCCGGTTCGCGGGGGCACTTTGTTCAGGTGTTCTCTGAGCGAGCCATGGTGATGATACCGCTGTACCTACTGGGGGCGGATCAAACTGCGTTAAATGCTTATGTGGTATTCGCAGCCTTGCAGGCGGTGCTGATTCACTGCAATACGCGGTTGCCCTTCGGGCCGTTGAAGTATGTGTTCGTGACGCCGCAGTTTCATCACTGGCATCACGGCTCGGAGAAGCCGGCGATCGACACGAACTATTCGGCGCATACGGTAATTTTTGATCGGTTGTTCGGGACTTATCATTTACCCGGCGAGCATTGGCCGGCAGAGTACGGCACCACAAAGCGGTTACCGAGGAGTGTGGTGGGGCAGACGTTGTATCCGGTGGTGGCGCATTTGAAGAAGCAGGGTTCGGGGAGCTCAAAAGAGTAATTTTGTCAGGTGGCGCCTTCGGCTTACCTGACCTACACGTCGTTCTCCAGCCGTAGGTCAGGTAAGCGCGAAGCGCGCCACCTGACAAATCGCCCCTACAAAAAAGGCGGCCTCGGTGTGAGGCCGCCTTTTTTGTGCCCGCGTTACGACGGTGGTTAATCGTTTGCGCGCTGCTCCAGGATTTCCACGGCGGGCAGGGCTTTGCCTTCCACGAATTCGAGGAACGCGCCACCGCCGGTAGAGATGTAGGAGATTTTGTCGGCCAGGTCCCACTTGTCGATGGCTGCAAGAGTGTCACCGCCTCCGGCGACGGAGAAGGCGTTGCTCTCGGCAATCGCATCGGCCACTACTTTGGTGCCCTTGGCGAAGGCGTCGAACTCGAACACGCCGCAGGGACCGTTCCACAGAATGGTTTTGGCGCCCTTGATGATGTCAGCTACCTTTTGGGCCGTTTCCGGACCGTAGTCGATGATTTCTTCATCGGCGCCGATCTCGTCGACCTTTTTCACTTCGGTCGGAGTGTCGTTGGCCCAGTCATCGAAGCCCGCCGTAGTGGTACGCACGTCGGTAGCGTAGATCACTTCAGTGGTGTTGGTCAGGCGCTGAGCTTCGGGAATCAAATCCTTCTCGTGCAGGGAGTTGCCCACTTCATAACCGGCCGCCGCGACGAAGGTGTTGGAGATACCACCGCCGACCACCAGGGTATCGGAGATCTTGGACAGAGAGTCCAGCACACTCAGCTTGGAAGAGACTTTGGCGCCGCCGACGATGGATACCAGCGGGCGCTCCGGCTTATCCAGCACTTTACCCAACGCGTCCAGCTCGTTGGCCAACAGCGGGCCGGCGCAGGCGATGGGAGCGTACTTGGCCACGCCGTGGGTGGAGGCTTGGGCGCGGTGGGCGGTGCCGAAGGCGTCCATTACAAACACGTCGCACAGCTTGGCCATTTTCTTGGCCAGTTCGTCGTCGTTGGCTTTTTCGCCTTTGTTGAAACGGACGTTTTCCAGCAGCACGACGTCGTGGTCGCCCATGTCCACGCCATCGACCCAATCGCGGATCAGCGGCACGTCTTGGTTCAGGTACTCGCCCATGGCCGTGGCCACCAGCGCCAGAGAGTCCTCTTCGTTGGACTGACCTTCTTCCGGGCGGCCCAGGTGGGACATCACCATGACCTTGGCGCCCATTTCCAGGGCCTTCTTGATGGTGGGCACGGCGCCTTCCAGGCGAACGGTGCTGGTGATTTTGCCGTCGCGAATCGGCACGTTCAGGTCTTCGCGGATCAATACGCGCTTACCGGACAGATCCTGGTCTTGCATACGTTTTACGGTCATGAATCGCTCCCATTGGTTTGTATTCAGAGTGGCCGGGCGTTTTCCCGTCCACCGGAAACAAGTAAGCCCGACAACGGGGTTGTCGGGCTAATGATACCGCATTAGAAGATGCGGTCGCCGAGCGCGATATCAACCGGGCAGGCCCGAATGATATCGCTCATGCCGTTTACAGCAGGCCTTCGGCGGTCTTGGCGATGTTTTCAGCGGTGAAGCCGAAGTATTTCATCAGGTCACCGCCCTTGCCGGATTCACCGAAGGTATCCAAAGACACGGTGTCACCGTCCAGGCCAATGTACTTGCGCCACTGGTCACCGTGAGCGGTTTCCACGGCCACACGCGCGGTTACGCTGCGCGGCAGAACTTCTTCTTTGTATTCAGTGCCTTGCAGATCGAACAGGGTGGTGCTGGGCATGGAGACCACACGTACCTTGCGACCCTTCTCAGTCAGCAGATCGGCCGCTTCCAGAGTCGGAATCACTTCGGAACCGGTGGCCATCAGAATGACTTCCGGCTCGCCTTCGCAGTCGCGCAGGATATAGCCGCCACGGGCAATGGCTTCCACTTGCTCTTCGTTGCGCTGAACCGGCTCCAGGCCTTGACGGCTGAAGACCAGTGCGCTCGGGCCGTCTTTACGCTCGATCGCCATTTTCCAGGCGGTGGCGGTTTCGGCCGCGTCACAGGGGCGCCATACAACCATGTTCGGCGTGGCGCGCAATGTGGCCATGTGCTCGACCGGCTGGTGAGTGGGGCCGTCTTCGCCCTGACCGATAGAGTCGTGGGTATAAACGAAGATGTTGGGCACTTTCATCAGCGCGGACATGCGCACGGCGTTACGGGCGTAGTCCATAAACATCAGGAAGGTGGCGCCGTAGTTGATAAAGCCACCGTGAGCGGCGATACCGTTCATCATGGCGCTCATGCCGAACTCGCGCACACCGTAGTAGATGTAGTTGCCGGAGGCGTCTTCTTTGGTGATGGGCTTGGAACCGGACCAGATGGTCAGGTTGGAGCCGGCCAGGTCGGCGGAGCCACCCAGCAGTTCCGGCAGGAGCGCACCGTAAGCTTCGATGGCCTTCAGTGAGGCCTTGCGGCTGGGCATGGCTTCTTGCTTTTCCTGACACTCTTTAATAAAGGCGTCGGCCTTGGCGGCGAATTCTTTGGGCAGCTCGCCCTTAATCACGCGACGTTCGAACTCTTCCGCCAGCTCCGGATGCGCTTTCTTGTAGGCATCGAAACGTTCCTGCCAAGTGCTCTCGGAAGCGGCGCCTTTCTCTTTGGCGTCCCAACCTTTATAGATATCGTCGGGCACTTCGAACGGCGCGTGGGTCCAGTTCAGTTCCTTGCGGGCCAGTTCGATTTCTTCCTCACCCAGCGGTGCGCCGTGTATGCCCTGGGTACCGCGCTTGTTGGGCGAACCGAAGCCGATGACGGTCTTGCAGCAGATCAAGGAGGGCTTCTCAGTCTCTTTCTGCGCTTCTTCGATAGCGGCCTTCACGGCGGCGGGGTCGTGACCGTCGACGTTCGGGATCACGTGCCAGTCGTAGGCTTCAAAGCGCTTGGGCGTGTCGTCGGTAAACCAGCCTTCGACCTTGCCGTCAATGGAGATGCCGTTGTCGTCGTAGAAGCCGATCAGCTTGCCCAGGCCCAGAGTACCGGCCAGGGAGCAGGCTTCGTGGGAGATGCCTTCCATCAGGCAGCCGTCGCCCATGAAGACGTAGGTGTGGTGGTCGACGATGGTGTGGCCTTCACGGTTGAACTGAGCGGCCAGACTCTTCTCGGCCAGCGCCATGCCGACGCTGTTGGCCAGGCCCTGACCCAGCGGGCCGGTGGTGGTTTCAACACCGGGGGTGTAACCCAGTTCGGGATGGCCCGGGGTTTTGGAGTGCAGCTGACGGAAGTTTTCCAGCTCTTTCATCGGCAGGTCGTAGCCGGTCAAATGCAGCAGGGAGTAGACCAGCATGGAGCCGTGGCCGTTGGACATGATGAAGCGGTCGCGGTCGGCCCAGTAGGGGTTGGCCGGGTTGTGCTTCATGAAGTCGTTCCAGAGGACTTCGGCGATGTCCGCCATGCCCATGGGCGCGCCGGGGTGGCCGCTTTTGGCTTTCTGGACCGCGTCCATACTCAGGGCGCGAATGGCGTTGGCAAGTTCGGTACGAGTGGGCATGTTGTGAGTAGCTCCTTCGATAATGGTTGGATGTTCTGGAATCTTAGGGCCTTTTGGTGGCCCTTTTCTTTCAGGCCTGGGGCTTTTCAGGGCGTTAGCGCTGAAGGCTCTCCAGGGCTTTCTGTTCACACGCGGTTGTTGGACGCCAGACTTTCATTGCTGTGCGATTGTCGACCTCGTCTGGTGCCGGCGGTTCTTTTAAACCGCTAAGGGCCTCTTAAAAGTCCGCGATTGGCTTTTTGAGGCCGCTAATTGTATGACATTTGGCGGCATTTTTTAACTCTAGCCGCTCAAATAGGTTGTGGAGATTTCAGAGCGCGCTATTTTCCCCTACCCGGAGCGGACAGTAAAGCCTTGTTATAGTTTTTATGACTATTATAGAGGTGCCCATATCCTTGTGAAAGGGGGTCAAGTCCGGTCAGGGGTTGGGTCTACCCTTCATAGACCCGCCGTGAACCCGTCCATGGGGGCTTCTCATCGGCATCCATGCCTCAGAGAGTCTATGAAGGGTAGACCCAACCCCTGACCTCAGTGCCAGAACCACCCAACCATACCAACACGTAGGGTGCGGTAAGCGCGAAGCGCGCCACCCACCATTTCGAGTTAATTAATACCTGGGAGGTGGCGGCCTTCGGCCTTACCTCCCCTACGAGCCTCAAAATGTGGCACTGAGGTCTGCGGTGGGGTGGACTGTTCCCAGACCGTGGAGCGGGGGACCCGCGATTCGAGCCCCCAGGGAGGGGTTTACGGCGTGTCTGGGAACAGTCCACCCCATCGCAGACCGGATTCCCCAAAACGCTCACCAAGACTATATCAAAATATTTTGATATAGATAAAAACTCCTGCTAGACTCCCGCTCTATGAATCACGCTCAAGCACTCCCACCCGAGGACACCCTCGCCCCCCAGACACTCCCGCAGCTGCTCAAAGCCGCGGGCGACCCCCTTCGCCTGGACATCCTACGGGTCATGAAACGGGACTCCTTCGGGGTGCTCGAGCTGTGCCAGCTGCTCGATTGCAAACAATCCGGCATGAGCCACCACCTGAAAGTGCTCACCAACGCCGGGCTGCTCACCTCCCGCCGGGAGGGCAACTCCATCTTCTATCGGCGCGCCTACCTCGCTCCGGAAAATCCGCTGCGCGAGCTGCAACAGCAACTGTTCGCCACCCTGGACGCCGAACCGCTGCCGAGCGAGTTGATCGAGAGACTGAGCGAGCTTCGGCGTGAGCGAGCGCTCGCTTCGCGAGATTTCTTTGCCGACAACGCCCACAAGTTCCGGGCGCAACAGGACCTCATCGCCAGTTACCCCGTCTACGCCGAACAGATCGGCCAGCTGCTCGCCAATACGCCGCTGCAGGATCGCCATTTGGCACTGGAAGTCGGGCCGGGGGAAGGCGAGTTTTTGCCGGCGCTGGCCAAGCGCTTCAAGCAGGTTGTGGCCCTGGACAACGCCTCGAAGATGCTGGAGCAGGCTCGGCAGCTCGCTGAAGAACAGCGCCTGAAGAACGTCGAATTTATTCTCGGCGACACCCGGCGACTGAAAGAGCACAAAGTGCTGGCGGACTGCATTGTGGTGAATATGGTGCTGCACCACACCCCCTCGCCCGCCGACATTTTTCAGGATTTGAGCGGCGTACTGGTGCCCGGTGGCGCTCTGCTGGTCACCGACCTATGCCGCCACGAGCAGACCTGGGCGCGGGAAGCCTGCGGCGATCTCTGGCAGGGTTTTGAGCCGGACGATTTATCCCTCTGGGCGGGCGATGCCGGCCTGAAGGAAGGCCAGAGTGTTTACTTCGCCCTGCGCAACGGTTTTCAGATTCAACTGCGACAGTTTTTTAAACCTTCATCATCCGACTCTTTTCCATCCGTACAAGGAGCCAAACATGGCTGAATATTCGTTGTTTACTTCGGAATCCGTCTCGGAAGGCCACCCCGACAAATTGGCGGATCAGATTTCCGACGCGGTGCTGGATGCCATTCTCAAAGACGACCCCAACGCCCGCGTGGCCGTGGAAACGCTGGTCAAAACCGGCATGGCCATCGTCGCCGGCGAAGTGCGGACCTCGACCTACGTCGACCTGGAAGACTTGATTCGCGATGTCATTCTCGATATCGGCTACAACTCCAGCGATGTGGGCTTTGACGGTGCCTCTTGTGCCGTGCTCAATGCCATCGGCAAACAGTCCGCCGATATCGCCCAGGGTGTGGATGAAAACGAAGCGGAATCCAAAGACCAGGGTGCCGGGGACCAAGGCCTGATGTTCGGCTACGCCACCGACGAGACCGACGTACTGATGCCGGCCCCCATCTACTTCGCTCACCGCCTGGTGGAAAAACAGGCGGAGCTACGCCGAAACGGGAGCCTGCCCTGGTTGCGTCCCGACGCCAAAAGCCAGGTCACTCTGCGTTATGAAAACGGTAAGCCGGTGGCGGTGGACGCCGTGGTGCTGTCCACTCAACATCACCCGACCGTTTCCCAGGCGCAAATTCACGAGGCCGTGCGCGAGGAAATCCTCAAACCGGTGCTGCCGGAAGCGTGGCTGCATGACGATACGCGCTACCACATCAACCCAACCGGCCAATTTATTATCGGCGGCCCGGTGGGTGACTGTGGCCTGACCGGCCGGAAGATCATCGTGGATACCTACGGCGGCATGGCCCGTCACGGGGGCGGCGCTTTCTCCGGCAAGGATCCGTCCAAAGTGGACCGCTCCGCCGCTTACGCCGGCCGCTACGTCGCGAAGAACATTGTCGCCGCCGGGCTGGCCAGCCGTTGTGAAATTCAGATCTCTTACGCCATCGGCGTGGCCGAGCCCACGTCCATTTCGGTGAACACCTTCGGCACCGGTAAATTACCGGACGACGAGATCGCCAAACTGGTGCGCGAACACTTTGATCTGCGCCCGAAAGGCCTGGTCGACATGCTTGAGCTGAAGCGCCCCATCTACCGGGCCACCGCCGCCTACGGGCATTTCGGTCGCGAGCTGCCGGAGTTTACCTGGGAGAAGACCGACAAGGCGGAGTTGTTGAAGAAGTATTTGTAGTACAGGGGCCTATACGGTAGGTGGCGCTGCGCTTACCTACCCTACGATTCCGTGGCGTAGGGTAGGTAAGTGAAACGCCACCTACCAATGCACCGAGCCGAATTCATACATTAGACCGGAGATACTCCATGAACATCGCCGCGAAATTTACCGACTACAAAGTCGCCGCCAAAACCGCTGAAGAGTTTGAAAAGCAAGCCCAATGGGGCCGCCGGGAAATCGACATCGCCGAAGGCGAAATGCCCGCGCTGATGGCCCTGCGCCGCAAATACAAAGCGGACAAGCCACTCGCCGGCGCCAAAATTATGGGCTGCATCCACATGACCATCCAGACCGCCGTGCTGATTGAAACCCTGGTGGAACTGGGGGCGGAAGTGCGCTGGGCCTCGTGCAACATTTTCTCCACCCAGGATCACGCCGCCGCCGCCATCGCCGCCGCGGGCGTGCCGGTCTTTGCCTGGAAAGGGCAGAGCGAAGAGGAGTTCTGGTGGTGCATTGAGCAGACCATTCTGAAAGACGGCAAGGTCTGGGATTCCAACATGATTCTGGATGACGGCGGTGACTTGACCGGCCTGATGCATGAAAAGTATGCCGAGCAGCTGGACAAAATTCACGGCATTTCGGAAGAAACCACCACCGGGGTGCACCGGCTGCTGGATATGCTGAAAAAAGGCGAGCTGAAAGTACCGGCCATCAACGTTAACGACGCCATCACCAAAAGCAAGAACGACAACAAATACGGTTGCCGTCACAGCCTGAACGATGCCATTAAGCGCGGTATCGACCACTTGATGGCCGGCAAGAAAGCCCTGGTCATCGGCTACGGTGACGTCGGTAAAGGCTCCGCCGCCTCCCTGCGCCAGGAAGGCATGATCGTGAAGGTCACAGAGATCGACCCGATCTGTGCCATGCAAGCCTGCATGGACGGTTTTGAGGTGGTATCACCCTACAAAAAGGGCGTGAATACCGGAAAAGATTCAGACATTGATAAAGTATTGCTGGGCAATACCGACCTGGTGGTTACCACTACGGGCAACGTCAATGTGTGCGACGCGCCCATGCTCAAGGCGCTGAAGAGCAGCGCCGTGGTATGCAATATCGGTCACTTCGACAGCGAGATCGATACCGCCTACATGCGCGAGAACTGGCACTGGGAAGAAATCAAACCCCAAGTGCACAAAATCTACCGTGACAAAGAGAGCAACGACCACCTAATTCTGCTTTCCGAAGGCCGCCTGGTGAACCTGGGCAACGCCACCGGGCACCCCTCGCGCATTATGGACGGCTCCTTTGCCAACCAGGTATTGGCCCAGATGCACCTGTTCGAGCGCAAGTTCGCCGACCTGCCGAAGGACCAGAAGAAAGAACACCTGTATGTAAAGGTGCTGCCCAAAAAGCTGGACGAGGAAGTGGCCAAAGACATGGTGGAAGGCTTTGGTGGCGTAATCACCAAGCTCACCCCAAAGCAAGCCGGGTACATCGATGTGCCGGTGGAAGGGCCGTTTAAGCCGGAAAGTTATAAGTATTGATTGAGCAGGAAATAAAATGGTAGGTGGCGCTGCGCCACCTACCCTAAAAACCCAAAACACGACATTAAAAACAGAGCTCCACCAAAATGACCGACAACGATCAACCGCGCCTGAGCTTCGAATTCTTCCCGCCCAAAACCGACCAGGGCCGGGAGAAGCTGCTCAATGTGCGCAAAAAACTCTCCGAACTCGAACCGGATTTTTTTTCCGTCACTTACGGCGCCGGAGGTTCCACGCGGGATAACACCAAAGGCCTCGTGAAGCATTTCAAAAACGAAGGCGTGCCGGTGGCCCCGCACCTCTCCTTCGGTGGCGATGAAGAGGAAACCATCAAGGCCCTCATCCAGGAATACAAAGACGCCGGCATCGACCGCATCGTCGCCTTGCGCGGCGATATGCCCTCGGGCGTGGGCGGCGGCTACCAGATGGTCTATGCCAATGAGCTGGTTGCGTTCATCCGCAAGCACTTCGGCAACCACTTCCACCTGGAAGTGGCGGCCTACCCGGAGATACACCCCCAGGCCAACAGCTACGATGACGACATCAAATTCCTGAAGGGCAAATTCGAGGCGGGCGCCGACAGTGCCATTACCCAGTACTTCTACAACCCGGACGCCTATTTTTATTTTATGGATCAATGCGCTAAGGCCGGCATTACCCAGCCGATATACCCGGGCATTATGCCCATCATCAACTACAAGAATCTGACCCGCTTCTCCGACGCCTGTGGTGCGGAAATCCCTCGCTGGATGCGAAAGCGCCTCGAAGCTTACGGCGATGACAGCGACAGCATCAAAGCCTTCGGCGAGGAGCTGGTCACCGAGCTGTGCGAAACTCTGCTGGAGAATGGCGCACCGGGAATCCACATCTATACCATGAATCAGTACGCGCCAACGGCGAATATTGTGAACAATCTGGGGCTACAGCCGGAATAAGTCCCCATGCGACCTTCAAGTAGGCCGGATCGACAAAGCTCAATCCGGCCCACTCGTCGGTTAAGCCCGCCCTCCATAGTAGAAACTACCTACGCACTCCCAGCCGCCCCTCTCAGTCAGAAAACTGGCACCCACCACCCCTCTATTGATCAAAACGCAAACACCCGACAAAAAACCGACACTTCTTTCGGCGTCAATTTCCCTATACACATCTCATTGAAAAATTAAACGTAAAAAAGTATTTGCGCAGGATAGGGGGCTCCGCTAGCCTTAATTAGCTAGTGAGAAAATATAACCACCGAAGGGGGCCGGATTTGCAGGAAGCGCTAAAGGCGTCACTAACAAAACCCGTTGATAGTGCTCGTTTAAACAATTTGGACGTGTCAAGCTGCCTCGATGCGCTTGAACGCAATACTCATATGTTATCGCTGCGTCAGTGGATCGGTCATGTTAACCCGGCGGATTACAACGTCGGCTGGGCGGTTCAACCGATACGGTGTTTACGTCGACATCACGATGCCTACCCAATCCTCCAAGCGTTCGTCCACGAGCCCGAAGACGGGTGGGCTGCCCCGTGATGGAAGACGATGTGCTGTCTTTATGCAGCAATAAACTAGTTACCATGAAGCCGGGGGGGCTCTGGTACATCAATGTCAACAATACCCACAGTGTTTGGAACACGGGGACAGCGGATTGAATCAACCTACTGATCAACTGTGCTGGGAGCCCCTGGCCGCTTCATCAAGAGAAAACCCATGAGTGAACTGAATTACGACACTTTTAAAACCCTGGAGGGGCAGCAGGTCGACGTTTGCGACGCCGCGGGTCAACGGGTGGCCATGACGGTGAGTGCGGTAGACAAGTACGACATGAAGTCCAACCAGTGGCTAGGATGGAGCGTTCTCCTTGAGACCGACCAGCCACTATCAGTCGTTGATGGCTCCTACCAGATTGAACATCCGGCAATCGGCCAGCCATTGTTGCACCTATCCGCTAAAAGCGGAGCGCACTACGAGATTATTGTCACCGAGGCGCACAGTGACAGAACCGGAGTTGGCGAAGGCTAACAGCGCGGCAATGCGGGAGCCTTGCCGCACCCACAAGAACTTTTGCCTTAAAAAGGAGCATAAGCGATGTCAGAACCCTTTCTTGGTCAAATTCAGATGTTTGGCTTTGATTTTGCGCCGCGCGGCTGGGCGCTGTGCGAAGGACAGCTGATTGCCATTAGCCAGAATACGGCCCTCTTTTCCTTGCTTGGCACAAACTTCGGCGGTGACGGCCGGACCACCTTTGGCCTGCCAAATATGGCGTCCCGAGCGCCAGTTGGCCAGAGCCATGGCCAATCCCCACCCAGCTTGACGCCCTTTCGGATTGGCCAGTACGGGGGCTCTCAAACTCATACACTTATTGAAACAGAGCTGGCGCCGCACTCTCACCAGGCCACATTTACTTCAGGGGGTAGCAGCACAGAGGTGAAAGCGACGACAGAGGAGGGCGACGCCACAACCCCCAGCCAAGGAGCCTATTTATCCAAGACGAAAGCGACCGGTGGGCCCCAGGATAAGGATGAGAACATTTACAAATCCAATCCCTCGGACGAATCGCTCGTCTCTCTGGGCGGCGTATCCGGCAGTGCCAGTGGTACGGTTCAAGTGGGAACGGCTGGCGGTGGCCAGCCGTTTAACATACAGAACCCGTTTATGGCCCTCAATTTCTCCATCGCATTACAAGGGCTGTTCCCACCCCGAAATTGATGGCCTGTAGGTGATTAAGCGCAGCACATACGGTGGGCTGCGCTCTCTGGTCCGCGTTGGGTCGGGTTTTTAGCCAAGCACGGGGTACCAAAGCATAAACGCGTGACTGATGGAATTTTCATACGGAGCAAAACCCAGCGATAGATACAGCTTCCGGGCTCGGGAATTTTGATGCTCGACCGACAGACCGACCGGTAACCGCTGCTTCTGAGCGATGTGCTGAACGGCCTGAATTACCGCTTTGCCATAACCTTTGGCCCGAGCCTTCGGAATAAACGACAGATCAACAATATGAGCGATTTTTTTACCAAAGTCCAAAACCAGGCGCCCGATGGGTGTGCCTGACTTATCAACGATGAACGTCATGGCATCCGGCGACTGCTCGCCATAAGCCTCGGTCTGGAGATCAAACTGCTGGTCAATAAGATGGTGAATATAGTCCTTATCCTGACCAGACAGATAAAACGCCTCACGGGTGGAGTGAAACAACGAAGCAAGAAAAGGTTGATCGGAAGCGGTCGCCTGACGCAACCCCAGGCCATCGGGCAATGTGAATTTATCCATGCGGTTATACGTTTGCCTATACGGGTTCGTTCATTGGGTTTGCAAAAAAGCTAGTATGCCCATAATTTGCAAACCATTTCAACACAACCGGAACCACTAATAACAGCCGAACCAATACACTGTGAACTTTATGAATCGAAACTATCACTTTATTTCGGGCATGCCTCGCTCCGGCTCCACACTGCTGGCTGGCATCCTTCGGCAGAACCCTGATTTTCACGCCGCCATGTCGAGTCCGGTGGCGGCCCTAATGAATTCCTGCCTGGAGCAAATAGGCGCCGGCAGCGAGTTCTATGCGTTCTTTGACCGAGATAAACGAAAACGACTCACAGAAGGAATTTTCGAAGCCTACTACAGCGACAAGAGCGATGCTGCCATCATTTTCGACACCAACCGAATCTGGACGGCTCGGATGCATCAGCTTGTAGAGCTCTTTCCTGATTTCAAAATGATCTGCTGCGTTCGTAACCCGGCGTGGATCATGGACAGCTTTGAACGCATTTATCGGAAGAACCCGTTTGACTACAGCCGAATGTTCACTCCCGCATCGCGCATGACCGTCTACAGCCGCTGCGAGACGCTAATGCAAGCGGGGAGTGCCGTTGGCAGCGCCTGGACTGCGCTTAAGGAGGCCTACTACGGCGAATACTCTAACCGTTTGCTACTGATTGACTACGACCTTTTGGCCTCCAATCCAGAACGAACCGTTGAATTAATGTATCAGTTTCTTGAGTTACCCGCGTATCAACACGACTTTGAGAATGTGGAGTATGAAGAGAACAAGTTCGATCAAACGTTGGGCATCGACGGGCTGCACCGAGTGAAGCGAAAAGTGGATTTCACACCGAGACGGAGCATTCTACCGCCCGACTTGTTTACAAAATATAGCGACATGGCCTTCTGGAGGGACCATACCGGCACAGAAGCCAGCATAATCGCCCCCAAGCAAACAGCTGAAGAACCTATCAGCCTGAGGAGCCACTCATGATTCACAAGAAAATGAACCCCTTGATGGCACTGCTTGTGCCTTTGGGCGTTTTCTCCATGCCAACGTCGGCGTACATCGCTGCTGGAAGCTACCAAAGGAGACTGTCTTCTCCAGATAAAGTTGCTTACCGGGAGGGTGAAAGTGAGGCGCCAGCTAGCATTCGTAGTGGCCGTTTCTTGGACAATAAGGGCATTCAACTGTCTGCCAGCGATATGCGCCTTGTAAGACCCGCCACACGGACGCTCAAACTGAGAGGGAACACTCACCCTGCCGAAAGCGCAAAACCACAAGCGCAACCACTGGATTTGCAGTCCGGGCGCTCCGTCAGAGAGCTTGTTATTATTGATACGTCGGTGCCCAACTACACGACCTTTACCGAGAACCTAAAGCCAGGCTTCCAAGTTCGGTTTGTTAATAAGGATGCTGACGGCGAACAGCAGCTACAGTCCATCTTAAGCGACTACGCTGAGCTCGACGCCATTCATTTAGTCTCTCATGCTGGGTCGGGTCGTATTCAACTGGGAACGAGCACCTTGACCTCGGAAAACTTTGATAGCGGGACGACGACCACGCTATTGGGTGCCGCGCTGCGTGAAGGCGGTGACGTGCTCTTTTATGGCTGTAATCTGGCAGCCGGCCAAGAGGGACATGACTTTCTCGATCTTGTTTCGTCAAACGCCGGTGTTGACGTAGCGGCCTCAAACGATTTTACAGGCGACGCCAGAAAGCATGGTGACTGGGACCTTGAGGTGGCCAGAGGTACTATTGAGTCATCAACGCCTTTCTCTTCAGCCGCCCTTAAGAACTTCAAACATGTTCTTCCTCTCGTTAGCGGTGGAGGGGGGTCCGTCTCCTACGCAGGTGCCATGGGGGGTGCCGCCAGCATCGATGCGACTTATACGCTTTCCGGGGGCCAGACCCTTGAGTTTGATGGTGCCGACGTCAGCACTTACATTTATTCTTATGTAACGGCAGGGGCCGGTGGCTCCTATGAGTCCTCTCTTACGATTTCCATGTCTGGTGGCCAAACATTTGATGTTTCCACTCTTAGCTTATTTGTTAACTCTTATTCGAACACTTACACATTCACGCCAAGTAATGGTTCCCCCGTTTACGCCACGGGCTCAGAAACACCGACACTGAACTTTAATGACATCACTCAGTTTACCATAACGTCAAATGGCAACATGTACGCCTCCTTTGGTGAAATTGGGATAGGTGACATTCAAGCTCCCCCCGTCAACAACGAGCCCACTTTGACCGCGACAGGCAACGACCCGACTTTTACCGAGGGCAGCTCTGCGGCCAGCCTCTTCAGTGGTACCAGTATCAGTACCCAAGACACCGGTCAAACCGTTAGCGCCCTAACCTTTACGGTTTCGAACACCAGCGATGGAAGCAACGAACGAATCAATCTGGACGGGTCGACGATTGTGCTGACCCATGGCACCAGCGGCACCACCGCGAGCAACAGCTTGAGCTACAGCGTTTCGGTGGTCGGCACCACCGCCACCGTCTCACTGACCGGTGGCAACCTGTCCACTTCGGCGGCGCAGACTCTGGTCGACAACATCAGCTACCAAAACAACAGCAACAGCCCTTCGACCAGCAACCGCGTGGTGACGCTAACGAGTCTCCAGGACAGCGGCGGCACTGCCAACGGCGGCGACGACACGGTTTCGCTGGCTGTCGATTCGACCGTCACCGTGGTTGAGACCAACGACGAGCCCACGCTCACCGCCACCGGCGCCAACCCCACCTTCACCGAAGGGGGTTCAGCGGCTGGCCTGTTCAGCGCCAGCAGCGTTAGCACCATCGAGGCCGGGCAGACGCTTGGCGCACTAACCCTGACGGTGACCAACGTCAACGACGGAGTCGATGAAGTACTCACCGCCGACGGCACCGCCATCGCACTGACCAACGGCACCTCCGGCACAACCGCCAGCAACAGCTTGAGCTACAGCGTTTCCGTTTCCGGCACCACCGCGACGGTCTCCCTGACCGGCGGCACCCTGTCGAGCGCGGCCACCCAAACGCTGGTCGACGGCCTGAGCTATCAAAACAACAGCAACACGCCGGACACCAGCAACCGTGTGGTAACCATCACCTCCCTGCAGGATAGCGGCGGCACCGCCAACGGTGGGGACGATACCGCCTCGCTGGCCGTGGGCTCCACAGTAACGGTGGCCGGGGTCAATAACGAGCCGACATTGACGGCCGCCGGCAGCGACCCCAGTTTCAGTGAGGGTGGCAGCGCTGTCGGCTTGTTTTCAGGCGCGAGCATTTCAACGATTGAAAGCGGCCAAACTGTATCCGGCTTTACGCTAACCGTAAGCAACCTCATCAATGGTGCTTCGGAAACGCTTATCGCCGACGGCAGCACCATTGCCCTAACGGACGGAACCTCCGGTTCAACATCGACCAATGGCTTGAATTACGCCGTATCCGTTGTAAGTTCCACGGCCACCGTCAACTTCTCGGGGGCCAGCCTGTCCGATTCGCAGGCGCAAAACCTGATCGACAACCTCTCTTATTTGAACAGCAGTATCGAGGTCAGTGCGTCCACGCGCACTGTTACCTTAACGTCTGTGACGGACAACGGTGGTACGGCAAATGGCGGAGACGACACGGCCACTTTGTCCATCAGTTCCTCCGTCAGTCTCACGGACGATGTCGCCCCCTCCGTGAGCGATGCCAATATTAGCCTCATGGGGAGCTCAGGCAACGGAGGCGCTTACATTCTAGGCGATACCGTCACCGCCACCTGGGACAACACCGCAAGTGGCGACAACAACAGTGACACCATCAGTAGTGTGACGATCGACTTCTCCGCCTTTGGTGGTGAAGCTGCCGTGGCCGCCACCAACAGCAGTGACACCTGGAGCGCCAACTACACCATTGATGGCAGCTCTGTATCCGGAAGTAACCTGAATGTTTCGGTTAGCGCTACGGACAATGCCGGCAACACGGTAACCGTTGCCGACAGTAGCAATGCCGAGGTCGACAATGCGGCGCCCACCGGTCACAGTATCAGCTTTGACGACGCCAACATTGATGCCAGTGAAGCAAGCGCCACAAGCTTTACCTTCGCCAGTGCCGAGGTCGGCGCCAACTACAGCTACACCATTTCCAGCAGCGGCGGTGGCACCTCGGTAACCGGCTCGGGCACCGTAACCAGCACCGGAGAACAAATCACCGGCATCGACGTCAGTGGCCTCCCGGACGGCACCATTACTCTCTCCGTAACGCTGACCGATGCCGCCGGCAACGCCGCCAGTGCCGTGACCGATACCGCCACTCTGGATGCCACCGCGCCCAGCGGCCATAGCGTAAGCTTCGATGACGCCACGCTCAGCGGCACCGAGGCAAGCGCCACAAGCTTTACCTTCGCCAGCGCCGAGGTCGATGCCAAC